>NZ_JARUXE010000030.1 GCF_030433895.1 Arthrobacter sp. PsM3 | reverse complement strand
CAGGTGGATCATCCACCGGCCCCGCTGCCATTTAAAGGTACGATGGCAGGCAGATTTGGCACGTTTTTACTGAAAGGCCTTGATGACTGTCGTCCCCCTGCCGCTTGAGCAGAACCAGCACGCTGACACCCTGATCCACGGCGCCGACGGCGGTTCCGAGGTGCGCCGTTCGGTCCTGCCAGGCGGCGTCCGGGTACTGACCGAGGCGATGCCGGGGCAGCGCTCGGCCACCATCGGTTTTTGGGTCGGCGTCGGCTCCCGTGACGAGGCGCCCGGCCAGCACGGCTCCACCCACTTCCTGGAGCACCTCCTGTTCAAGGGCACCAAACGGCGGACCGCGCTGGAGATCGCCTCGGCCTTCGACGAGGTGGGCGGGGAATCCAACGCCGCCACGGCGAAGGAAAGCACCTGCTACTTCGCCCGCGTCCTGGACACCGACCTGCCGATGGCAATCGACGTCATCGCGGACATGATCACCGGGGCCGTTCTGGACCCGCAGGAGATGGAGCAGGAACGCGACGTCATCCTCGAGGAGATCGCGATGGACAGCGACGACCCCACCGACGTCGCCCACGAACACTTCGTCGCCGCCGTGCTGGGCACCCACCCTCTCGGCCGCCCGATCGGCGGCACCCCGGACGCCATCCGCGCCGTCGCCCGAGACTCGGTCTGGGACCACTACCGCCGTTATTACCGCCCGGACGAGCTCGTCATCACCGCCGCCGGGGGGCTGGACCACGACGTCGTCTGCGAACTGGTGGTGGATGCCCTGCACTCCGCCGGCTGGAGCCTGGAGGCTGACGCCGCCCCGGTGCAGCGGCGCTCCACCGACCGCGCCGCCATCACCGGCACCGCCGGACTGCACGTGGTCAAGCGGCCGGTGGAGCAGGCCAACATCATCATGGGCTGCCCCACGATCGTCGCCACCGACGACCGCCGCTTCGTGATGAGCGTGCTCAACGCGGTGCTCGGCGGGGGCATGTCCTCCCGGCTGTTCCAGGAAGTCCGCGAGAAGCGCGGTCTGGTGTATTCGACCTACTCCTTCGCCTCGTCCTACGCCGACGCCGGCTACTTCGGCATGTATGCCGGCTGCACGCCGTCGAAAGTCCGGCAGGTCCTTGAGCTGCTCGGCGCCGAACTGGACAAGCTGGCGGGGGGCGGCATCTCCGAGGAGGAACTGCGCAAGGCCGTCGGGCAACTGTGCGGCGGCATCGTACTGGCCTTGGAGGACACCGGCTCCCGGATGTCCCGGCTGGGCCGGGCCGAACTTGTCTCCGGCGAGTACCAGGACATCGACGAGACCCTGCGCCAGATCAAGGCCGTCACGGCGGCGGAAGTCCAGGAGCTCGCCCGCGAACTCGCAGCTGCCCCGCGGACTGTGACCGTGGTGGGCCCCTTCGAGGAAACCGAGACCTTCGGCCTCTGAGGTCCGCGGGGGAGGCCCTGCCGGCTCCGCAGGCTGCTGAGCCGGTCCGGGAAGCCGCTGAACCGGAGCTGCACCGGCCCGGGGCGGCGGGCCCGCTCCTAGACACGGCAGGCGTCGCCGCGTGATGATGGGGACGGGGTCACTCGGGAGGACCCCTGGAAGGAAGATATGGACCGGCCGCTGCCAGGCAGTGCACACGAGGCGCTAGAGGCGTTCCTGGGACACTGGACCGGAACCACGCAGTGGCAGGCCACCCCGTGGGGCCCGGCGCGTGTTGCCGCCATCGAACTGACCTTCGCCCGCGCAGCCGCCGGGCTGGCCGTCACCCACAGCTACCGGCACACGGAAGCCGACGGCACCCGCTCCGAGGGCCACGGTGTCTTCACCATGGACCCGGACCACCCGGACACTCTCTGGTACCACGTCAACAGCATGGGGCTGCCCCCGGAGGCGCCCGCGCGGGCCAGTTGGCAGGAGGGCACCCTCACCATGGAACGGCGCAGCGGGCGCGGCGCGTCCCGGCATACCTTCCGGGTGGACGACGGCGTGCTGACGCACAGTGCCGGCCTCCGGTTGGGTTCCGCGAGTGAATTTACCCCCTTTATGGTCTCGGTCTGCCGGCGCGTGTCCAAGGATGCCGCCGTCCCCGCCTGAGCCTTCTGCCGTCCCCGCGCCGCCGTCGTGCTGCCCTCGGCGCACCGCGACGGCGCAGCTGCGCGTCCTCCATGCGGCCGACGCTCGCTGCGCGGCCTTCACCGCGGAGCCTCGCTCCTGAAGGCCCTGGACGAGCTCGCGGTGGACACGCTCGTGTTGCGGGCACCGCGCGGCCTGCTCGACGAACCCGGCGACCTCTACGCGCCCGGCTATCTGGATGCTTGGCGCATGATTGCAGCTCCGGCTCCGCCCGCCGGTCCTCCGGCAGCCGGCCGTTGCCCCGCCGCGGTATCACTTGGTATCAAACGGCGGACTCCAGGATCCGGGTTTTCGGGGCGCTCTGGAGGGCGGGGGCCGCCGCGGCGGAAGTCCACACGTTAGCCCGGAGGTTCGCCAGCAGCGCCTCCGCCTGGGATCGCCGCTCGAAATCGAGTTCGACCACCACATAGTGCGGGTCCTCCACCGGGCGGCTGATCCGGTGTGCGGTGACCCCCGACGCCGCGCGGTTGACCGGATCACGGTCGAACGCCGTTCTCCACATGCCAAAATCCTTGATCGCGTGCTCGATCTGCAAGGTGTACATCGCACCCATTCCTTCCGATTCCTGCTCCCTGGCTGGTGGCATGTCCCACGCTAGGCGGGGCCCGGCCCCGCGCGGTATCCCAGAAATCTGGTGGCCGGTGGCCGGTGGCCGGCGGCCGGATCCCGAAGCCGGATTGCGGAGCCGGATCCCGCGGCCCGAGCGGGCGGCTCAGCCGGGCAACCCGGGGGCATACTGAATTCATGACCACCAGCTGGGCGCTGAGCCGGAGTCCGGAACGCATCGGGCAGCTCTGCCGGGACGTGCTGGACGACAAGGAGTTGCGCCGCGGAGTGCTTGCGGAACTGGGCCGGATGGTGCCGTTCAGCGCCTTTGCCTGGCCGCTGTCGGATCCTGAATCGGCCACCGGCGTTGCGCCGATGGCCAGGATCCCCTGCCCGGAAGAACTGCCGGAGCTGATCCGGCTCAAGTACCTGACGCCCGGCTGCCGTTGGACCGCCCTCATCGCGCTGCCCCGGCCCGCGGCCACGCTGCTCATGGCCACGGGCGGCGATCCGGCGCGCAGCCCCCTCTGGAACGGGCTGCTGAACCGCTACGGCGTGACGGATGTGCTCTCGGCGGTCTTCGCTGACAAACACGGCTGCTGGGGCTGGCTGGATCTCTGGCGTGCCGGGGATGAAGGCATCTTTTCCGAGCCGGAGACCGACTACCTCGCCACGGCCGCGCCGCTCGTGGCGGCCGGCCTCCGGCGGAGCCGTGCGGCGCAGTGCCGGCGGGATGCGGAAGCCGCCGAATCCGCCTGGCCGGCCGCCCGGAAGCCCTTGCCGCCCCAGGCGGTGCTGACCCTGGACGAGACTCTGGCCGTGGTGGGGCAGACGGCTTCGGCCGGTGACTGGCTGGGGCTGCTGCAGCGTGGGCCCCGGCCGTACGAGGGCGTTCCGGCGGAGGTCCTTAATGTTGCCGCCCAGCTGCTGGCCAGGGAAGCGGGGGTGGACGCCCACGCTGCGATGTCGCGGGTCCCCGTCGGCCTCGGCGCCTGGGCGCTTCTGCGCTCCACCCGGATGGAAGACGGCCGGACGGGGTCAACGCCTCCGCTGGCCGTGACCATCCAGGAATGCCCCGCGGCGGACCGGCTCGAGGTGTTCGCCCGCTGCTTCGCCCTCACCCCGCAGCAGCACCGGTTGCTGGAACTCGCTGCCGGGGGACTCAGCACGGCGGAGCTGGCTGCTGCCCTGCGGATCCGCCCCTACACCGTGCAGGACCAGTTCAAGGCTGTCTTCGCTGCCTGCGGCGTCCGGAGCCGGAGTGCGCTGCTGGGCCTGGCACTTGGCACCCGGAACAGGCCCGGTTAGCCGCCGGCGAACGGCGGCAGCACGTCGACGACGTCGTCCGGCTTCAGTGCCGCCGTGCGGTTCCGCACCGCCACTTCATTCAGCAGGAAGCTGCTGCGGGACAGCAGCCGTGCCAGCGGCGGGGTCCCGGCCGGCGGTTCCGGTCGCTCGACGGCGAGGATCGCCGCCAGGAGCGAGGCGACGGTGGCGTCCGCGGGGAGGTCAAAGCGCTCCTCGTCGACGCCGGCAGCAGCGCGCGCGGCAGCGAAGTAACGTACGTTCACAGGTGGTTCAGCCTCCGATGGCGCTCATGCTGCGGTCCGGCTGGACGAAGTCCGGGGCGTCCAGTCCGACGTGGTCCATGCCGTGCGCCTTGGGCTTGATCCACATGGCGTCCTGCCAGCGCTCGGCGAGCTGTTCGTCGCTGGCGCCCTCGCGGAGCAGCCCCAGCAGGTCAACTTCCTCACGGGAGAACAGGCAGCTCATAATCTTGCCCTCGGCGGTAATGCGGGTGCGGCGGCAGTCGGAGCAGAACGGCTCGGTCACGGATGCGATGATCCCCACGGTTCCCAGCACCGGGCCGGTTGCCTCGGCGGTGCCGGGCACCCGGGCCCGGACCTCGAAGCGTTCCGCCGGGGCGCCGTCGCGGTCCCGCGGATCAGCGCTGAGGACATAGTTGACGGAGAGCAGTTCGCGGATTTCCGCGGCGGTGATCATGTTCCGGCGGGTCCAGCCGTGGTCGGCGTCGAGCGGCATCTGCTCGATGAAGCGCAGCTCGTAGCCGCGGTCCAGCGCCCAGGCCAGCAGCGCCGGGGACTCGACGTCGTTGATGCCGCGCATCAGCACCGCGTTGAGTTTTACAGGCCCCAGTCCGGCGGCCCAGGCGGCGTCCACGCCGGCCAGGACCTTGTTCAGGAACGGGCGGCGGGTCAGCTGGGTGAACGTTTCCTCGTGGAGCGAGTCCAGTGAGACGTTGATCCGGGACAGCCCGGCAGCCTTGAGTCCGGCGGCTTTCTTGTCCAGCCCGACGGCGTTTGTGGTCATGGAGATCGGGAGGTCAGGGTGGGCCTGGCGGAGCGCGGAAATGATGTCCAGCAGGTCGGCCCGGACCAGCGGTTCGCCGCCGGTCAGCCGCAGCTCGCGCACACCGAGCATGTCGACGCCGATCCGCACGATCCGGACAATTTCCGCCGCCGACATAACAGCCTGTTTTGAGAGCCACTCCAGGCCCTCGGCCGGCATGCAGTAGGTGCAGCGCAGATTGCATTTGTCGGTCAGGGACAGCCGCATGTCCGTGGCGCGGCGGCCGTAGCGGTCGACGAGTCCGGCGGGCATTCCGGCGGGACGTCCGGGAAGCTGCGCGCCGGCGGTGCCCGCGCCGGGGCCGTCATCCGCGCGGGGCTGGGGCATACCAAGCTGAACACTCATAATGTCAGGCTACGCCACCTCGGCACCGGCATCACAGCTGGTGGGTCCGGTGGATTCCTGCGACTGGTTGCCGGTGGGATCCTGCCGGGGTCCCGACGCGCTTTGGCCTGACGCCGGGCCGGCACGAACCTATGCTGGAGAAGTGAACACCACGCAGCACGGGCAGCCGGGCGCACTCCCCACCCCCGGCCCGCAGATCCCCGGGCCGGGAATGACGGACCGGCAGGCGGCCGGCTGGGCCGCGGTGGCCGGCATCGTCGCCGTCGGAACGGGGGTTGCCCTTGGGGAACTCGCGGCAGGACTCGTGAGCCCCTCGCTCTCTCCGGTGACGGCTGTCGGCGGCGCCGTGATCGATGCGGTCCCGCCGGGCGTCAAGGAGTGGGCCATTGCGCTCTTCGGCACCGCGGACAAGGTTGCCTTGCTCGGTGGCATGGGGCTCCTCATCGCAGCGCTGGCAGCCCTGTCCGGAATTGTGGAGCTGCGGCGCCGCTTCGCCGGGGTCGCCATCATTGCGGTCTTCGGCGCGGTGGGGCTGGTGGCCGTGCTGGGCCGGGCCGAACTGACGGCGAACGCGGTCCCGGTCCCGCTGCTGGCCGCCGCTGTGGGCATGGTGCTGCTGCGGTGGCTGGTCGGCCGGCTGGGGGAGTGGCGCACCGACGCCGGGCTGCCGTCTGCCGAAACGCCGTCCGCCGCGACCACCGACGCCGGGCTGCCGCCCGCCGAAACGCAGCCTGCCGGACCCGGCCCTACGGCGCAGCCTCCCTCCCGCCGCCGCTTCTTCCAGTCGCTCGGCGGAACGGCCGCCGTCGCCGTGGTGGCCGGCCTGCTGGCCACGACGTTCCGGGGAGCCGCCGCCGCCGTCAGTGAACTGCGAAGCAAGCTGGCGCTCCCCGCGCCGGAGTCACCGGCACCCCCGATCCCGGCCGGCGCCGAGGTCCGGCTGGACGGTGTGGGCCCGCTGGTGACCCCGAACAAGGATTTCTACCGGATCGACACCGCATTGCGCGTCCCGGTGGTGGACCCGGCCCAGTGGACCCTGAAAGTCACCGGCCTCGTGGAGAATGAGGTCTCCCTGGACTTCGCCGCACTGCTGGCCAAACCCCTGATCGAACGGCACGTCACCATCGCCTGCGTCTCCAACGAGGTCGGCGGGGACCTGATCGGCAACGCCCGCTGGCTCGGCTGGCCGGTCCGGGAACTGCTCGCCCTCGCCGGCCCGAAGGACGGCGCGGACATGGTCCTGTCCCGCAGCGCGGACGGCTGGACCGCCGGCACCCCGTTGGAGGTCCTGACCGACAACCGGGACGCGCTCCTGGCCATCGGCATGAACGGTGAACCGTTGCCGCTGGAACACGGCTTCCCGGTCCGGCTCATTGTTCCCGGACTCTACGGCTACGTTTCGGCGACCAAGTGGGTTACCGAGCTTAAGGTGACGCGTTTCGCCGATGACGTCGGGTACTGGACGCCCCGCGGCTGGAGCGAGCGCGGTCCGGTCAAGACCTCCTCCCGGATCGATGTGCCGCGGGACGGCCGCTCCGTCAGCGCCGGGACCGTGGCCTTCGGCGGGGTCGCCTGGGCCCAGCACACCGGGATCGGGCGGGTGGAGCTCAGGATCAACCGCGGGGCGTGGCAGCCGGCGGAGCTCGCCCCCGGGATCTCAAAAGACACCTGGTACCAGTGGAAGCTGGCCGTACCGCTGTCCTCCGGCCAGTACGAGGTCCAGGTCCGTGCCACGGACCTCGACGGCGTCGCGCAGGTGGAGGACCGCGCGCCGGTGGCGCCCAGCGGGGCCACCGGCTTTCACACGGTTAGAGTTGACGTGAAGTCCTAACGGTTCCGGCGCGCACGCCGGACCCGGGAGCCGGGCCGGCGAGGCAAGTCAAAGGCCCAAGACGAGGGGTCACCAACATATGCACCGCACCCAGACACGGCACGTCACCGTGGAAGAGCACCGCGAATCCGTCCGCCGGCTCCTGGCGCCGCTCCGCACCCCGGACCGGATCGAACGGCTCCCGCTCCTCGCAGCGCTGGGCCGCGGGCTCGCGGCGGACATCGCGGCTCCGCTGGATCTCCCACCCTTCGCGAATTCGCAGATGGACGGCTTCGCCATCCGCAGCGCCGACGTGCCCGACGGCGGCACCGACCTGCGCGTCGTTGACCCGGTTGCGGCCGGGGCCGCCCCGGCCGAACTGGCCCCCGGGACGGCCGCCCCGATCATGACCGGCGCCATGATCCCGCCCGGCGCTGACGCTGTGGTGCCGATCGAACAGGCCATCCCCGCAGTCTTCCCCGCGCCCGGGGTGCCGGCCACGGTCCGGCTGCCCGCCGTCCCGGCGCGGAACTTTGTCCGTGACGTGGGCAGCGACATTCGGACCGGCGAGTTGGCACTCGCCGCCGGAACCTTCCTCGGCCCCGGCCAGTTGGGGCTCCTGGCCGGGCTGGGATTCACCGAGGTGCCCGTCTACCGTGCGCTGCGGATCCTGCTGGTCACCACCGGGGACGAGGTCGTGGAGCCGGGCAGCCCGCTGGGCCCCGGCAAAATCTTCGACTCCAACGCCACGTTGCTCGAATCCTCCATGCGCCAGGCCGGACTCCACGTCACCCGGACCGGGATCTCCACGGACCGTCCGGAGGAACTCGCTGGACTGCTGCGCCGGCATGCAGCGGACGTGGACCTGATCGTCACCACCGGCGGGGTCAGCAAAGGCGCGTACGAGGTGGTCCGGCAGGCGATGGAGGGCCACGACGTCGACTTCTTCGGCGTCGCCATGCAGCCCGGCGGCCCGCAGGGCATCGGCACCTTCGACGGCGTCCCCGTCCTCGGCTTCCCGGGGAACCCGGTGAGCTGCCTCGTCTCCTTCGAAATGTTCCTCCGGCCCGCGCTCGGGGACCTCTTCGGCTCGCCCGCACCCCGTCCCGCGGTCAGGGCACGGCTGGCCGCGGCACTGACATCCCCGGTAGGCAAGCACCAGGTCCGGCGCGGCACCGTCCTTCCCGACGGCACCGTCCGGCTCGAAGGCGGCGCCGGCTCGCACCTCGTCAGTGCCCTGGCGCACTCCAACGCCCTGATCCAGGTGCCGGAAGGAATTGCGGCGCTCGCCGAGGGTGCCGAGGTGGAAGTATGGATGTTGTGAATGAAGCAGACCCCGCAACGGGGAACCCAGGCCTGACCCACCTCCGCCAGGACGGCACGGCCCAGATGGTCGACGTGTCCAACAAGGCGGCGAGCACCCGCGAGGCCACAGCCACCGCCACCGTCCGCAGCACCCCCGAGGTCCTGGCCCTGCTGGGTGCGGGAGACCTGCCCAAGGGTGATGCCCTCGCCGTCGCCCGGGTCGCCGGCATCATGGCCGCGAAGAAGACCTCGGACCTGATCCCGCTGTGCCACCCGCTGCCGATCGCCAAGGTCACCGTGGACTTCGAACTCGACGCCGACTCGGTCACCGTGTTCGCCACGGTCAAGACCCTCGGGGTCACCGGCGTCGAAATGGAAGCGCTGACTGCCGCCTCCGTGGCCGCGCTCAGCGTGTACGACATGATCAAGGCCGTGGACAAACACGCGGTGCTGACCGATATCAAGGTGCTGGCCAAAAGCGGCGGCAAGAGCGGGGACTGGACACGATGAGCATGCCCGAACCACACCGGCACGGTGAAGCCACCGGCCGGAAGGCCGGCGTCGTGATCGCCTCCACCCGTGCCGCGGCCGGCATCTATGAGGACCTGACCGGCCCGGTCATTATCGACTGGCTCACCGAACACGGCTTCGAGGCCTACCCGGCCCTGGTGGTCCCGGACGGCGAGGCCGTGGGCGCCGCCCTGCGTGCGCTCCTGACCCAGGCGCCGGCTGTCATCATCACCAGCGGCGGCACCGGCCTGAGTCCCACGGACGCCACCCCGGAGCAGACGCTGCCCCTGCTGGACCGCGAAATCCCGGGCATCATGGAGGGCATCCGCTCCGCCGGGATGGCCAAGACCCCGACTGCGATGCTCAGCCGGGGCCACGCCGGCGCCGCCGGCCAGACCTTCATCGTCAATCTCCCCGGATCCCCGAAGGGTGTCATGGATGGGCTCAGCGTGTTGGACCCGATCCTCGGACACCTGTGCGACCAGCTGGAAGGCAGCCATGGCCACTGAATCAACTTTTGATGTGGTGTCCGCGGTGCTCAGCGCCGAACCCATCTCCGTGGACCAGGCCATCGCCGCCGTCGAATCGGACACCGCCGGCGCGGTGGTCAGCTTCAGCGGTGTGGTCCGCAACCACGACGGCGGCAAACCCGTCCGCCGGCTCAGCTACAGCGCGCACCCGACGGCCCACCAGGTGATGGCCGACGTCGTCGCGCAGCTCGTCGCCGAACAGCCGGCCGCCAGGAAATCCGCCGGACAGGCGGCGGGAGACGCCGGCGGGACAGTCGTCGGCGCCGCCACCCTGCCGGCCCAGCCGGTGCGGATCTGGGTGGCGCACCGGATCGGGATGCTGGAGATCGGCGACCCCGCGCTGGTCTGCGCCGTCTCTGCCGCGCACCGGGGCCAGGCCTTCGCCGTGTGCTCGGAACTGGTGGACCGGATCAAGGCGCAGGTTCCGATCTGGAAGGAACAGTTCTTCACCGACGGCACGGTCGAATGGGTCGGCGCGGGGGCGTAGTCCCGTCACGAGGCGGCAGCGGGGCCCGCGCGGCAGGGCCCGTCATGCAGGGCCGCCGGTTCAGGCGGGCACCAGACCCGGCGGTAGGGTTGATGGCATGATCGAACAACTCGCAGTCGCCGTGCTGGGCGCGAACGGGCGCATGGGCGCCGAGGCGGTGAAGGCTGTCGAAGCCGCCGCGGACTTGAAGCTTGTCGCCGCCCTAGGCCGGAAGGATTCCCTGGATGCCCTCGTCGACGCCGGTGCCCGGATCGTGGTGGACCTGACGGTCCCCGGGAGCACCGAAGCGAACGTCCGGTTCGCCGTCGAACACGGCATGCACGCCGTGGTGGGCACCACCGGCTGGGATGCCGGGAGGTTGGGCCGGCTCGAGGAGCTCCTCGCCGGCCAGTCCGGCGTCGGTGTCCTGATCGCCCCGAACTTCGCGCTCGGATCCGTCCTCGCCTCCGCGTTCGCCGCCAAGGCCTCGCGCTACTTCGAATCGGTCGAAATCATCGAACTGCACCACCCGGAGAAGGTGGACGCCCCGTCCGGTACCGCCGTGCGCACCGCACAGCTGATCTCCGCTGAGCGCCAAGCCGCCGGCCTCCCCGCCAGCCCCGACGCCACCACAAGCGGGCGCCCCGGCGCGCGCGGCTGCGACGTCGACGGCGTCCGCGTCCACAGCGTCCGGCTCCGCGGCCTCGTGGCGCACCAGGAGGTCCTGCTGGGCGGCCCGGGGGAGCAGCTGACCCTCCGGCACGACTCCTTCGACCGGGCCTCGTTTATGCCCGGCGTGCTGCTGGGGGTGCGCAACATTGCGTCCCACCCGGGCCTCACCGTGGGCCTGGACGGCTACCTGGACCTGGGGCTCTGAACGCCGTGGCAAACGCCCTGACCGCTTTCAAAGCCAACCGCACCAAGATCTGGGTCGGCGCGGTCACCCTGCTGCTGGTGTTCTACCTCGTGGTGTCTTTCCAGCGCGCGGTCCTGCTGATGACGGACGCCAACCCGGTGGCCAAAGCCCTCGGTGTGGCGTATCTGCTGCTGCCGCTGATCGGCGCCTGGGCCCTCGTCCGCGAACTGCTCTTCGGCGCCCGGACCGAGCGGCTGGCAAAGATCCTGGAAGCCGAAGGCGGCCTGCCGGAGGATAATCTGCCGCGCACGCCCGCCGGGCGGATCATCCGTGAGGCCGCGGACCGCGAATTCGAGAAATACCGTGTTGAGACGGAAGCTGCGCCGGAGGACTGGCGTTCCTGGTTCCGGCTCAGCTGCGCCTACGACGCCGCGGGTGACCGCAAGCGGGCGCGCGCCTCGATGCGCGACGCCGTCCGGCTGTACCGGACGGGATCCCGCCAGGCCTGAGCCGCGGTCGTCGGACCTGAGGCGCGGCCAACGGGTGTGAGCCGCGGTCAGCGGATGCGGGCCGGCTGGTACCGGCCGAGCTGGTTCGCGGCATGCGCCACCCACTCCAGCGGCCCGCGCCACACCAGGGCCGCGAACACGGCGCCAAGGGCCAGGATCGCCCCGGCCTGCGCCCAGTAGATTCCCTCGAGCGTCCACCCGGACGGCAGCGGCTGGCCGTACAGCGCGGCCATCACGCACAAGTGGGCCGTGTAGAAGCTCAGGGTCATGGCACCGGCGCCCCGCAGCGGCAGCAGGAAGTCCCACCCGCCGCCCTGGACCAGCCGGCCCAGCAGCAGGCAGGCCCCGACGACGGCGGCCGCCACCCCCGAGGTGTGCAGCAGATCCAGGGTGGTGCCCGAATGCGGGGCGCTGGAGGCGAGCCACCAGGCTGAGCCGGTCTGGTCCACTCCGGCCAGGTTGACCTGCAGGAGGCTCTCCAGCGGATACGAGGGATCGAGCAGGGACGCCTGCAGCGCCGCCCGGCCGCCCCAGTCCTCCATCATCACCACACCCAGCCACTTGGCCAGCACCGCGACGACCGTTCCCGCCGCCAGCAGCAGCGCCGGGACGGCCGCCGACGTGAGGGCCAGCCGGCCGATCGCGAGGCCGATCAGCAGGTAGGCAATCCACTGCAGGACAGGGTAGTAGCCGGTCAGGAAAAGATCGCCGAGCAGCACCGCGGGCGTGGAGAGGTCCCCCCACTGGGGGTTGTGCCCCAGCTGCAGGGTCGGCACGGCGGCGAGGAGCCAGGGCCGCAGCAGGAAGGCGAGCGCCGGGGCCGCCAGCACCCAGCCGAGGGCAAGTACCAGCAGGCGTTTGACGTCCAACCCGAGGAACGGCAGCACGCAAAGGAACAGCACGGCGTAGTGGACCAGGATGATGGCGATGTTCACTTCCAGCCCCCCGATGGCGAGCCCGACGGCGCCCACCACGAGGGCGCGGAGGGCGATTCCCCGGCGGGCCGCCCACAGCTGCGGCCCCTGGAGCGGCTGCTGTTTGCCGGTTGAAAGCGCCAGCCCGATTCCGGCGAGCACGGCGAACAGCGCCGAGGCGCGGCCGGAAAACACCAGCCCCACCCAGGTGGGTGTGAGCTGGGCGTTGGACTCGAAGGTGGGGAACACATGGGTGGCCATCATGCCCAGCAGGGCCAGTCCGCGGGCGGCATCGATGCCTGAGAGCCGCGTCCCGGCCGCCTTGCGTACGGCGGGCCGGGAAGTGGAGGCTGTTCCGCGCGGCGTCATCTTTTGATCGTCTCATGACCGGCACGGGTGATCCCGGGCAACGGGGCGGATCCGGAGGTGTTCACAGGAGCCGCACAGGCCTTGTATTCGAATATATGTTCGAATACGATGTCGTTATGAACAATCCATCAGAACCCGTTCAGCCGGACGCAACGCCCGGCGTCTTGAAGGCCATGAGTCCCGGCGTCGTGGACTTCCTGTTCCGCCAGCTCGTTGCCGGCGAACCCGCGGAGGACGTCCAGTGGCAGCAGGAGGGCGCTGCCCTGTCGGTGCAGCCGCCCGGCGCCGAGCTGGCCCGCCGGCTCGCCGAAACCGACCTTGAAGCGCTCACGCCCGGTGAACTGTTCCACTATGTCCGGGCGGCGCAGCGGCTCGCGGCGTGGGCCGAAGGGCTTCGGGAGGATGCCGTGGGCCGCTACTGCGCTACACCTTCCGGCAGGACTGCCCCGGCCGCGTGAGCGGTGCCTAGGATGGCAGGGTGACTACAGCGCTGACGCTTGCCGCCATCCAGTACACGGCCCTCGAGGGAGGCCTTGCCGCCAATGTCCCGGAACATATCCGGCTGATCGAGGACGCCGACGACCACGGTGCCCGGCTGGTGGTCTTTCCCGAGCTTTCCCTCACCGGTTACCGGCTGGACGGGCTGGCGGATCCGGACTGGTGGGTGACCGCCGGGGACGCCCGGCTGGACGGCCTGCGCGAAATTTGCCGGCGGACCGGGATTACCGCGGTTGTCGGCGCCCCGTTCAAGGAAGCGGACGGCACGCCCAGACTCGCCTCGCTGGCCCTGCACCCCGGCGGCCAGCTGGAAACCGGTTTCAAGGTCCGGCTCCACGGCCCGGAGCAACAGTCCTTCAGCGCCGGGGACCGGACGGCCGTCCTGGACCTCGACGGCTGGAAGGTCGCCCTGGCCATCTGCCTGGACGCCGGCCACCCGGCCCATGGCCGCGGGGCGGCGGCGGCCGGCGCGGACATCTACGCCGTCTCGGCCCTTTATACCGCCGGCGAGGCCAGCCGGCTGGCCCGGCACCTCGTCGCGCGGGCCAGGGACAACGGGATGTTCAGCCTGCTGGCCAACCTCGGCGGTACTACCGGGCTCGGGGCCTCGGCCGGCGGGAGCGGCTTCTGGGGCCCGGACGGAGGCGTGATCCGGCAGGCCGCGGGAACGGGGACAGAAGTGCTGACCGCCACCCTGCAGCACACCGTCCTGGACCACCACGTCCGGGAACGCGATGGCCTCCACCGCCGGGCTCCCGCATCCCCCCGGCAGGCCTCCGGGTGAGGCCCGCAGGCCGGGTTTGATCTTCATCACGTCGCCCCCATTGTCACATCACGCCGGGGACAGGGTAACGTTTTTCATATGGCTGACTCTGATACTCGCTCGTACACGTTCGGAACCCTCGTGACCGCCATGGTCACACCTTTCACTTCCGACGGTGAGGTCGACTACCAGCAGAACGCCGAACTGGCCAACAAGCTCGTCGACGACGGCAACGATGCCCTCGTTATTTCCGGCACCACGGGGGAGACCTCCACCCTGGAAGACGACGAGAAGGAAAAGCTTTTCCGGGTCATCGTGGAGGCCGTGGGGGACCGGGCCAAGGTCATCGCGGGGACCGGCACGAACCACACCTCGCACTCGATCGAAATGGCCAAGCGCGCCGCGAAAGCCGGAGCGCACGGCCAGCTGATTGTCACCCCGTATTACAACAAGCCGAGCCAGGCCGGCATCCAGGCCCACATTGAAGCCGTCGCCGACGCCGCCGATCTGCCCGTCATGGTCTACGACATCCCCGGCCGTTCCTGCGTGCCGATCCTGCCCGAAACCATGATCCGGCTCGCGGACCACCGGAACATTGTGGCGCTCAAGGATGCCAAGGCCGATTTTGCCGCCGTCACCCGTGTCCTTGCAAACACCGACCTTGACGTCTACTCCGGCGACGACGGGCTGACCCTGCCGTGGATGTCAGCCGGCGCTGTCGGGCTCGTCAGCGTCTCCGCGCACGTCGCGACGCGGCAGTTCCGCGCCATGATCGACGCCGCACTTGCGGGCGACTTCGCCACCGCCCGCACCATACATTTCGAACTGGACCCTCTGGTCCGTGCAGTGATGACCCATATCCAGGGTGCTGTTGCTGCGAAGCAAGTTCTTAAGTGGCAGGGAGTCCTGCCCAACTCGGTTGTCCGTTTGCCCCTCGTGGAGCCGGACGAAGCTGAGATCGAAACCATCCGCGAGGATTTGGCGGAAGCCGGAATGGTCTTTTCCTGATCAGGTGTTCATTCTGATGAGTAGAGACCAGGCCGGTACCCGCCTGGAAAGTAGTGCATTATGACCCAAACCGCCCTTCCCGGCCTTGTCACGCCGCCGAAACTGCTCAAGGACACCCTGCGGATTGTTCCGCTCGGTGGCCTGGGGGAGATCGGCCGCAACATGACCGTCTTCGAAATCGACGGCAAGCTGCTCATCGTCGACTGCGGCGTCCTCTTCCCGGAGGAAACCCAGCCCGGCGTCGACCTGATCCTGCCCGATTTCTCATACATCAAGGACCGCCTCCAGGACATCGTCGCCGTCGTCCTGACCCACGGCCACGAGGACCACATCGGCGCCATCCCGTACCTGCTGCGCCTGCGGGCCGACATTCCCCTGGTGGGCTCCCGGCTGACGCTGGCCCTCATCGAGGCGAAGCTGCTGGAACACCGGATCAAGCCGGTCACGCAGACCGTCACCGAGGGCCAGGTGCAGAAGTTCGGCCCGTTCGAATGCGAATTCGTCGCCGTCAACCACTCCATCCCTGACGCCCTGGCCGTGTTCCTGCGAACCTCCGGCGGTACCGTGCTGCACACCGGCGACTTCAAGATGGACCAGCTGCCGCTGGACGGCCGGATCACCGACCTCCGCCACTTCGCCAAACTGGGCGAAGAAGGCGTGGACCTGTTCATGTCGGACTCCACCAACGCCGACGTGCCGGGCTTCACCACCGCCGAGAAGGAAATCGGCCCCACCCTGGACCGGCTCTTCGGCCAGGCATCCAAGCGCCTGATCGTCGCGTCCTTCTCCTCGCACGTGCACCGCGTCCAGCAGGTCCTGGACGCCGCCGCCAACCACAACCGCAAGGTGGCCTTCGTCGGCCGCTCGATGGTCCGCAACATGGCGATCGCCGAGAAGCTCGGCTACCTCGACGTGCCCCCGGGCATCCTGGTCGACATCAAGAACATCGACAACCTGCCGGACAACCGCGTGGTGCTGATGTCCACCGGTTCCCAGGGCGAGCCGATGGCGGCCCTGTCCCGCATGGCCAACGGTGACCACCGCGTCGTCGTCGGCCAGGGCGACACCGTCATCCTCGCCTCCAGCCTGATCCCGGGCAACGAGAACGCCGTATTCCGCATCATCAACGGCCTGCTCAAGCTCGGCGCCGACGTCATCCACAAGGGCAACGCCAAGGTGCACGTCTCCGGCCACGCCGCTGCCGGCGAGCTGCTGTACTGCTACAACATCCTGGAGCCGCTCAACGCGATGCCGGTGCACGGTGAAACCCGCCACCTGATCGCCAACGGCAAGATCGCCCTGGACTCCGGTGTCCCCGAGGAAAGCATCCTCCTCGCGGACAACGGCACCGTCATCGACCTCCGCGACCACCAGGCGGACATCGTCGGCCAGGTCGAGGTCGGTTTCGTCTACGTCGACGGTTCCAGCGTTGGCGAAGTCACGGAAGCGGACCTGAAGGACCGCCAGACGCTCGGCGATGAAGGCTTCATCTCCATCATCACGGTGATCCACCGCGCCACCGGCAAGGTGGTCTCCGGCCCCGAGATCCATGCCCGCGGCGTGGCCGAGGACGACTCCGTGTTCGACGAGATCATCCCGAAGATCAACGCCGCCCTGGAAGAAGCCGTGCTCAACCGCTCGGACCACACCACGCACCAGCTGCAGCAGGTTGTCCGCCGGGTTGTCGGCACCTGGGTCAACCGAAAGCTTCGCCGCAAGCCCCTGATCATCCCGGTGGTCCTGGAGGCGTAAGCCCCGGCGGCGCCAGCGCCCCGCAGCTCAACGGCCGTCCCGGCCTGCCGCAGGCTCCAGCTTGCGGCGGACCGGGAGGGCCGTTCTTGCGTGCCCGGCCCGCAACATGATCCCCGCGGAAGCCCGGAAATCCGCGGTTTTCGGCCCGGCGTCAGGTACCGTAGCGGGTATGGCGACACGTACTTCCTCCGCGCCTAGAGGAAACCCCAGCGGTAAATCAGGCAGCCCTTCGGCCCGGGGCTCCGGCCCGGCTGCGTCAAAAACCAGCAAGCCCTCCGGAACCACGGCCGCCGCGCGCACTCGCCAGCTGGCCGCCGTCGAACCCAAACAGCCCTGGCCGGTCCGGGTTGTGGCCGGCGCCTGGCTGGGCGTTGCCCACGTCGTCGGGGCGGGAATCCGCCGGATCGGCTACGACGTCAGCGACCTCGCCCCCGGGGACCGCCGCGACGGCGCAGCCCTGTTCAACCTAGCGCTCGGGGTCTTTGTCGCCACCTTCGCCTGGTGGGGCTTCCAGGGCTGGTTCCCGGACACGGTCTACGCCGTCATCAACGGCACCTTCGGCTGGATGTCGCTGCTGCTGCCGCTGATGCTGATTGTCTGCGCCTTCCGGCTGTTCCGCCAGCCCGCCGACGGCCGCGGCAACAACCGGATCGGGATCGGCTTCCTGATCATGACCTTCGCCGGCTCCGGCCTGGCCCACATCATCGGCGGGAAACCCACCGTCGCGGAGGGGTTCGACGGACTGCGCCACGCCGGCGGCATGCTCGGCTACCTCGCCGCGGCCCCGCTGGCCGCCATCCACCCCGCAGTCCCGGTGGCCGTTTACAGCCTGCTCGCCTTCACGTCGCTGCTGATCGTCACCGCCACGCCGTTCGGTGCCATCCCCGGCCGGCTGCGCGCCGCCTACGAGCACCTCATGGGCATCGACCTGCAGGACGACGACGGCGAGGGCACGGGCCAGGGCCACGACCGCAGCTACCTCTACGAAAACGACACCCCCGCCCCGGCGAAGAAGAAACGCCGCCGCCTCTTCGGCAAGGACCACGACGAGGAGGCCGGACTCGAAGGCTACGTCGGCGACGAGGCCTTCGAACGGGCCCTCATCGCCGATGAGGAAGCCGAAGCCGCCCGATCCGCCGGTGGCGGTAAAACCGGCTCCAAGTCCGTTGCACCGGGGGTGCGCCGCCCCACCCAGGCCGAGATCGCCGTCGAGAAAATCAAGGCAGCCCAGGGGCTGGGAACCGCCGCCGGAGCGGCGGGGGAGAACGCCACCGAGGCGATCCCGCTCGTCACCCCGGGCATGATCGCTGCAGGCTCACTGAACCCGGCCGCGCCCGCACCCGGCTCGGCCGCCGTGGCAGCCGCCGCGAAGGTCCCCTCCAAACCGGTCGTGCCGGCACCCCTGCCCACCCCGATTCCGCAGCGCACCGAACAGCTCTCGCTGGCCGGCGACGTGACGTACACGCTGCCGCCGTCAGACGTCCTGACCCCGGGCTCCATCCCCAAGGAACGCACCGAAGCCAACGATGCGATTGTCGCCTCGCTGACCGAAACCCTGAACCAGTTCAACGTCGAGGCCCAGGTCACCGGGTTTAGCCGCGGCCCCACCGTGACCCGCTACGAGATCGAGCTCTCCCCGGGCACCAAGGTGGAACGCGTCACCGCCCTGTCCAAGAACATCTCCTATGCCGTCGCCAGCTCGGACGTCCGCATCCTGAGCCCGATCCCGGGCCGGTCCGCGATCGGCATCGAGATCCCCAACACCGACCGCGAGACCGTGTCCCTCGGCGATGTGCTCCGCAGCCAGAACGCTCGCCGGACCGAGCACCCCATGGTGATCGGCGTCGGCAAGGACGTCGAGGGCGGCTACGTCGTCGCGAACCTCGCCAAGATGCCCCACCTTCTCGTGGCGGGCGCCACCGGTGCCGGCAAGTCGGCGTTCGTGAACGCCATGATCACCTCCATCCTGATGCGCGCCACCCCCGACGAGGTCCGCATGGTCATGGTGGACCCCAAGCGGGTGGAACTCACCGCCTACGAGGGCGTCCCGCACCTCATCACCCCGATCATCACCAACCCCAAGAAGGCAGCCGAGGCCCTGCAATGGGTGGTCCGCGAGATGGACGCCCGCTACGACGACCTCGCCAACTACGGTTTCAAGCACATCGACGACTTCAACAAGGCCGTCCGCGCGGGCAAGGTCCACCCGCCCGAGGGGTCCAAACGGGTCATCCGGCCGTACCCGTACCTGCTGGTGATCGTCGACGAACTCGCCGACCTGATGATGGTCGCCCCGCGCGACGTCGAGGACTCGATTGTCCGCATCACCCAGCTGGCCCGTGCCGCCGGCATCCACCTCGTGCTCGCCACCCAGCGGCCCTCCGTCGACGTGGTCACCGGCCTGATCAAAGCCAACGTGCCGTCGAGGATGGCGTTCGCGACCTCCTCGGTGACCGACTCCCGCGTGGTCCTGGACCAGCCGGGCGCAGAGAAGCTGATCGGCCAGGGCGACGCGCTGTTCCTGCCCATGGGCGCGTCGAAGGCCATGCGTGTCCAGGGCGCCTGGGTCACCGAATCGGAAATCCACAAGGTGGTCGAGCACGTCAAGGGCCAGCTCAAGGCCGTGTACCGCGACGACGTCGCCCCCGAGGCGCCGAAGAAGCAGATCGACGACGACATCGGGGACGATCTCGAGGTCCTGCTGCAGGCGACCGAGCTCGTCGTCACGACCCAGTTCGGCTCCACCTCGATGCTTCAGCGCAAGCTCCGCGTCGGCTTCGCGAAGGCCGGCCGGCTGATGGACCTGCTCGAATCCCGCGGCGTGGTGGGCCCCTCCGAGGGCTCCAAGGCCCGCGATGTCCTGGTCAAGCCCGATGACCTGGCGACGGTTCTCGCGGCCATGAAGGGCATGGAGGTGCCCGCCATCACCGATTCCCAGACCGCTGCGCTGAGCGAGAACGCCAACGCGAACATTGGCCAGGGCGGCTACGCGGAGGACCTCGTCGCCGCGGACCTGGACCGGCGCGGCCAGAACACCCGGTACTACGACGGCGCAGACGGCGCAGACGGCGCCGGCGGCGCCAACGGGGGCTCCGGCCCGGATGAGGACGACGGGGGCTCCGAGGACGCCTGGTCGCTCACCGGAAGGTAGCCTAGGAAGGTGACTAGCGCCGAAGCAAACAAGGCCGGATCCGCCCCCGGAATCTGGAACCTGCCCAACATCCTGACGATGCTGCGGATTGTGATGGTGCCGTTCTTCGTCTGGTTCCTCCTGCTCGACGCACCCGGGCTGGTCGCGCAGAACGGCGTCTGGCGCTGGGTTGCCGCGGCAACCTTCGCCGTCGCCATCTACACCGACAAGCTCGACGGCGACATCGCCCGCAGCCGCGGCCTCATCACCGACTTCGGCAAGATCGCCGACCCGATCGCGGACAAGCTGTTGATCGGCTCGGCCCTCGTGATGCTCTCGCTGCTGGGGGAGCTGCCCTGGTGGGTCACCATCCTGATCCTGGTCCGTGAATGGGGCGTCACGGCCCTGCGCTTCTTCGTCATCCGCTACGGCGTCATCCCGGCCTCGCGCGGCGGCAAACTCAAGACCGTCATCCAGACCGTGGCCATCTTCCTGTACATCCTCCCGCTGGCCTCAATCGCACCGTGGCTGGGGATCGTGGCCTTTGCGGTCATGATGGTGGCCCTCGCGATCACGGTCTGGACCGGCGGCGAATATGTCATCGAGGCCCTCAAGCTGCGCGCCAGCGGCATCAGGGCACAGCAACAGAAGATCCAGGAGGGCAAGCCATGACCAATCCCCACCACCCGATCAACCTGCATCACCTGGCCGAAGAGGCCGTCACCGGGGCGATCGGCCGCGGCCTGACCGTTGCCACCGCCGAATCCCTTACCGCCGGCATGCTCGCCGCCGTGCTTGCGGACACGCCCGGCGCGTCCGGGATGCTCCAGGGCGGCGTTGTGTCCTACCAGAACACCGTCAAGACAGAGGTGCTGGGAGTGCCCCGGGAACTGCTGGACAGCGTCGGCGCCGTCGACGGCCGGGTCGCCGAGGCCATGGCGGACGGTGCCCGCAGGATCTGCGGGGCCGACATCGGCGTCTCCACGACCGGCGTCGCCGGCCCCGAGCCGCACGGCGGCAAGGATGTCGGCTCCGTCTACATCGGCGTCGCCACCGCGGAAGGCTCGACGTCGTTCGGGTACAGCTTCGAGGGCAACCGCCCGGAGATCCGCGGCCAGGCCTGCGCCGCGGCCCTGGAACGCCTCCTGGAAGCTCTGGCGGCCCCAGGCTACCGGGCGTAAAGTTTCCGGGAACAAAACTTGATTCCTAATAGTTGTTACATTGTGTCGCTTCCGAATAAGGGAGGCGCCTAGGATGAAAGCATCATCAGTGTCCGCTCTGACCGGCGGGCTCGACATAAAGAGGGAGCAAGGCGATACAGATGGTAAAGCAGCCCGTATCCGTTAACGGCGTTGTCCGCTGGAAGGATGTGGGCCTCGCCGATCAGGCTAAGAGCGAACAGAAGGAGCGCAAGATGGTTGTACTTCGTCACGAAATCGGTGATGTACTCCGCGATGTCCGCCAACGCCAAGGCCGTACCCTCCGCGAAGTCTCGCACAGCGCCCGCGTGTCCCTGGGCTACCTGAGTGAAGTGGAACGCGGCCAGAAGGAAGCCTCCTCGGAGCTGCTCTCCTCGATCTGCTCGGCCCTCGATGTTCCGCTCTCCATCATGCTCCGCGAGGTCAGCGACCGCGTCGCCGTCGCGGAGGGTGTTGCGGTTCCGGACACCGTCCCGCAGGAATTTGCACAGCGCTACGGCCGCGACCTGGACCGTGAGCTCAACTCGGACCTCAACGACGAGTTGGCCAAGGGCCTTCTTTCCGGGGCGCGTTAGCCCCCACACCCACCACTCGACAAAAGACCCCGGCCGGTGTGCCGGGGTCTTTTGCGTGTACTCTCCCTGCCTGCCCGGGGTTTGCCCGCGCCCGGCCTGTGCGTCCCCGGCCCGGGGCGGGCGGGGAGGAACAGGCCCGCTAGTGGGGTTCTTCGCGGGGGAAACCGTCCCGCTCGTAGGTGGCGTTGAGTTTGGCGATGTAGCGGGACAGGGTCTGCAGGTCCTCCGGCGGCCACTCGCCAAGCCGTTCGCGGAACACCTCGCGCCGTGCGTCCTGCACCTCATGCATCCGTTCCTCGCCCATGGGCGTCAGGCGGATTATCTGCGCGCGTCCGTCTAACGGATCAGCTTCCTTGGCGACCAGGCCGAGTCGTTCCAGGAAAGCGATCTGCCGGCTCACTGAGGGCTTCCCGACGCCGATGCTGGAGGCCAGCTCGGTCAGCCGGATGGCACCCTGCTTGCGGATCACCGTGAGCAGGCCGTAGGCCGCCGGTTCCATGTCCGGATGAACCTGCCGGGACAGGTGGTGGGAGATGGACCGGGCGCGCCGCCAGAGCAGGCTCAACTGGTGCTCGACGGCGGTCAGTGCCGCTTCGGTGGAATCGTCCGCGCCGCCGGGGACGCCAGGGCCGGTACTGCCGGGGCCTTCGGCGGGGTTGCTCATGGCAACCATTCTAGAGTCCTCCCGCACCGTGAGAGACTCTAGGGGTGCGAATCAGTGACTTTTGGCGCCTCATGGACGACGAATTCGGGGCAGGCTACTCCCGGGTCCTCAGTAGCTCCCTGGTCCTCGCGGGGGTCGGCAGCCGGACCGCCGACCAGGCCCTGAGTGCCGGGGTCCCGCCCCGGCAGGTGTGGCTGGCGCTGTGCGAGGTCCAGGATGTGCCGCCCGAGCGGCGGCTGGGCCGCGACGTCAAACCCCGCTGACCGGCGCCCGGCCAGCCGGCGCGGGCCCGCGGCCCCAAGGGCCCGGCGCCGAATCCCGGCCCGAACGCCCCTCCTCCAATTCCCGGCCCGAAGCCCCGGCTCCAGCGCCACCCGGCGGCAGCGGCTGACACGCCGTGCGATTGTTCGAATATCTGTTCGGGTAGGACTATGCTTTTTTCAGAGTGTTTTCCACATATACGGGGCCGGCAGGCAACTCTGTCGGTGGGTGCCAGTAGCTTCAGTAATGAACTGATCACCAACCTGATCAAGAACACTAAACACAGGGCCGGAACGGCCCCGCCACAGCGAGAAAGTATTAGAGGTGTGAACCATGGCCGCAGCCCCGGATCGCCAGAAGGCGCTCGACGCAGCGCTTGCCCAGATTGACAAGCAGTTCGGCAAAGGCTCGGTCATGCGCCTGGGTGACGAAGTCCGCGCACCCATCGAGGTCATTCCGACCGGCTCCATCGCGCTGGACATTGCCCTGGGAATTGGCGGGCTGCCCCGCGGTCGCGTCGTGGAAATCTATGGACCGGAATCCTCCGGTAAGACCACGGTGGCGCTGCACGCCGTCGCCAGTGCCCAGCGCCTGGGCGGCATCGCTGCCTTCATTGACGCCGAGCACGCCCTGGATCCGGAATACGCCGCCAGGCTCGGCGTCGACACCGACGCCCTCCTGGTCTCCCAGCCGGACACCGGCGAGCAGGCCCTGGAAATCATGGACATGCTGATCGGTTCCGGCTCCCTGGACGTCATTGTCATTGACTCCGTTGCCGCCCTCGTTCCCCGCGCGGAAATCGAAGGCGACATGGGCGACAGCCACGTCGGCCTGCAGGCGCGCCTGATGAGCCAGGCGCTCCGTAAGATCACCGGCCGCCTGAGCCAGACCAAGACCACGGCTATCTTCATCAACCAGCTGCGCGAGAAGATCGGTGTCTTCTTCGGCTCCCCGGAAACCACCACCGGCGGCAAGGCCCTGAAGTTCTACGCCTCCATCCGCATCGACGTCCGCCGGATCCAGACCCTCAAGGAGGGCGCGGACTCCGTCGGCAACCGCACCAAGGCCAAAATCGTCAAGAACAAGATGGCCCCGCCCTTCAAGATCGCCGAGTTCGACATCATTTACGGCCAGGGCATCTCCCGCGAGGGCGGCATCATCGACATGGGTGTGGAGCACGGCA
The DNA here is from genome assembly GCF_030433895.1 of Arthrobacter sp. PsM3. Classification (GTDB taxonomy): domain Bacteria; phylum Actinomycetota; class Actinomycetes; order Actinomycetales; family Micrococcaceae; genus Arthrobacter. Next base: position 36,555 of record NZ_JARUXE010000030.1, on the reverse strand, counting down.
TCATCAAGAAGTCCGGGTCCTGGTTCACCTATGACGGTGACCAGCTGGGCCAGGGCATGGAGAACTCCCGCCGCTTCCTGCGCGACAACCCCGAACTGGCTGCCGAGCTGGAGCGGCTCATCAAGGAAAAGCTTGGCGTCGGAGTCAAGGCCCCGGCCGAGACCGCAGCAGAACCGAAGCTGAAGGCCGTTGACGGCTTCTAACGGCCGACGGCGCCAAGGGGCAGGATTCCCATCGCGGAATCCTGCCCCCAGCTTTGCCGACGCAGACCCGCCCGGGGACGGTGCCGGCCGCGCGGATCCCTCCGCCGGCCTGGACCGCGATGCGGACCCGGCGGCCGTCGCGCGCGCCATTGTCCTGCGGCAGCTGACGAACTCGCCCAAGAGCCGTCTGCAGCTGTCCCGCAAACTGGCCGAGCGCAACGTCCCGGACGACGTCGCGGAAGCCGTGCTGGACCGCTTCGAAGAAGTGAAACTCGTTGACGACGCTGACTTCGCCGAGATGTGGGTGCGGTCCCGTTCCCAGAGCCGCAAACTCGCCAAGGGCGCCCTCCGGCGCGAACTCGCCGAGAAGGGCATCGACGCCGAAACGGCGGCCTCCGCCCTGGAACAGCTCAGCGACGAAGACGAGGAAACCGCGGCCCGCGAGCTCCTCCGGCGCAAACTCCGCGGCGCCACCGGCTTCGGTGACCGTGCCGAGCGGGACAAAACCACACGACGGCTGGCCTCCATGCTCGCCCGCAAGGGGTACCAGCCCGCACAGGCCTTCCGGATCGTCGGCGAAGTCCTCGACGCCGCCGTGACCGGTGCCGACGCCGGTGACGAACCGGAATTCTGAGGAACCCGCGGTACCGTGCGACCCGGTACCCTTAACAGGTGAGTTTGACCATTCCCTCCCCAGCAGCCGGCACCACCCCTTCCACGGACACCTTGTCGACACCCGGCGCCGGGTCACCGGCTGCCGCGCCGCAGCCGCGCACCTACCAGGTGCGGACATTCGGCTGCCAGATGAACGTGCACGATTCAGAGCGTATGTCCGGGATGCTTGAAGCCGCCGGCTATGTGCCCGCCGCCGGGGAACTGGCCGACGTTGTGGTCTTCAACACCTGCGCGGTGCGGGAAAACGCCGACAACAAGCTCTACGGCAACCTCGGCATGCTGGCCCCGGTCAAGGCCGCCAACCCGGGAATGCAGATCGCCGTCGGGGGCTGCCTGGCGCAGAAGGACCGCGACACCATCCTGAAGAAGGCACCCTGGGTGGATGCCGTCTTCGGCACCCACAACGTCGGCGCCCTGCCGGCCCTGCTCGAACGCGCCCGCCACAACAACGAGGCGCAACTCGAAATCCTCGAGTCCCTCGACGTCTTCCCCTCCACCCTGCCCACTAAACGGGACTCGGTCTATGCCGGCTGGGTGTCCATCTCCGTCGGCTGCAACAACACGTGCACCTTCTGCATCGTCCCTGCCCTGCGCGGCAAGGAAAAGGACCGCCGCCCCGGCGACATCCTGGCCGAGATCCAGGCCCTCGTCGACGACGGCGCGATCGAAGTAACCCTGCTGGGCCAGAACGTGAACTCCTACGGCGTTGAATTCGGCGACCGGCAGGCCTTCTCCAAACTCCTGCGCGCCTGCGGCGACATCCCCGGCCTGGAACGCGTCCGCTTCACGAGCCCGCACCCCGCCGCCTTCACCGACGACGTCATCGACGCCATGGCCGAGACCCCCAACGTCATGCCGCAGCTGCACATGCCCCTGCAGTCCGGCTCGGACAAGATCCTCAAGGACATGAAGCGGTCCTACCGCTCGACGAAGTTCCTGGGCATCCTGGACAAGGTCCGCGAGAAAATCCCGCACGCCGCGATCTCCACGGACATCATCGTCGGATTCCCCGGCGAAACCGAGGAGGACTTCCAGGCCACCCTCGACGTCGTGGAGAAGTCCCGCTTCGCCACCGCCTTCACCTTCCAGTACTCCAAGCGGCCCGGCACGCCCGCCGCCGAACTCCCGGACCAGCTCCCCAAAGCCGTGGTGCAGGAACGCTTCGAACGCCTCACCGCCCTGCAGGACCGGATCGCCGCCGAGGAGAACGCCCGCCAGCTCGGCCGGCGCGTGGAGGTCATGGTGACGGCCCAGTCCGGGCGCAAGTCCGAGGAAACCCACCGCCTGTCCGGCCGCTCCCGCGACCAGCGACTGGTCCACTTCTCCGTTCCGGCCGGCGCCCGGACGCCCCGCCCCGGCGACCTCGTCACCGTAACCATCACCGAAGCCGCCGCCTTCCACCTCGTCGCCGACCCGGCCTCGGCGGACGACTACAGTCTTCGCCGCTCCCGGGCGGGCGACGCCTGGGACAGGTCGCAGGCGGACTCCTGCGGCGCACCCGTTCCGGGATCCGCACCCGGCACCACGGGCGTGTCCCTGGGCATGCCCACCCTTCCCGTCCGCGGCCGCTAGCCCGTGGCGGACCCGCAGGCCACGCCGGAAGGGGCTGCACTGGCGGAAGGGGCTGCGCCGGCAACGCCGGCAGCGGCCCCACCAGCACCGCCGGTGGTCGCCGTCGTCGGGCCAACCGGCTCCGGCAAGTCCGATCTCGCCGTCTCGCTGGCGCTGGAGCTCGGTGGCGAGGTCATCAACGCCGACTCCATGCAGTTCTACCGGGGCATGGACATCGGTACGGCCAAAATTACCGATGACGAACGCAGGGGAGTGCCGCACCACCTCCTGGACATCCTGGACGTCACCGAGGAAGCGAGCGTCTCGGACTTCCAGCAGCAGGCCCGGGCGCTCATCGCCGACATCCACGCCCGCGGCAAACGCGCCATCCTGGCCGGCGGCTCCGGGCTCTACGTCCGCGCCGCCCTGGACATATTGGAATTCCCCGGCACGGATCCAGCCATCCGGCGCCGGCTTGAGGCGGAACTGGAAACCACCGGAGCGGCGCCGCTGCGGGAGCGGCTGGAAGCAGTGGACCCGGTCTCCGCCGGCCGGCTCGGGGACGCCCGGCGGATCATCCGCGCCCTCGAGGTGTTCGAACTCACCGGCCGGCCCTTCAGCTCCTTCATGCCCACCCGCGAGTACGCCCAGCCCGCCGTGCAGATCGGGCTCGAGGTGGACCGGGAGCAACTCCGGGAGCGGCTCGCCCGCCGGGTGCACACCATGGTGGACAGCGGGCTGCTCGACGAGGTCCGGGAGCTCGACGCCGCCGGACTCCGCCGTGGGCGGACCGCCCCGCGCGCCCTCGGCTACGCCCAGTTCCTCAAGGTCCTCGACGGCGAATCCGTCGCGGCGCAGGCTGCGGAGGAAACCGTCGTCGCGACCCGGCAATTTGCCCGCCGCCAGCTCACCTGGTTCCGCGCCGACCCCCGCATCCACTGGCTCGACTGGCGGGATCCGGAACTCGTGCCCAAGGCCGCCGCGCTCTGCAGCCCCGGCGCTCACGGCCCCGACACGGCGTAGGCCCACCGCACCGGAACGGTAACCTTGGAGCATGGACGCAACCCTGGCCGAGGCCGCTGACCGCAATCCCACCGGCGACACCGCAGCCCTCAGCGGGCTCAAGTTTTCCAAAGGCCACGGCACGGGCAACGACTTCGTGCTCCTTGCCGACCCCAACGGCACCCTGGCGGTGACCCCGGAGCAGGTCGCGGCACTCTGTGACAGGCACCGCGGAATCGGCGGCGACGGGCTGATCCGCGCCGTCCCGTCCCGGCTGATCGCCGAAGGCCAGGAGCTGCTCGTCCGGAACCCGGACGCTGAATGGTTCATGGACTACCGCAACGGCGACGGCTCACTGTCCGAGATGTGCGGCAACGGCGTCCGCGTCTTTGTGCACTTCCTGATCACCGAAGGCCTCGTGGAGCTGCCCGCCGGCGAATCACTGACCATCGGCACCCGGGCCGGCGCGAAGACGATAGTCCGCACCGCCGCCGGGTACGCCGTCGACATGGGCCCCTGGAAGTTCATCTTTCCGGGCGAGGCCACCGCCCGGGCCATGGATTCGGTGGTCAGCGCGGCGGGACTGGAGGTCGCGCGGCCCGCCCTGTCCGTGAGCATGGGCAATCCGCACACGGTCGTGGCGCTGGCGGAACTGGCCGAGCTGGAGGCCACGCAGCTCTTCACCGCACCCCACGTGGATCCCACCCCGGCTCACGGCACCAACGTGGAGTTCGTCGTGCCGTCCGAGCCGCTGGTCCATGACGGCGTCGGCACCATCACGATGCGCGTTCATGAGCGCGGAGTCGGGGAGACGCAGTCCTGCGGCACCGGCGCCTGTGCCGCCGCCGTCGCGATCCGCCACTGGGCCGGCCAGGGGGCCCCGGACGTCTGGAACGTCCACGTCCCGGGCGGCGTCGTCGGGGTGAAGTTCTTCCTCGGTGCAGAGGGCCACGAGCATGTCGAGCTCAGCGGCCCCGCCGTGATCGTCGCTAGTGGGACGCTTTCCTGACCCGAAGGATGCGGAACGACTTTGAGGTGCTCTCGCGCGTGACCGTGAAGCTGCTGTCGAGCTCCGCTGCGAGCCAGCGCTGAAGGGAATCCGAGCCCAGGTTCTTCTGCACCACCAGCCACGCGGAACCGCCCGGCGCCAGCCGCGGCAGCCACAGGAGCAGCAGGGCATGCAGCTCGTCCTTGCCGATCCTGATGGGCGGGTTGGACCAGATGGTGTCGAAGCGGAGCCCCGGGTCGACGGCGTCGGGCGTGCTGGCCGCGACATTGCCCAGCCCCAGGGCGGCAGCGTTTTCGTTGGTCAGGGCCACGCACCGCTCGTTGACGTCCACCGCGTAGACCTTCGCGTGCGGTGCCCGCAGGGCCATTGTCAGGGCGATCGGGCCCCAGCCGCAGCCGATGTCCAGCAGCGTCCCCTGCGGCGCCGGGGCGGGTGCCTCGGCGAGCAGCACGGCCGTGCCCTTGTCGATGCCGTCCGGGCTGAAGATGCCCGAGGACGTCTGCAGGTGCCGGGTCTCACCGGCAAGCTCCACGGTCAGTGGCTTGCGGGTGAACGGCCCGGCAGGCTGGGCGCTGAAATAATGTGCAGACTCCATAACTGCCCAGATTAGTTGGCCCCCGGCCCGTAGGCGAAACCGCGGCCGCGGGCCTGAGCCAGCCATGCAGTCTGCTAGTGTTAAATACATGTTCTTGAACTTCAAGTAGCCGGCACGGGTTAAATCCCGTCCCCGCAGCGACGCAGGTAGTTACCTTCCGCTCAGTGCGCCAACCCCCTCGATGATCCCGCCAGGGACCACCTGTTGGCGCCCGATCCACTTGGGGTTCGGGCAGTGCCCTCCGGGCGCAGCCGAGCGGCAGGCATTCCTCCTCAAGGCCACGCCTGTTCCCTCCCCATTCTCACCGCTCCATCGCGGAGCCCATCCTGCCCCGGCACCGCTGCCGCAGGCACCCCAGGAGACCCGGTTTGACCAATAGTCGTCAGCCCAGCGCGAATACCGCCCCACACAGCACCGATCGGCACTATTCTGAAACTGCCGAACCTCTAAAGGAGACCATGACCAGTCAGCCCAACACCGGACCCGATTCAGCAGCCCAGGACATGAGTCCTGCGGAAATCCAGGCTGTCATCGACCGGATCCTCTCCAAGGACACCCCTGCCCGGAAAGCAGCCCCGGCTGCCGGTGCACCCTCGTCGGTGCTCGGCAAAGCGCAGGCGATCTCCCGGCTGGATGAGGAACACAGCAACTATGACGGCGACCAGCAGGACCTCGCGGAACGGCACGCCCTGCGGCGTACCGCCGGGCTGTCCACCGAGCTCGAAGACGTCACCGAAGTCGAATACCGGCAACTGCGCCTCGAGCGCGTTGTGCTGGCCGGCCTCTGGACCGAAGGCACTCTCGCCGACGCCGAGAACTCGCTCCGCGAACTCGCCGCCCTCGCCGAAACCGCCGGATCGGAGGTCCTCGACGGGATCGTCCAGCGCCGCGCCAAGCCCGACCCCGGAACCTTCCTGGGCTCCGGCAAGGCCCAGGAGCTCAAGGACATCGTGATGTCCACCGGCGCGGACACCGTCGTCGTCGACGCCGAGCTGGCCCCGTCCCAGCGCCGCAGCCTGGAAGACATCGTCAAGGTCAAGGTCATCGACCGCACGGCCCTGATCCTGGACATCTTCGCCCAGCACGCCAAGAGCCGCGAGGGCAAAGCCCAGGTGGAACTGGCCCAGCTCGAGTACCTCCTCCCGCGCCTGCGCGGCTGGGGCGACTCGATGTCCCGCCAGGCCGGCGGCCAGGTCGGCGGCGCCGGTGCCGGCATGGGTTCGCGTGGCCCCGGTGAAACCAAGATCGAACTGGACCGCCGCCGGATCCGCACCCGGATGGCCAAGCTGCGCCGCGAAATCGCCTCAATGAAGCCGGCCCGGGAGACCAAACGCGCCAACCGCCGTCGTAATGCCGTGCCCTCCGTAGCGATCGCCGGGTACACCAACGCCGGCAAGTCCTCGCTGCTGAACCGGCTGACCGACGCCGGCGTCCTGGTGGAGAACGCCCTGTTCGCCACCCTGGACCCGACCGTACGCAAGGCCGAAACCTCGGACGGACTGGGCTACACCCTCGCCGACACCGTGGGCTTTGTCCGTTCGCTGCCCACCCAGCTCGTGGAGGCATTCCGCTCCACCCTGGAAGAGGTTGCCGACGCGGACCTGATCCTGCACGTCGTGGATGTCTCCCACCCCGACCCGGAGGGCCAGATCGCCGCCGTCCGCAAGGTCTTCAGCGAAGTCGACGCACGCAAGGTTCCGGAAATCATTGTCCTGAACAAGGCCGACGCCGCCGACCCCTTCGTGATCGAACGGCTCAAGCAGCGCGAACCGCGCCACGTGGTGGTGTCGGCCCGCACCGGGGAAGGCATCCCGGAACTGCTCAAGGCCATCAGCGAAGGCATCCCGCGGCCCAGCGTGAAGCTGGAACTGATGATCCCATACAACCGCGGGGACCTGCTCAGCAAGCTGCACGAGACCGACGCCGAGATCCTCAGCCTCGACCACGAGGAAGCGGGCACCCGCGCCGTCGTGATGGTGCGCGAGGGATTCGCCGCTGAACTGGATTCGTTCATCAGCAATGACTGAGGCAGCGGTGACCGGGACGGAGGCGAACAGCCCCGCCGGGGACGACCCGGACGCCGGGAAACGCGCCCCGGGAAAAGGCGGCCGGACGGGCGAGGAGTTCGTCATCGAACTCCTCGACCGTGCCGTGTCCGGCATGGGCGGCCAGAGCCGCGACGGCCAGCACGAAATGGCCCGGCAGGTGGCGCACGCGATTGACAGCGGTGACCACCTGCTGGTCCAGGCCGGAACCGGAACCGGCAAATCCCTTGCGTACCTGATCCCGCTGATCGCCCATTCGCTCGTCAGTGACAAGCCCACCCTGGTCTCCACCGCCACCCTCGCCCTGCAGACCCAGATCGTCGGCCGGGACCTGCCCCGGCTGCTGAAGACCATCACTCCGGCGCTTGATCGGCCTGTCAAGATTGCCCTCGTCAAGGGCCGCTCCAACTATGTCTGCCGCCACAAGCTCGACGGCGGCTTCCCGTCGGAAGAACCCTCGGAGGGGCAGCTCTTCTCGCTCGGAGAGGACACCTCCGTGCCGCATTTCGCCGCGGCGATGGGCGGCCCGTCGTCCCAGCTCGGCAAGGAAGTCGTCCGGCTGCGCGAATGGGCCGAGGACACCGTCACGGGGGACCGGGACGAACTCCTGCCCGGAGTGACGGACCGTGCCTGGCGGCAGGTCTCCGTCACCTCCATGGAGTGCCTCGGCGCGCAGAAATGCCCGCTGGCGGCCGAATGCTTCAGCGAACTGGCCCGGCAAAATGCCGCCGACGCCGACGTCGTCGTCACCAACCACGCCATGCTGGCCGTCAGCGCCTTCGAGGGCCTTGCTGTGCTGCCGGAATACGACGTCGTGGTGGTCGATGAAGCCCACGAGCTGCAGGACCGCGTGACCGGCGCCGTGTCCGGCCAGCTCTCCGTCGCGATGGTCCATGCGGCCGCGTCCGGGGCCCGGAAAAACACCGGCATCACCGTGGACGCCCTGAACAACGCCGCGTCCAACCTCGAACTTGCCATTGAAGGGGTCCCCAGCGGACTCATGCCCAACGGACTCAACAGCGAACAGCTGGACTGCGTCGACCAGCTGCGGGACGCCTGCCGCGCGGCACTCTCCGACTCCAAGGGCGACAGCGCCAACACGGTCGACGGCGGCCGGCAGCTCGCGCGCTCACGCCTGATGGTGATCCTGGAACTCTGCGAACGGCTGCTTGCCGCCCGGGAAAACCGCGAAGTGGTCTGGTTCTCCCGCAACAGCACCTTCGACCCGCAGCAGGGCTACTCCCAGCCCGACGAGTCCGCCCCGGCCCTGATCAACATCGCCCCGCTCAGCGTCGCCGGACGGCTCCGCGAGGGCCTGTTCGCGGACCACACCGTCATCCTGACCTCGGCGACGCTGGCGATCGGCTCCGCCTTCGAACCCGCCGCCGGCGGCCTTGGCCTGGTCGGGCCCGGCGCCCCCAGCTGGACCGGAGTCGACGTCGGCTCCCCCTTCGAATACCCCAAGCAGGGCATCCTGTATGTCGCCAAGCACCTGCCCAAGCCCGGCCGCGGCACGTCCCCGGAAGCCCTCGACGAGCTGGAGAAGCTGATCCGGGCCTCCGGCGGCGGAGCCCTGTGCCTGTTCTCCTCCCGGCGCGCCGCCGAGGACGCCGCCGAGGCCATGCGGCCCCGGCTGGACATGAGCATCCTCTGCCAGGGGGATTCGACCATGACCGCGCTCGTGAAACAGTTCGCCGACGAACCGGACACCTGCCTGTTCGGCACCATGTCCCTGTGGCAGGGTGTGGACGTGCCGGGGATCTCGTGCCGCCTCGTTGTGATCGACCGGATACCGTTCCCGCGGCCCGACGATCCCCTCATGACGGCCCGGTCCCGGGCAGTGGCCCAGGCCGGCGGCAACGGCTTCATGAGTGTTTCCGCGACCCACGCCGCCATCCGCCTGGCCCAGGGTGCCGGCCGCCTGATCCGCACCACGACGGACCGGGGGGTGGTTGCAGTGCTGGACTCGAGGCTGTCCACCGAGCGCTACGGGGGATTCCTCCGCGCCGCACTGCCGCCGTTCTGGCCCACCACCGACCCCGCGATCGCCCTGGCGGCCCTGGCGCGTCTCTCGAAGGAATCCGGGCAGCCCGCCCCTTAACTGCGCAGCCGGTAATCCCGCAGCCGGCCGGGAACCCGCACCAGGGGCTGTGCCGTCCCCGGCACCCGGGCAGCAACGCGGAAAGGGCCCCGTCCGATGCCGGCGGGGCCCTTGCGCACAGCTTCGTGGGGTGCTGCCCCCGTTACCCCCTACAGGGAGCGCAGCACCGAGACGACCTTGCCCATGATGACGGCGTGATCGCCGAGGATGGGCTCGTACTGGGTGTTCTGCGGCAGCAGCCAGGTGTGCCCGTCGCGCTGGCGGAACGTCTTGACCGTCGCCTCGTCGTCCAGCAGCGCGGCGACAATGTCGCCGTTGAGGGCGTCGCCCTGCCGGCGGACAACCACCCAGTCACCGTCACAAATGGCGGCGTCGATCATCGAATCGCCCGCAACCCTGAGCATAAAGAGCTCGCCGTGGCCCACCAGCTGGCGTGGCAGGGGCATAACGTCCTCGACGACCTGGTCGGCGAGGATCGGGCCGCCGGCGGCGATGCGGCCCACGAGCGGAACCATGGCCGTATCGGTGGCACTGGCCAGGTCCGACACGGACAGCCCGCCGATTGTGCGCAGGCCGCTGGACTTCTCGACCCCGGAAACCTTTGTGGTTCCCTCATCGAGGGTCAACGGCATCAGCACCTCCATGGCGCGGGGGCGCTTGGGGTCACGCCGCAGATAGCCGAGTTTTTCGAGCTGTGAGAGCTGGTGGGTGACGCTGGAGAGGCTGGCCAGTCCGACCGTGTCGCCGATCTCGCGCATGGACGGCGGGTAGCCGTTGTCCGTCACGGAGCGCTGGATCGTTTCCAGAATCTTCTTCTGCCGGACCGTGAGGCTCTTGGGTGGCCGGGCTGCCTGCGGGCTCCGCTGCGTGGCCCTGCCGCCAGTGGCTTGTGCTGCCATGTTCGCCAACGCCTTTCCGTTCCGCCCGGCCGCCGTGGCTGCAGCTGCCGGGAACTTCCGGCCTGAAATGTCAGACCCTGCTGATCAACTGCAGAAGTGGTTGTTCTTTGACTCAAACGTAGGCCAGCCGCACAGCATTTTCAAACATTTGTTCTAGCGAGTCTCGACAATGTTCGTCAATAAGTGCTAAAACTAAACAGGCAAGGTTCGAATATGTGTTCTAGTCGAACACCACTCGGACACAGCACGGCGTTCGGTTCTTTGTTCGAAGGTTTGGCCGGTTGGCGGCGCGTATGTGGAGTACGCCGGGCGGCACAGTATGGTCCAGGAGGGCTCAGTTCATGTCAGCATCAAGCGCGTTTCACGACACTTTCGGCCGCGACGCATTCGGCAACTACGGCCGGCCCGACGGCGGCGCTGCCGCCAGCGGGCACAGCCCAGCGGGCCGCGGAACTCAGGCACGGCCGGCCAAGGCTGCGCCGCTCAGGCTTACCCGGCGGGGACGCTTCGTCTTCATCGGGGTGCCGCTGATCCTGCTGGCGGCACTTATCCTCTCGTTCAGCGGCTTCTTCAATGCACCCGCCAAGGCTGCCGAGTCCGCCGCCGGACTGTCGCTGACCCCGACGGTCAGCGTTACGGTGCAGCCCGGTGAATCCCTCTGGGCCATCGCCGCGACCGTGGCACCGGAACGGGATCCCCGCGACGTCGTCGCCGACATCATCCAGCTAAACAACCTGGAAGCCGCCCCGGTCGTGCCCGGCCAGGCACTCTTCATCCCGTCCAAGTAAGGCGGTCCAGCCGTCACAGTTTCAGGGCCCGCAGCGATCTCACTTAAACTAGTGAAGTGACTGACCAGTTAGAGCGCCTGAACCGACTTCCCCTCCGGACGAATCTGCGCGGCCTGACGCCGTACGGAGCCCCGCAGCTGGACGTCCCCATCCTGCTCAACGTCAACGAGAACACCCATGGTGTCCCCGCCGACGTGCGCGCCGCCATCACCGAGGCCGTCACGATCGCCGCGGCCGGCCTGAACCGCTATCCGGACCGGGAATTCACGGAGCTGCGCGGGGCCCTGGCGGAATACCTCGGACACGGGCTGGGTGCAGAGAACATCTGGGCCGCGAACGGCTCCAACGAGGTTCTCCAGCAGATCCTCCAGGCTTTCGGCGGCCCCGGCCGGACCGCGCTGGGCTTCCCTCCCACGTACTCCATGTACCCGCTGCTTGCCGCCGGCACGGACACCGGGTACCTTGCCGGCGTCCGCACCGACGACTACGGCCTGAGCGCCGAGTCCGCCGCCCGCCAGGTCCGCGAACTCCAGCCGAACATCGTCTTCCTTTGCTCCCCGAACAACCCCACCGGAACCGGGCTTGGCCTGGACGTCGTGGAGGCCGTCTATGCGGCCGGTGAAGCCAGCCAGACCATCGTGATCGTCGACGAGGCGTACCACGAGTTCGCCCATGACGGCACGCCCAGCGCCCTAACCCTGCTGCCCGGCCGGGAACGGCTGATCGTCTCGCGGACCATGAGCAAGGCCTTCGCCCTGGCCGGAGCACGCATCGGCTACATGGCGGCGGCGCCCGAGGTGACGGACGCGCTGCGCCTGGTCCGGCTCCCGTACCACCTCTCGGCCATCACCCAGGCGACCGCCCTGGCGGCCCTGCACCACCGGGTGGCGCTGATGGCCGACGTTGAGGACATCAAAATCCAGCGGGACAGGATCGTGTCTGAACTGCAGCGGATGGGACTCAAGCCTGCCGCCTCCGACTCCAACTACGTCTTCTTCGGCGGCCTCGACAACCCGCACGAGATCTGGCAGGGCCTGCTCGATGCCGGTGTGCTCATCCGGGACGTTGGCATACCGGGGCACCTGCGCGTGACTGCCGGGACTGAGACGGAAACCACAGCCTTCCTCGAAGCCCTCGAACGGATCCTGGCCGGCCGCGCAGTGCAGCCCGCCTAGACTTAACCCAGGACATCCACCCTGCCCTGTTCGCCGGGCACCGTCGTCATCCAAAAGGACACCCACATGAGCAACACCGGATCAACCGCTGCCGAGGGCCGGACCGCACGCATGGAACGGACCACCAGCGAGTCATCCGTGCTGGTCGAAATCAACCTGGACGGCACCGGCGTCTCGGACATCAGCACCTCGGTCCCGTTCTACGACCACATGCTGACGGCGCTGAGCAAGCACTCCCTGATCGATATGACGGTCAAGGCCACCGGCGACACTTACGTTGACGTGCACCACACGGTCGAGGACGTTGCCATCACCTTCGGCGAGGTCCTGCGCACCGCGCTTGGGAACAAGGCCGGGATCCGCCGCTTCGGTGAGGCCACGGTTCCCCTCGACGAGGCCCTCGCGCACGCCGTCGTCGACGTCTCCGGCCGCCCCTACCTTGTCCACGGGGGAGAGCCTGCAGGCCAGGAGTACCACCTGATCGGCGGACACTTCACCGGTTCCCTGACCCGCCACGTCTTCGAAGCGATCACCCTGCACGCCGGAATCTGCCTGCACATGAACGTCACCGCCGGCAGGGATCCGCACCACATCGTCGAGGCCCAGTTCAAGGCGTTCGCGCGCGCCCTGCGCGCCGCCGTCGAACCGGACCCCCGGGTCAAGGGCATCCCCTCCACCAAGGGTGCCCTGTGACCGGCAAGGTGCTCAGGGACGGCGCGATTGTCAACCCCGACGCCGGCAGGAAGCCTGCGTCTCCGGACGGCAAGCCGACCGTCACGGTCCTCGACTACGGTTCCGGCAACGTCCGGTCCGCTGTCCGCGCCCTCGAACGTGCCGGCGCCGAGGTGATCCTCAGCGCCAGGCCGGAGGACGTGCTCAACGCCGACGGCCTCGTGGTCCCCGGCGTCGGGGCGTTCGAAACGGTGATGCGCGAACTCAAAGCCGTTGACGCCATCCGCATGATCGGCCGCCGTGTCGCCGGCGGCCGTCCCGTTCTCGCCATCTGCGTGGGCCTCCAGGTCCTTTTCGAGGCCGGCGTCGAACATGGAACCGAAGCCGAAGGCATGGGGGAGTGGCCCGGCAAGGTCGAACTCCTCCCCGCCGACGTCGTGCCGCACATGGGCTGGAACACCGTGACCGTGCCGGAGGGCTCCCGGCTCTTCGCCGGGGTCGAGGACGAGCGCTTCTACTTCGTCCACTCCTACGGTGTCCAGCACTGGGACTTCGACGTGATCCAGCCGCGGATGACGGCGCCACTCGTCACCTGGTCCGAGCACGGCGCCCCCTTCATCGCGGCCGTCGAAAACGGTCCGTTGTGCGCCACGCAGTTCCACCCCGAGAAGTCCGGCGACGCCGGGGCCCGCCTGCTGCGCAACTGGGTGGAAAGCCTGCGCGGCGGCTCCCGGACCCCGGAAGCCCTCACCCCGGAAGCCCTCACCCCGGAAGCCGGGACCGCCTAGATGGTGTGGTCCGTAGTGCTGATGGGGCTCGCCGGCCTGCTGGTCGGCGGGGGCCTGTCGTTCCGCCAGCAGAAAAGCCCCCGCTGGGTCCAGATCGTGTTCTACGTCCTGGCCGGGATGGCGCTGCTCGCCGCTTACCTCCTGACGCTGCCTGCCGCCTGACCCGCCACGGCGACCCCAACCCCCTCCCGTCCCTGAAGAGCTGAGGATCCACCATGACCACCGAAACCCCGCTGCCCGTGCTGGAACTGCTGCCCGCCGTCGACGTCGTCAACGGCCAGGCCGTCCGTCTTGTCCAGGGCGAAGCCGGCAGCGAAACGAGCTACGGCACACCCCTGGAAGCCGCCCTTAACTGGCAGCAGCAGGGCGCGGAATGGGTGCACCTCGTCGACCTCGACGCAGCCTTCGGCCGGGGCTCCAACGCTGAACTGCTCCGCGAGGTGGTCGGCCGCCTCGACATCAAGGTGGAGCTCTCCGGCGGCCTGCGCGACGACGAGTCGCTCGAGAACGCCCTTGCCCTCGGCGTCGCCCGCGTCAACCTGGGCACCGCGGCACTGGAGAACCCCGAGTGGACCGCCCGGGTGATCGAGCGCTTCGGCGACAAAATCGCCGTCGGGCTCGACGTCCGCGGCACGACGCTCGCCGGACGCGGCTGGACCAAGGAGGGCGGCGACCTGTGGGACGTCCTCGGACGCCTCGAAGAGGCCGGCTGCGCCCGCTACGTCGTCACCGACGTCACCAAGGACGGCACCCTCCAGGGACCCAACGTGGAACTGCTGCGCCAGATGGTGGAGAAGACCGGCAAGCCCGTGGTCGCCTCCGGCGGGATCTCCAGCCTGGACGACCTCCTGGTGCTGCGCTCCCTCGTGCCGCTCGGCGTCGAGGGCGCCATCGTCGGCAAAGCCCTCTACAACGGCAACTTCACGCTGCCCGAGGCCCTCGACGCCGCCGGCCGCCGCTAGCAGGCCCGCAGCATGGAGCACCAGCCGGCCGGTCACGGCGCCGCTGACGGCCCGGCCCCCGCACGCCACCTGCCCGGCCACATCGCGGCGGCCCTCGCCGGCGCGGGCGGGGCGGCCGACTCGGCCGGCCGGCCCTGGGCCGGGCGCAGCCTCAGCGGCGACGGCGCCAGGATCCACACTTTCGAGGACGACGACGGCGCGGCCGACGCCGGATACCTCGCCGCGCTGGCGGCCCTCGCAGCCGGCGACAGCGACGAGGCCGCGGTGGTGGCCTCGCTGGCCACGGCGCGGGTCTTTGTGCCGATCCTGGCCACACTCGCCGAAGAAGGCGAAGGCGCCGGCGGGCTGCACGCCGACAAACAGGCCGATATGGCCCTCGTGACACTAAAGGCCCCGGACGGCCGGACGGCGATGCCCGTCTTCACCTCCGCCGCGTCGCTCGCGGCCTGGCACCCGGAGGCCCGCCCGGTGGCCGTCTACGCTGCCCGCGCGGCACTCTCCGCGGTCGCTGAGGGCGCGGAACTCCTCGTGCTCGACCCGGGCTCCCCGGTCACCTTCGTCGTGCGCCGGCCCGCGGTTTGGGCCCTCGCGCAGCAGCGGGACTGGACGCCGTCGTACGCTGATCCCGAGCTCGCCCGCAGCCTCGGTGAGGCCGCGGCTGGCTTTCCCGCCGTCCGGCGTGTTGAAATTCATCCAGGGGGTGGCGTTGCCTCGGTTGCCGCCGATGGACGGCAACTCCGGGGCGGGGGCTCCGGCCCGGAACTCCGGGTGCTGCTCTACCTTGAAGACGGGCTCGACGCCGCCGGCGTCCAGTCCCTGGTGTCCGGTCTCAACGATGCCTGGGCACGGAATGAAGTATTTGCTGAGCGCGTCGACTCGATCGAGGTCAAATTGCAGCGCGCAGCACCGTAGCTGACGGCCAGCGGGGGAGATCCTGGTGCTGCCGGTGGCAGGATCAAAAAGGATGTAGTCCGTGAATTTCGCGCTTTACCGGGAGCTGCTGGCCGTGCGGCCGATCAGGCGGCTCCTGCTGGTGGGCATGGTTGCCCGCATACCGCACTCCGCGGCCGGGGTCCTGCTGACCCTGCACATCGTCCTGACCCTCGGCCAGGGCTACGCCGCCGCCGGGGCCGCTGCGGCCGTGATGACAATCGGCATTGCCGTCGGGGCGCCCTGGCGCGGCCGGCGCGTCGATACCGTGGGCCTCCGGCTTGCCCTCATCCCGTCAGTCATTTCAGAGACTGTCATCTGGTCGGTCGTACCGCACGTGTCCTACGAGGTACTGCTGCCGCTCGTCTTTGTCGGCGGGCTGCTGACGCTGCCGATCTTCAGCGTGGTGCGCCAGTCCCTCGGCGTCCTCGCCACGGGGGAGCAGCGCCGCACTGCCTTTGCCCTCGACGCCATCTCCACCGAACTGGTTTTTATGATCGGGCCCGCCGCCGGCGCACTTGTGGCCACCGCCGGATTCTCGGTCCTGGGACTGACCATCGTCGGCATTGCCACCTCCGTGTCCGGGCTCGCCCTGATGTGGTTCAACCCGCCGACCCGCAGCGCCGAGTCCGACGCCGAACCCGACGTTGTGTTCGAGTCCAGCCAGCAGGAAGCCGCCGAGGTCGCCGTCGTCGCTGCTGCCCCGGCCCACTTGAACGAAGCCGCCGCCGAGTTCGCCCCGCTCGCCGCTGCCGGGGAACGGCGCCAGGAACGGGCCGGCCTGCGGCACAAGGTCATTCACAACTTCGCCTGGTGCACCGCCGCCGTGGCCGCCGTCTTCGCCGTGGCAGCCGGTGCGGGCATGGTGCTCAGCGGCACCGACGTCGGAATCGTTGCCGCGCTCGAAACCGGCGGCCACCAGGCCGAGATCGGGCTGGTGTTCCTCTTCTGGTGTGCGGCCTCGGTGGTCGGCGGACTGATCTACGGCGCCATGCACCGGCCAATCTCGCCCGTCCTGCTGCTGCTTGGCATGTCGGCGCTGACCATCCCGATGGCCTTCGCGCAGGACACCTGGACGCTCAGCCTGCTCTCGCTCCTGCCCGGCCTGTTATGCGCGCCGGTGCTGTCGGCAGCCTCGGAGCGGGTCGCCGAACTTGTCGAGGAGCGCCGCCGCGGTGAGGCCATGGGCTGGTACGGCTCGGCCCTCACCGGCGGCGTCGCCCTCGGCGCACCGCTCGCCGGGGTCTTCATCGATGGCATCGGCCCCTCGTCGGGCTTCGTGGCCGTAGGGGTCGGCGGTGTGCTGCTGTGCCTTCTGGGACTCGTGCTGCAGCACCGCCGCCGGCGCCGGCTCGCCGCCGCCTGAGTGGCGTTGGTGTCTGAGGCGGCGTTGCCGTCTGAGGGGGTGCCGCTGCGACGCCGCCGGCACCCGCACGGCTTACGCCGCCGGCACCCGCACGGCTTACGCCGCCGGCACCCGCTCGGCTTACGCCGCCTGCGTTGTGGCTGGTTAGCCGGTGATTCCTAGTTGACCGGACCGGTGTACTTCTCGCCCGGGCCCTTGCCCGGCGCGTCCGGAATGATGGATTCCTCGCGGAAGGCGAGCTGCAGGGACCGCAGGCCGTCGCGCAAGGGTCCGGCGTGCTGGGAACCGATCTCGGGCGCTGCCGCGGTGACCAGGCCGGCGAGGGCCGTGATCAGCTTGCGGGCCTCGTCGAGGTCCTTGAGCTCTTCGGCGTTCTCTTCGGCGGCAAGGCCAAGCTTCACGGCGGCGGCACTCATAAGGTGCACGGCAGCGGTGGTGATGACCTCGATCGCGGGCACCTCGGAGATGTCGCGGATCTGCTGTGAGACGTCGCCCTGGGCGCTGGCTGGCTCGTAAACGTGTGAATTGCTATCTGAAGTGCTCATGCTGGTAAGCTTGTCACAGACCGACTGATAGTCGTTATTTCACAGTTGTTGTCCTGGGAGTTATGTCACCGCAGTTGTCCTGCGGCGATTTGGCTTCCGGAGCCCGTCCGCAATCGGCATGCCCGTCATGCAGGTGCGCCGGACGGGATTTCTTCTGTAGAATCGACTTCAGTTTGCAAGCGGAGTTCTCTCCCACCCGCGTCAGCCGCTCTCCTTCGGGAAGCTTCGCAAGAAGCAAGGTTGCCGGGTACCTGGTCGGGCATTCTGCCCGGGCGTCAGCCCGGCGGGATGCATGCCGCCTCACCTGAGGCAGGCAGTACCGATCTTCGAGGCCTTCGATTGCTCCGGCAATTGGGGGCCTTCTCTTTTTGCCGGTGGAATACCCCCTCACGAACACAGGAGCTTTAACATTAGCGAGCCAAGAATCAATGAGCGTATCCGCGTCCCCGAGGTGCGGCTGGTCGGCCCTGCAGGCGAGCAAGTAGGCGTTGTCCGTATTGAGGATGCCCTGCGTTTGGCTGCCGAGTCCGATCTTGATCTCGTTGAAGTTGCACCGCAGGCCAAGCCTCCGGTGTGCAAGCTGATGGACTTCGGCAAGTACAAGTACGAAGCCGCCGTCAAGGCACGTGAAGCCCGGAAGAACCAGACCAACACGGTCCTGAAGGAAATCCGCTTCCGCCTGAAAATCGACACCCACGACTACGAGACGAAGCGCGGCCACGCGCTCCGTTTCCTCGGCGCCGGTGACAAGGTCAAGGCCATGATCCAGTTCCGCGGCCGTGAGCAGCAGCGCCCCGAGATGGGCATCCGCCTGCTCCAGCGCTTTGCCGACGACGTCTCCGAAGTTGGCGTGGTGGAATCCAGCCCGCGCATCGATGGCCGCAACATGGTCATGGTGGTCGGTCCCCTGAAGAACAAGGCAGAAGCCAAGGCTGAGGCCCGCCGCGCATCGCAGCGTGCGGAAGCCAAGGCTGAGAATGAAGCCAAGGCTACGGGCGGCGGCCGTGTTGACACGTCCGGTCCCGAGGCGCCCCTGACGCAGTCGCTTGCCGATCTGCTGCCGGAGGGCTATCAGGTCCGGACTGAGGCACCCGAGGCTGAGGCTCCGGCAACGGAGGCCCCCGCAGCGGAAGCCCCCGCGGCGGAGGCAGCTGCGGCTGTCGAGGCTCCGGCCGAGACAACTGCGGTCGAAGAAGCCGTGGTTGCGGAGGCCCCGGCCGCCAAGGCCGCGGAAGCACCGGCTGCGAAGGCTCCGGTCCAGGAATCGCCGAAGCAGGAGGCCCCCAGGGCTCCCAAGACCGCCCCGAAGCGTGAGGCCCCGAAGGCTGCTGAGGCTCCGAAGGCCGCCGCCAGGCCGGCAGCAGCCAAGGCGCCCGCCGCGCCCAAGGCCGCCGCTAAGGCTCCGGAATCCGCCAAGGTTCCCGAGGCCGAGACGGCCGCTCCGGCGGCAGCGCCGAAGCCGGTTGCTGCCCCGAAGCCGGTTCCGCGTCCCGCGGCGCCGAAGCCTGCCGCACGGCCGGCTGCCCCGAAGGCCGCCGCCAAGCCGGGCACCAAGAAGACCAACTAGCTCAGGGCTGCCGGACAGCAATGTCCGGCAGCAAGAAACCAGCACGCCGCCCGCAGGGGCGGCTGCACGAAAGACTGCAGACCCTGTCTGCGGATACGTAAGGAGATCGGTTCCCATGCCGAAGATGAAGACCCACAGTGGTGCTAAGAAGCGCTTCAAGCTGACCGGCAGCGGCAAGCTGCGCCGCCAGCAGGCCAACCGCCGCCACTACCTCGAGCACAAGTCCTCCAGGCTGACCCGCCGCCTCGCCGGCGACAAGATCGTCTTCAAGGGCGACGCCAAGGTCATCCGGAAGATGCTCGGCATCTAAGTTCCAAGTTCTCTGATTGTTGCCACCTGGCAGCAGTCAACTACCAAAAAGGCTTCTCAGGCCAGCCGGTTGTTCCGGCAGTAGATGCTTGGGATCAGTAATTCTAAGGAGTACGCACGTGGCACGTGTGAAGAGGGCGGTCAACGCCCACAAGAAGCGCCGGGTTATCCTTGAACGCGCAAAGGGCTACCGTGGACAGCGCTCACGCCTGTACCGCAAGGCCAAAGAGCAGCTGCTGCACTCGTTTGTGTACAGCTACGGCGACCGCAAGAAGAAAAAGGGCGACTTCCGCCGCCTGTGGATCCAGCGCATCAACGCTGCATCCCGCGCCAATGGCCTGACTTACAACCGTCTGATCCAGGGCCTCAAGGCCGCTGAGGTCGAGGTTGACCGCCGGATGCTGGCCGAGCTTGCCGTTTCTGACGCCAACGCCTTCGCCGCGCTGGTCCAGATCGCCAAGGATGCCCTGCCCGCCGACACGTCCGCTCCGGCCGTCCAGGCTGAGGCTGCACCGGCCGAGAAGAGGCCGGCTGCCAAGAAGGCCGCCGCGAAGAAGCCGGCTGCCAAGAAGGCCGCCGCTGCTGAGGCTGCAGAGTAGTACCTGAAGCAGTCCACGGACTGCGTCGTTCAAGAACCGGCTGCAAAAGCTACTAAGGTTCTTGTATGAACGAAACCGGGCGCCCGCAAGATTTTCCACTTTCCAACCCCCGAGCTGATCGGGTGAGGAAGGTGGCACAACTTGCCGGGCGCCCGGCCCGTTTAAAACGCAGCGAGTTCCTGGCGGAGGGCCCGCAGGCTGTCCGTGAGGCGCTGGCCCTGCACCAGAAACGGATTGCCGCGGGGGAGCCGGGCATCGTCTATGAGGTCTACGCGAGCGAGGCCTGCCTCGACCGGCACCCTGACCTGGAAACACTTGCGGAGGGCACCACCGCCTACCTCGCCACCGACGAAGTGCTGGCCGCCATGGCGGACACCGTGACCCCGCAGGGCATTCTCGCGGTCTGCGGGTTTCTGGATGTCAGCCTGGAGCAGGTGCTCGACGCCGGCCCGCGGCTGGTTGCCGTGCTGTGCGAGGTCCGTGACCCCGGCAACGCCGGCACGGTGCTGCGGGCAGCCGACGCGGCCGGCGCGGACGCCGTCATCCTGACCGCATCCAGCGTCGACATCTACAACCCCAAGGCCGTGCGCTCGACGGCGGGATCCCTCTTCCACCTGCCGGTGGTGCTCGGCGCTGACATCAGGGAGCTGGTGGCCCGGTGCAAGGAACGTGGCATCGGTGTCCTCGCGGCGGACGGCCAGGGCCAGCTGGACCTGGACCGGCTGCAGGACCAGAACGCGGCCCGCCGGCTGGGAGCGCCGGCCGGGGACTCCGAGTATGCGCTGGAGAGCCCGACCGCGTGGCTTTTCGGCAACGAGGCCCAGGGCCTGTCCGAGGAAGAACTGGCCCTGGCCGACCACCGTGTGGCCGTGCCGGTCTATGGTGCCGCCGAGAGCCTCAACCTCGGGACCGCGGCGACCGTCTGCCTGTACGCCAGCGCCCGCTCACAGCAGGACCGCGGAAACCCGCCTAGCTAGCTTCGCACCGGCCCGCTAGCTTCTCATCCGGCCCGCAGTGGGTCCCGGCACCAGGGCAAGAAAATACGGCGGGGTCCACCGAAAGGTGGGCCCCGCCGTCGTTGTTGCCACGATCCCTGCACCAGCGGGTGCAGGGCCGGTGGCCGGCGTCGTTACGTGGTCTTGTTGCGTCCTGTGATGGCGCCGTAGACAAGGGCTACCACAAGGCCGCCGACGATGGCCAGGAGCCAGGAACCGAGATTCCAGAATTCCATCTTGCCGCCGCCGAACAGCAGGTCGCCGATCCAGCCGCCGACCACTGCCCCGACTACGCCGAGCACGAGGCTGGTGACCCAGCCGCCGCCGACCCTGCCAGGCATGAGGGCCTTAACGATTGCACCTACTATGAGTCCGAGAATGATCCAGCCAAGAAAGCCCATTACTCCTCCTACATATTCGTCGGCATCCAAATGGTGAATCCCGATTATGGCTTCAAGCTAACATAGGCCGGATGGCTTGTCAGCAGGAGCACCCCCAATCGTTACCTGCACCGTGACCTGCGCCGTGACCTGCAGAGTTTGCGTGCCGGCCCGGCCGCCCCGCCGGTGACAGTACGTTGCCCTGCCCTGGGCGGTACGGGGCTGGTGCGGTGCTTGGACCGGGCCATAACGGGTACGGTATTCCTTGTGGGCGCGGGCACCGGCCGGAGTCCACCACCCGGTCGAACCCCTAAGGAGAAGCTCTCTTGGCTGCAAATGGCGGTACCAAGGCGATTGTTGCGGCGCTGGCTGCCAACTTGACCATCGCCGTCCTGAAGTTCGTCGCGTATTTCCTGACGTTTTCCTCATCAATGCTGGCCGAAGCGATCCACTCGCTCGCGGATTCCGGCAACCAGCTCCTGCTGCTGGTGGGCGGCAAGCGCGCCAATCGGGCGGCAAGCCCGGAGCATCCCTTCGGCTACGGGCGCGAGCGCTACATCTACGCGTTCATCGTCTCCATCGTCCTGTTCAGCGTGGGCGGCCTCTTTGCCCTGTATGAGGCGTGGGGAAAGCTCCAGCACCCGCACGCCATCGAGGGCGCGTTCTGGTGGGTTCCGCTGGCCGTGCTCCTCGGCGCCATCATGGCCGAGTCGTTCTCATTCCGGACCGCGATCATCGAATCCAACCTCATCCGCGGCCAGCAAAGCTGGATCAAGTTCATCCGCAGCGCCAAGCAGCCGGAGCTCCCCGTGATCCTCCTTGAGGACTTCGGCGCCCTCCTGGGCCTGGTCTTCGCGCTCTTCGGCGTGAGCCTGACGCTCCTCACCGGGAACGGCATCTGGGATGCCCTGGGTACCGCGATGATCGGCTTCCTGCTGGTCGCCATCGCCGCCGTCCTGGCCATTGAAACGAAGTCCCTGCTGCTGGGCGAATCCGCCACGAAGGACGATGTCGCCAAGATCCGGGCGGCCATCGAGTCCGACGGCACCTCGATCATCCACCTCAAGACCCTGCACCTCGGCCCGGAGGAACTCCTGGTCGCCGCCAAAATCAGCATCGGCCGGTCCGATACGGGCCAGGAAATCGCCAAGGCGATCGACGGCGCCGAAACGCGGATCCGCGAGGCCGTTCCGATTGCACGGGTCATTTACCTTGAACCGGACGTACAGCGCGTCAGCACGCCGTAACCGGACCCGGGTCTGACCGGCTCGGGGTCAGGCAGGCGAAGGGCTGAGGAGCCGCTGGTCCGGTAACCGCATTGCGGGCTACCGGACCAGCGGCCTCCTGCGTTCCACCAGCCCGCTGATCAGGGCGACGCCGAGGCCCAGGATGGCCAGTACCGCCCCGACGAGGGCGGGTGCGACGTAGCCCCAGCCCCAGGCGATCACGAGTCCGCCGAGGAAGGCCCCCAAAGCGTTGGCGACGTTCAGGGCCGCATGGTTGAGCGAGGACGCCAGCGAGGGGGCATCCGGGGACGCATCCAGCAACCGGGTCTGCAACGCCGGGACCAGCAATGACCCGGCGCCGCCGACGACGAAGACCATCACGTAGGCGGACCACGGCCAGTGCACGGCGACGGCGTAGACCACGAGCGCCACGGCGATGCCGGGCAGCACCCAGTAGATGGTTCCCATCACGGACTTGTCCGCGATGCGGCCGCCGACGATGTTGCCGGCCACCATGCCCAGCCCGTACAGCGCGACAACCAGGGGCAGCCACGCTGCGGGAATGCCGGCCACGGAGGTCATGGTGTGCGCGATGTAGGTATAGGTGGCGAAGAAGCCGCCGAAGCCCACGATGCCGATGAGGATCGCCAGCCAGACCTGCATCCGTTTGAGGGCGCCCAGTTCGCGGCGGAAGCTCGCATCGGCGTGCGGCTTCTGGTATGGCAGGAACTTCCAGAGCATCACCAGGGTGAGAATGCCGATCACGCCCACCAGCAGGAACAGCAGCCGCCAGCCGTACGTCTGGCCCAGCCAGGTGCCGAAGGGGACGCCGATGACGTTGGAGACGGTCAGGCCGGCCATGACCATCGAAATGGCCCAGCCGCGCTTGGTCGGCGCGACCAGTGACGCCGCGATCACGGCGGCAACCCCGAAGAAGGCCCCGTGGGGCAGCCCGGCGGCGAAACGCGACACGAGCATGGTGCCGTAGTCCGGGGCGATGAAGGACGACAGGTTCGCGATGCTGAAGAACAGCATGAGCCCCAGGGCGAGGTACTTCCGCGGCATCTTGGCACCGACGGCGGCCAGCAGCGGGGCTCCTACCACGACGCCGAGCGCATAGGCCGAGATCAGGTGGCCGGCCTCCGGGGTGCTGATGTTGAGCCCGGTCTCCACCTCCTTGAGCAGGCCCATCATGGTGAACTCCGTGGTGCCGATGCCGAATCCGCCCATGGCAAGGGAAACGATGGCAAGGGCGAGGTGGCGGGAACCGGTCCTGGGCGTCGCCGGGGCTTGTGTGGTGGTTGTCATTCGTCTGCTTTTCGGTGACGTTCCCGGCTGGAGCCAGGAGAATGCGGCAAGTTAAATCGGATTTGTAGTCTGATTTGTCTAACGGGGCGGGCACGCTCGGTATTCCGGGTCCTCGCCGAAGGCGGCCACTTCCATTCTCCCCTACGCCGGCGCCGCACTCATCCCGCCCGGAGCGGCAGACGGGCCGTTGGACCCTTACCGGCTTCCTTCGAATCGGGATAAGCATGGAAATACCGCGGCGGTGCAATGATGCCGTTGAAGCCGGGGTAGGCGGCCCTGGCGTGGCGTCTTAGCTTGCCAGGGCCGCCGCATCCGCAGGGCGGGTAACTCGTGCCGGACCGGCCGCGGGCGTCCGGGCGCTGCCGGCACGGGTCACCTTCCCCGGATGATGCCCGGGCCCCCAGTGCGGCCAGACAATGGTCTTACCGCCAGTGGCAGGAATGCCTGCCGCACCCCCTTCGCAAAGGAGCCTCCAATGCCGAGAACACGCCCAATCCTGGCTGCATCGGTCGCCCTCGGGGCAGCCGCCGCAATGCCCGCGGGCCGCGGTCAACTCCCTGCGGGACGAAGCAGCTAGCGTCCAGGCCGCGGTCAGTGACCTCCAGACGGCGGCCAAGTGCCGGGAACCGGAATTTTCCGGTGACGCGCCGTTGCGTTGACATGATCAAAAGCACAGTACTGGCCCGAGGTTGCCGTGAAATCCTTTGAGGCCGAGACCCTGATCCATGCGCGGAACTCCACGGTATGGGAAATCATCACGGACGGGGGTAACTTCACCGTCTGGGACTCCGGCATTACCCGCCTCGACGGCGAACTGCGCCACGGCGGAACCATTAGGGTCCGGACCCGCACCGGCGGGAACCGCACCTTCCGGCTACGCGTCCGGCAGATGCCGGGAGAGGTGATGACCTGGACCGGAGGCCTGCCCCTTGGCCTGTTGAAGGGCGTTCGCACGTTCACACTCACACCCCACGGCGGGATGACGCACCTGCACGTCCGGGAGGAGTTCACCGGCCCGCTGCTGGGCCTGCTTCGGAAGGCCCTCCCCGATGTGGAGCGGGCACTCGCCGAGTACGTTCGAGCCGTCAGGAAACGCGCCGAACTCCTCGGCAGACACGAAGCCAGGCTCCACGCCTTGTCGGGCAGCATCCCCAGGCCAGCAGGCGGCTGCTTTCCGGGCGCCACTGCGTTCGGCGGCAACAGTGCAGCGGGCAGGACAACCGGTTCGAAGGCCGCGGGGTAGATGTGGATTCCGCGCGGTAAATTGCCGGCAGACCGGCACCGCACCGGAATCTGCCCTGGACCCTGTCTAGACTTGGGGGCGTGACTGGACTTATTAGCGTTGCAGGCGGCGCCGTATTGGATTCGCTGGCCGAGCCCGGCCGGCTCCTTGTGGCGCGGCGGACGGCGCCCCCGCAGTTCGCCGGCATGTGGGAGTTCCCCGGCGGCAAGGTCGAGTCCGGCGAGACGGCCGAGCAGGCCCTGCACCGGGAGCTGCTCGAAGAGCTTGGCGTGACGGTCCGGCTGGGCGCCGAACTGGCCGGCGGCTCCGCCGACGGCTGGCCGCTAAACGAACGTGCCGCGATGCGGGTGTGGTTCGCTGAAGTGCTCGACGGGGTTCCCCGCCCCCTGCAGGACCACGATGAGCTGCGCTGGATCAACATCCGGAACCGCGACGAGGTGCTGGCTCTGCCGTGGATCCCCGCTGACCTCCCTATTGTCGAGGCGCTGCTGGACAGGCTTCAGGTGGCCGATTCCACCGCCGTGGCCGCGCACTGAGACTGGGGGTTGGGGCCCGCCGCGGCCCTACCCCTCGCCAAAGCGTGAAGCATGTGACTACGCTGAAGCGAACCGAGAGGAGTAGCCCGTGCAGGTTGGTGTCAGGCGGGAGCAGCGTGCAGGGGAACGGCGGGTTGCCGCCACACCGGAGACGGTGCAGCAACTGACGGCCCTCGGCCTGGAAGTGACGGTGGAGCGCCGTGCCGGCACTGCGGCAGGGTACGCGGACGCCGCCTACACCGCGGCGGGAGCGTCGATCGTTCCGGAACTGGCCGCCCAGTCCCTGGATGTCCTGCTGCACGTCCGGCCGCTCGAACCGGAGACCGCTGCGGGACTCCGGCCCGGCACCGTCACCATAGGGTTCGCCTCGCCCGCGTCGGAATTGCCAACCGTGGCCGCCCTGGCCGCCGCGGGTGTGACCGCCTTCGCCCTGGAGCTGGTTCCGCGCATCTCCCGGGCCCAGTCCATGGACGCGCTCAGTTCGCAATCGCTGGTCTCCGGCTATCGCGCGGTTCTGGAAGCGGCCCTTCGCTACCCGCGGTTCTTCCCGCTCTACATGACGGCCGCCGGTACGATCCCGCCGGCCCGGGTGCTCATCCTGGGGGCCGGCGTCGCCGGCCTGCAAGCGATCGGCACCGCGAAGCGGCTGGGGGCCAGGGTCTCCGCCAACGACATCCGGGCGGCCTCCGCCGACGAAGTCGCCTCGATGGGTGGCACCTTCATCCACCTGGACCTCGACACTCCAACTGCGGACACGGCCGCTGAGGGCAGCGGCGGCTACGCCCGTGAGCTTGGCGAGGACCGGGCCAAGCGCCAGCGCGCCCTGCTGGCCCCGCACGTGGCGGCGGCGGATGTCCTCATCACCACCGCGGCGATTCCCGGCCGGGCGGCCCCCTTGCTGGTGACCACGGAGATGGTGGCCGGCATGCGGGCCGGGTCGGTCGTCGTTGACCTCGCGGCGGAATCCGGCGGAAACGTCGAAGGAGTCATCGCGGGCAGGGACCTCCAGATCCCGGTGGCCGGCGGCTCCGTCACCCTGGTTGGCCTGCAGGACGCCGCCTCGGCGATGCCCTCCGATGCCTCCCGGCTGTTCGCCAAGAACGTCGCGAACCTGCTGGCCCTGATGACCGCCGACGGCAAGGTGGTCCCGGATTTCGACGACGAGGTTGTCGCCGGCGCCTGCCTGACCCACGGCGGCTCCGTCGTGCATGCCGCCACCGCCGAAGCCATGGAGGCCCGCAGATGATTGACCCGATCACCCTGTTGACGGTGGTGGTCCTCGCCGTCTTCGTAGGATTCGAAGTCGTCTCCAAGGTGACGAGCAAGCTGCACACCCCGCTGATGTCCGGTGCCAACGCCATCCACGGCATCATCCTCGTGGGGGCCATCATCGTGGCTGGCCAGGCGGACGATCCCGGGCTGCTCACCATCGCCCTGATCGCAGTGGTGCTGGCGACCGCCAACCTGGTCGGCGGATTCGTCGTCACGGACCGGATGCTGGAGATGTTCGGCAGCCGGAAGCCCGCCCGGCCGGGTGCCGGCGCGGGGGAGGACCGCACATGAGTGTCCTCGGCCCCGGATGGACCTCCCTGTCCTACCTCGTGGCCGCGGTCTGCTTCATCCTCGCACTGAAGGGCCTGAGCTCTCCCCGGACCGCCCGGCGCGGCAATGCCATCGGGGCGTCGGGCGCCCTCGTGGCCGTGGTCACGGTATTCCTTTCCGCGAAGCTGGAGAACATCCCGCTGATCCTCGCCGCGATCGCCGTCGGCTCCGCGGTGGCTGTCCCGGTGGCCCGGCGGGTGCAGATGACCCAGATGCCGCAATTGGTGGCCCTGTTCAACGGGGTGGGAGGCGGGGCCGCCGCGCTGGTCGCCGTGCTGGAACTCGGCCACAGCGAGGACCCCTGGGTGCGGCTCGCCGTGGTCTTTACGATGCTGGTCGGCGCCGTGTCCTTTGCGGGCTCGGCCGTGACGGTGGGCAAGCTCCAGGAGCTGATCAGCACCCGCCCCCTGCTGTTCCCCGGGATGCCGGCGGTGATGGGCGTCGTGGTGCTGGGGGCGGCCGCCGCCGGCGGCCTCGTCGTCGTGACCGGTTCAGGAGGCTGGGCTGTGGCACTGCTGGCGCTGGGCCTGGTGGCAGGCCTGCTGCTGGTGCTTCCCGTCGGCGGGGCCGACGTGCCGATCGTGATCTCATTGCTCAACGCCTTCACCGGCCTCGCGGTCGCCGCCTCCGGCATTGTGCTGGGCAACGTGCTCCTGCTGGTTGCCGGCACGCTGGTCGGCGCCAGCGGCGCCATCCTGACCAAGGTGATGGCCTCTGCCATGGGCCGCGGCGTAACGGGCATCATGTTCGGCGCCTTCCGGGGAGGCTCGACGGCGGGATCAACGGTGCAGAGCGACCGGCCGGTGCGGTCTTCCTCGGCCGAGGACGTCGCAGTCCAGCTGGGCTACGCGCAGCGGGTGGTGATTGTCCCCGGATACGGGCTGGCCGTGGCCCAGGGACAGCACACGATCGCCGAGCTCGCCCTTGCGCTGGCGGCCCGCGGCGTCGAGGTGGTCTTCGCCATCCACCCGGTGGCCGGGCGGATGCCTGGCCACATGAACGTGCTGCTCGCGGAGGCGAACGTACCGTATGAGTCGCTGAAGGAGCTCGAGGAAGCCAACCCGGAGTTCCCGAACACGGACATAGCCCTCATTGTGGGCGCCAATGATGTGGTCAATCCTGCCGCCAAGTCCACACCCGGTGCGCCGATCTACGGAATGCCAATCCTGGAAGTGGCCCTGGCCGGTCAGGTGGTGTTCCTAAAGCGCTCCATGCGGCCGGGATTCGCCGGGATCGAGAACGAGCTGCTGTTCGATCCGAAGACCACCCTCCTGTTTGGCGACGCCAAGGAATCACTCAC
This sequence comes from Arthrobacter sp. PsM3, assembly GCF_030433895.1. Lineage (GTDB taxonomy): Bacteria > Actinomycetota > Actinomycetes > Actinomycetales > Micrococcaceae > Arthrobacter. The sequence goes on along the minus strand of NZ_JARUXE010000030.1, from coordinate 8,184 downwards.
CCGCGTCCTGGGCGCCGTCAAGGCCCTTTAGCCATGTGGCCCTCTGGAACAGGTGGCTCTCTGGAACAGGTGGCTCTCTTGAAAAGGTGCCCCTCTAGAACAGCGTGGGCTGCGCGGCCGCGGCCGGATCCCGCTGGCCGCCGGGGAAGGCTGACGCCTCGGGGATGCTGCCGGCCGGGTACTGCGCTTCCTCGTCCCGTGGATCACCGCTGCCGGGATCGTCGCCAAGGTCACGGTGGCTGAAGCCCTGGGAGCCGGAGAACCCGTGCCGGGCCTTGAAGTACCGGATGCGCCCGGACAACCAGTCGCGGTATTCCTTGGACGCGTAGGAGCCGGTGCCGTAGAGCCGCCGGTACTTCCCGGCCAGCTGCGGATGTTCCTTGGCAATCCACTGCATGAACCATTCCCGGGTTCCGGGCTTGAGGTAGAGGGCCCCTGCGGTCACGCCGGTGGCCCCCGCCGCGGCAAGGGAACCGAACAGGGAATCCAGGGCTTCGTCGCTGTCGGAAAGCCACGGCAGGATGGGCATGGCCATCACCCCGCAGGGCAGCCCGGCCTCCCGGAGCCGGGTAATTAGCTTCAGGCGTGCCCGGGGACCGGGTGTGCCGGGCTCCACCGCTTCGGAGAGACGCTCGTCAGTCATCGCCAGCGAGATGCCGACGCCGACGGGAACCTGGGCTGCGGCGTGCTTCAGCAGCGGGATGTCCCGGGCCAGCAGGGTGCCCTTGGTCAGGATCGACAGGGGAGTGCCGGAATCTGCCAGCGCCCCGATGATGCCCGGCATCAGCTGGTAGCGGCCCTCGGCCCGCTGGTAGGGATCTGTGTTGGTGCCCAGGGCAACGTGCTGCCGCCCCCACGAGGGCTTGGCCAGTTCCCGGCGCAGGACCTCCGCGGCGTTGATTTTCACCACCACCTGGCTGTCGAAGTCCAGCCCGGCGTCGAAGTCGAGATAGGTATGGCTCTTCCGGGCGAAGCAGTAGACGCAGGCGTGGCTGCAGCCGCGGTAGGGGTTGATGGTCCATTCGAACGGCATCCGCGAACCGGCGGCCACTTTGTTGAGCACCGATTTGGCGGTGACCTCATGGAAAGTGACCCCGGCAAACTCGGGGGTGGTCACGGACCGCACCAGCCCGATCAGGGGCAGCAACGGGTCGGTGGACGTGACGGCCGGGTTCCCGGTGCCTCCGTTCCCTGCTCCGGGGCCTGTGCCGCCAGCTGCGGCAGCTATGCGGGCATTGTCTCCGGGCGCCGGTTCGAGTGCTTGTGCGTCCCATCTCATCGCTCTATTCGAATGTATGTTCGAGTTTAAGTCAAGGACCAGGTCCGCATCCTGACACGGCCCAGGCCTGCAGTCCGGCCGCCTTGCTAGGCTGGGGCGATGATTCTCCTGACAGGGTTCGAGCCTTTCGGCGGCGAAAGCACCAACCCTTCGTGGGCCGCCGCGCGTGCGGCCGCGGCCCTGCTCCGGTCCGAGGGACTCGAGGCGGAGGCTGTGGAGCTGCCCTGTGTCTTTGGCGAGGCGCTCCGCCTGCTCGAAGCGGCGCTGGAGCGTTACCACCCGGAGGTGGTGGTCTCCGCGGGCCAGGCCGGCGGCAGGTCCCGGATCTCGCTGGAACGGGTCGCGATCAACTGCGACGACGCGCGGATCCCGGACAACGCCGGCAACGCACCCGTGGACCAGCCCGTGGTCACCGGCGGCCCGGCGGCCTACTTCAGCACCCTGCCGGTGAAGGCAGCGCTCGCTGCCCTCCTGGCTGCGGGGATCCCCGCCGAGGTATCCCAGGCCGCCGGCACCTACGTCTGCAACCACCTCTTCTACGGGCTGATGCACGCCCTGCGGCTGCGGCCCGGCGTCCGGGGAGGCTTTGTCCACGTTCCTTTCGAGCCGAAGCAGCTGCCCCCGGGGAGCACCGATCCGTCCCTGCCGCTGGAACAGCTGACGGAAGCGCTCGCCGTCGTCGTCCGCAGCACCCTGGCGACGACGGCGGATCTGACGATCTCCGCCGGCGCCACACACTAGCGGGCGCCGGGCCGGCTCAGCCGAGCAGTTCCCAGACGACGTTGACTGCGGCGCTGACGCTCGATTCGCCGGCTTCCACAGTGAGCGACTCCACAGCGACGGCGCGCTGCATCCTGGCCACCGGGATCGGTGCCGGCTGGCCGGACAGCTGGGCGAGCGATACCACCTTGCCGAGGGAGCCGCCGGCGAGCGAGGCGAACTGCCCGGCCGCGGTGAGGGCGTCCTGCCAGGCGGCTTCGCGGGCGCGCGCGGTGACGGGGGCGGGATCAGCGAAGCCGAGCTCCAGCCCGTTGAGCCGGACATCGTTGCCGCCGGCCGCGACCGCGGCGGCGATGACCTCCGAGGATTTTCTGATCTCCCTGAGCCGGACGCTCAGCATGCTCGACGCCAGGTAGCCCGAGACGACCTGGCCCCGGCCCTCCTGCCAGTTCACCTCGGCACGGACGTTGAGCCCGGAGGTCGTGATGTCCGGGTCCGCCACGCCGTATCCGCGAAGCACCGCCGTGATGGCTGCGGAGACACGGCCCGCCTCGCCGTAGGCCGCGCCGACGTCCTCCCGGCGGCACTCGACGCCGATCGAGAGGGTCAGCAGGTCCGGTGCGCCTTCCGCGCTGCCGGATCCGCTGACTGAGATTGTCCTGGGGCTGTCGGTCATGTCATGCCTCGTTCCGCTCGGGGGCCGCCGGGCCCGTCCTGCTGGTGGCTGGATCTGCTGTGGAAATCTGCTGGGTGGATCTGCCGGGTAGATTTGCTGTTGAAATCCGCTGGGTGGATCTGCCGGGTAGATTTGCTGTTGAAATCAGCCGGCTGGAGCCGGTGTTCCGCGCCGGGTAGCCACCCGCCTGCAGCCCGGCGTGCCGTTCGAAGACATTGCCGGAGCCGACGTTGCCGGTCCGGACCAGGGACCAGCCTGCGGCGAGGAAATACAACGGCAGGAAAGGCAGGCCCAGGCACCAGGCGTACTGGCTGCTGTGGCGCTCCTCGTGCCCCAGCAGCGCGGGGTTGGCCAGGGCTTCCTCCGGTCCGGCACGGATCAGCACCACATTGCCGACCGTGAACGCGCCGGCAAAGGGCAGCCGCCAGCTGTACCCGGTGGCAATCAGCAGCCCCCGGGGTCCCCGAAGGACGTGCGTGCGCGCACAGCCGGCCAGCAACAAACCCAGCGGAGTTGTTGCATTCAGTACATTGGCCAGCTGCCGCAGCCGTTGTCCCGGCGTCATACCGCCATGCTAGCCGGGCGCCGGGCTGCGGGAAACGAAACCGGGCGGGAGGCCCCGCCCCGCGGAGCCGCGGCAGACGCCGCCCCGCGGAGCCGGCGCAGCGCCGTCGCGTTCTGGCACCGGAGTGCCTTCAACTAGACTGAAGGGGAGTGCCCGCCGGAGCGTTTTTGGCGAGCCCTGCCCTTTGCCAACGCACCGGTACCGCACCTGAATGTCCGATGCCCGTTGGCATAAACCGACTCGTAGCTAAGAACAGTAGATGACTGAAACTTTGCCGGGCGCCGGCGTCCCGAATCCCTTGGATGAAGCCGCCATCACCGCCGCCGTAGACCAGGCCGTTGCGGCCATTGCCGCCGCCTCCACGCTCGATGAACTCAAGGCCGCGCGCCTCGCGCACACCGGTGAGAAGTCCGCGTTGAGCCTCGCCAACCGTGAGATTGGCGGGCTGCCGAAGGACCAGAAGGCCGCCGCCGGAAAGCTTATGGGCTCCTCCCGCGGACGCGTCAACAAGGCGCTCGCGGACCGGACGGCCGAGCTCGAAGCCGAGAACGACGCCCGCATCCTGGTCGAGGAGACCGTTGACGTCACGGCGGCCCCGCGCCGCCGTCGTGCCGGTGCACGCCACCCGCTGTCCACCCTGCAGGAACGGGTCGCGGACATCTTTGTCGGCATGGGCTGGGAGATCGCCGAAGGCCCCGAGGTCGAGTCCGAGTGGTTCAACTTCGACGCGCTGAACTTCAAGCCCGACCACCCCGCCCGCGAAATGCAGGACACCTTCTTCGTGGAGCCGCCGGAGGCCCACCTGCTGATGCGCACCCACACCTCCCCGGTGCAGGTCCGTTCCATGCTGGAACGCGAAGTGCCCATCTACGTGCTGTGCCCCGGCAAGGTGTTCCGCACCGATGAGCTCGACGCGACGCACACGCCGGTGTTCCACCAGTTCGAGGGCCTGGCCATCGACAAGAAGCTCAGCATGGCGGACCTCCGCGGCACCCTGGAACACTTCGCGCGCCAGATGTTCGGCGACGAGGCCCAGATCCGGCTGCGCCCCAACTACTTCCCCTTCACCGAACCGTCCGCCGAGCTGGACATCTGGCACCCGGGCGCCAAGGGCGGCCCCAGCTGGATCGAATGGGGCGGCTGCGGCATGGTCAACCCCAACGTGCTCCGCGCGGCCGGCATCGACCCGGACATCTATTCAGGTTTTGCCTTCGGCATGGGCATCGAGCGCACGCTCATGTTCCGCAACGAGGTCGGCGACATGCGCGACATGATCGAAGGCGATGTACGTTTCAGCGAGCACTTCGGGATGGAGATCTAACCGTGCGTATCCCACTTTCCTGGCTGCGAGAATTCGCGCAGGTACCGGCCGGAGCCACGGCCGAAGACGTTATGGCCGACCTGGTCAAGGTCGGTTTTGAAGAAGAAGCAGTCCACCGGCCGACGGACGCCCTCCACGGCCCCATCGTGGTGGGCCAGGTCCTGAGCATCGTCAAGGAACCCCAGACCAACGGCAAGACCATCAACTGGTGCCAGGTCCGGGTCGTCCCCGAGGGCCAGCAGCAGAGCCTCACCGGCGAGGGCATCGACCCCTCCGGCGTCCAGGGCATCATCTGCGGCGCCCACAACTTCGTGGAAGGCGACAAGGTGGTGGTCACCCTTCCCGGTGCCGTGCTGCCCGGCGACTTCCACATTTCCGCGCGGAAAACCTACGGACACCTGTCCGCCGGGATGATCGCCTCCGTGCGGGAGCTCGGCATCGGCGAGGACCATGACGGCATCCTGGTGCTGTCCCGGATCGGACTGGACCCGGAAATCGGCGCCGACGCCATGGAGCTCCTGGATCTCTACGACGAGGCCGCCGAAATCAACGTCACCCCGGACCGCGGCTATGCGTTCTCCATCCGCGGGGTGGCCCGCGAATACGCGCACGCGACCGGAACCTCCTTCACCGACCCGGCGTCCAGGGTGCAGGCACCCGCAGCGCTGGCCGGGGGCTACGGCGTGAAGCTTAACGACGACGCGCCGATCTACGGCAAGCCGGGCTGCGACCGCTTCGTAGCCCGGACCGTCCGCGGGGTCGACGCCACGAAGCCGCCGCCGCCGTGGATGACCTCCCGGCTCCGGCTCGCCGGGATCCGCTCGATCTCGCTGCCGGTGGACATCTCCAATTACGTGATGCTCGAACTCGGCCAGCCCACCCACTGCTACGACCTGGACAAGCTGTCCGGCGACATCGTGGTCCGCCGCGCCGTCGCCGGCGAGAAACTCAGGACCCTCGATGAGAAGGAACGCTCGCTCGACGTCGAGGACCTCCTCATCACCGACGGTTCCGGTGCCATCGGCATCGCCGGCGTGATGGGCGGCGCCGCCACAGAGGTGTCCGACACCACGACAAGCGTCCTCGTTGAAGCGGCGCACTTCGACGAAGTGTCCATCGGACGCTCCCGCCGCCGGCACAAGCTGCCGTCCGAGGCCTCCAAGCGCTTTGAACGCGGCGTCGACTGGCAGGTTGCCGGGATCGCCGCCCAGCGGGTCGTTGACCTGCTGGTCGAACTCGCCGGGGGCACCGCCGATGAGGCGGGGACCGACGTCGGCACCGCACCGGACGCCGTGACCGTCGAGCTGCCCGCGGCCTTCGCCGCGGAACGGATCGGCATCGACTTCACCGAGGAACAGATCATCACCTCCCTCGAGGACCTCGGCGCCGTCGTCGCACCCGCCGGGAGCGGCTGGACGGTGACCGCCCCGAGCTGGCGCAACGACCTGGAAACCAAGGAAGACCTCACCGAGGAGATCGCGCGGCTCGTCGGCTACGACAAGATCCCGGCGTCCCTGCCGGTGGCGCCGCCGGGCCGCGGGCTCACCCGCGTCCAGCAGCAGCGCCGGCGCCTGGTCCAGGCTCTCGCGGCTTCCGGCCTCACCGAGGTCCTGGCGTACCCGTTCGTCTCGAAGGCCGCCAACGACACGTTCGGCGTGTCCACGGAAGGGTCGCCGCGCAGGGCCCTCAAGCTCGCCAACCCGATCAGCGAGGAGCAGGGTTACCTGCGCACTTCGATCCTGCCGGGCCTGATCGACGTCGCCAAGCGCAACCACTCGCGCGGTTTCCGCGACCTGGCCCTGTTCGAGGCCGGGCTTGTGTTCCTGCCGGGCGACACCCTCGGCACCGCCTCGATCCCGCCGCTGGGCATCAGGCCCAGCGATGAGGTGCTGGACGGCCTGTACGACGGCGTCCCGGACCAGCCGCTGTACCTCGCCGCCGTGCTGACGGGGCACGATTCTCCGGCCGCCGCCGGCCACACCCCCCGGGCGTGGGACTGGGCGGACGCCCTGGACATCGCCAGGATCGCCGGTGACGTGCTGGGCGTCGAAATTGTGGTCAGCCAGGGCCGGCACCAGGCCTTCCACCCCGGGCGGACCGCGCAACTGGCGCTCCGCACCGGCGAAGTCCTGGGCTATGCCGGCGAGCTTCACCCGAAGCTCCTGGCCGCCCACGACATGCCGGCCCGGTCCGTGGCACTGGAGTTCAACGCGGATGCCCTCTTCGAGGCCGCGGCGGACGTCATCGTCGCCCGGCACATCTCCACCTACCCGGTGGCCAGCCAGGACGTGGCCCTGGTGGTCCCGCAGGAGGTCCCGGCGGAAGACGTGCTTGCCGCCCTGCGCGAGGGCGCCGGGGCGTTGCTTGAGGACGTCGCACTCTTCGACGTGTACGCGGGCAAGGGCATCGAGGAGGGCAAGAAGTCGTTGGCCTTCAGCCTGCGCTTCCGCGCAGATGACCGCACCCTGACCGCCGACGAGGCATCGGCGGCCCGCGAGAGTGCCGTGGCCGTTGCCCACGAGCGCTTCGGAGCAGTCCAACGCTAAAGCCTAAGGGGCACAGAGGAACCCTCACCGTTTCCGGAGTCACCGTCCGGTCCGTTTGTCTTGCCGACATCGGACCGGACGGCGGGGCCTTCCTCGATGCTCCGGAGCGCGCGCGTGCCGCGGGCATCACGGATCCGCTCACCCGGCGGGACTTCCTGGCCGGCCGGACCGCGCTGCGCGGATTCGCTGCGGAGATCCTTGGCGGGCGTCCCGGTGAATTGACCGCCGACTATTCGTGCCCGGACTGCGGGACCGGGCCGGAGCTTGACCACGGGCGGCCCGGCTACCGGCTGGACGGGGCCCCCGCCGGCCTGAGCCTGAGCCTTTCGCGAAGCCGCGGTTGGGCTCTGCTGGCTGCCGGCGGCCCCCAGGGTCCCGGCGCCCTGGGTCCAAGTGCCCCGGGATTCGGGACCCAGGACAACGGTGCGACAGTCGGCATCGACCTGGAGCACAGTTCCGGTGTCGTGTTCCCCGGGTTTGACGACGTCGCCCTTACCCCCGCTGAGCGGCAGCTGCTCGCCGGGCTGGCTCCGGACCGGGCAGCCCCGTGGCGGACAGCCGCCTGGGCGCGCAAGGAAGCCCTGCTGAAGGCCCGCGGCATCGGACTGCGGGTGGACCCCGCCTCGGTTGAGGCCTTCGTGGAGCCCCCGGGCACCATCCTCGTCGATCTGGACACGGCCGCACTGGGCCTGCCCGCGGGCTTTGCCGCCGCACTGGCCCTCGTGGGAACGATCTAGGCGCCGCAACCACTCCGGAGGCCGGCGCTGATAAGGCGCTTTGCCCACCGACCCGGACACCCCGTCTTTTAGGGGCTGGCCAGGCTCCGGTTGTTCATCTGTTCCGGTGTCGGGCTGGCGCGCAGAGCCGATGTCGCTAGATTGTCGGAGGCTCCCTCTAATCTGAAAGTGTGGATAGCCGGACAGTATGGAGTGCGGAGAGCGGGGCGGCTTTTGAGGCCGTCGCGGCGTCGGCTGCTGCGCTTGCTGCCTTCACCGGCACCGGCGCGGACCGTTATTTTGATGCGTTCCGGGGGATCGATCCGTTGCGGGACCTGGCCGATGATTGCCTGGACGCTTT
>NZ_JARUXE010000002.1 GCF_030433895.1 Arthrobacter sp. PsM3 | reverse complement strand
AGCAGCGTGAGGAATTCGTCGTGTCGGAAGGATTTTGGAGCCGCGTGACTGGCCCCCCGCTCGGTGTCGTGCCCGTCCCGATTCCCCGACCGCCGGCCCGTGGCGATGGGCATAGTCGCCGGCGAAGCGCATGTTCTCCCGAGACGCGCACGATCGCTGGCGACGCGCAGGCGCCGCGCCGCCGGGCCTGAGACCCGCGCCGGCGCCTGTTGCGACGCGCCATGGCGACGCGCAGGATTGCTCCGGACGCAAAGAATCCCTGGCGATGCTGGAATACCAGCATCGCCAGGGATTCGTCGTGGCGGAGAGGACGTTGGGCCGCGTCAGCTCTTGAGCTTGGGCTTGACGTCCTTGGTGTAGATGCCTTCCAAGGTGGCCTTGAGCGCCGTCATGGTGGCCTTGACGTCGCCCTGCTGGGTGAGGATGGCCGCGGCGGACTTGGCCATCTCCTGGTCCGCGCCCGGCAGGAACACCCGGGCATTGTCCTGCACGCGGGTCACGGTGAGCTGGTCCATGGCGGTCTTGATCTGCGGGGTGGCGGCCAGCACTGCGGTCATGTCGGCCGAGGTGCGGGTGGGCATGTAGCCGGTCGCGGCGGAGAACTGCACGGTGTTTTCCGGCTCCGTCATGAACTTCAGGAAGGTGGCGGCCGCGAGCTGGACCTCCTTGCTGACCCCGCTGGGGATGCCCAGTCCTGCGCCGCCGGTGGGGCACACCGGGCTTTCGTTCTTCGGACCGCCCGGCAGGTAGCCGACGCCCACGTTGAACGTCGCGGACTTCAGCACGCCCAGCAACGACCCCGTGGAGGAGATCGTGGAGGAGGTGATGCCGGCGGCGAAGTCATCGGCGGCTTCCTTGGACGAGACCCCGGCCCACTTGTCCTTGAAGATGGAGTCCTGCGCCCACTGCAGTGCGGCGACCGACTCGGCGGAGTCGCAGTTGACGGTCCACTCGTTGGACCAGCTGCCGCCCCAGCCCCACAGGTTGTTCTGCAGCGTCCAGCCGGCGTAACCGGCCAGTGCCGGGTAGATGTAGGCGTACTGGGCGCCGGAGGTTGCCTTCAGCTTCGGTGCCCACTCGGCAAACTCCTGCCAGGTCTTCGGTGCGCGGTCCGGCAGCCCAGCGGCCTTGAAGTGGTCCCTGTTGTAGTAGAAAAGCGGTGTTGAGCGGCCGTAGGGGAGCGCCCACTGCTTGTCCGCGTACTTGTAATCGGCAACGAGGGACTTCTGGAAGTCATCCACCTTGATGTCCAGCTGCTTGATCGCGCTGTCGAGGGCGATGATGTTGCCGTTGGAGTAGTACCGGAACCACCAGACGTCGGAGAGGACCACGAGGCCCGGGAGGCCGGATTTTGCGGCCTGCGAGGTCTGGAACTTCTGGGCGATTTCCTCGTAGTTGGCCCCGGCGGTGACCAGGTTGACCTTGATGTCCGGGAACTTGGCTTGGAACTGATCGATGATGGCCTTCTCCACGTCCTGGGACTTGCCCGGGTGGTTGGACCAAAAATCGAACGAGGCCGCGGGCTTGACCCCGCTGAAGTCGATGTCGGCGGCCGCGGTTGGGGCCGCCGGACCTGCGGTGGACGGGCCTCCGCAGGCAGACAGGGCGGCGGCGCCGGCGCCGGCACCTGCCAGTCCCAGGAAATGCCTCCGGTCAAGGTTCAATGCCATGGTGGATCCTCTCGATGATGCTGACTCGTTGATTGGCTGTCTTGCGTCGAACGAATGCGGGTGAAGTGGGACAGACGGCAGGGTCACCCGGTGACGCTGCCCTGGGTGAGCCCGGCCACGATGTAACGCTGCAGGGCTGCGAAGACCAGCAGGATGGGGAAGATCACGAGCACGGCACCGGCCATCAGGATGCCCCAGCCGGAGCCGTTGCCTTCAGAGTTCTGCAGCAGCGTCAGGCCCACCGGCAGCGTCATCGTCTCGGGGCGGTCGGTGATGATGAGCGGCCAGATGTAGTCGTTCCATTCGCTTACGACGACGACGAGTGCCACCGTGGCGATGGAGGGGCCGGAGACCGGCGCCACGATCTGCCAGAGGCGGCGCCAGTGGCCGGCGCCGTCGATCTCGGCCGATTCGAGGATGGAGGCGGGAAGCGTCATGAAGTGCTGGCGCAGCAGGAAGGTGCCGAACGCGGTGCCCAGGCCCGGGAGGATGATGCCCCACAGGGTGTTCTTGCCGCCCATGCCCGCGATCAGGATGTAGTTGGGCAGGATGGAAACCTGGGGCGGGACCATCAGGGCCACGAGGATCAGCACAAAGATGGCGTTCTTGTAGGGGAAGCGGACAAAGACCAGGGCGTAGGCGGTCAGGATGGCCAGGAGGACCTTGATGGTGGCGCCCACGCTGGTGACGATCAGGCTGTTCACGAAGAACTGGGTGAACGGCACGGTCGTCATGGCGATGTTGTAGTTTTCGAGGTTCAGGCTCTGCGGCAGGATCTTCAGGTCCATCGTGATGATCTCGCCGGGCTGTTTGAGGGAACTTAGAACCATCCACAGCAGGGGCAGGAAAACCACCAGGGTGGCCAGGACCAGCGGAAGGTAGCCGCCGCCAATCGTCTGGGCCAGGTTTGCCCGGGAGAAGGGCCGGTGACGCTGCAGCGGGATCTCCGGGCCGGCGTCGGGAGCGGCAGCGGGTGAATCGGCGGCAGGGTCAGGGCTGACGGGGGACAGCGTGCTCACGAGTAGTGCACCTTCCGTTCGACGAACCGCAACTGCAGCAGGGTGATGATGAGCAGGATGGCGAACAGAACCACTGAGATCGCGGCCGAGTAGCCCGCCCGGTTGAATGCCCCGAAGGCCTGGAGGTAGGCCTCGTAGATCAGCGTGCTGGTGCCGTTGCCCAGCGGGGTCATGATCCGGATCAGGTCGAAGGCCTGCAGCGAGCTCAGCATCGTGGTGATGAGCAGGAAGAACGTGGTGGGGGAGAGCAGCGGCAGGGACATGCTCAGGAAGCGCCGGAAGCCGTTGGCGCCATCGAGTGACGCGGCCTCCATGACATCCTGTGGCAGCGACTGCAGCCCGGCCAGATAGACGACCGCGCAGTAGCCCAGGTTTTTCCAGACGTAGACGATGATGACCATGACCAGGGACAACTGCGGATCATTGATCCACTGCGGGCTCTGCTGGCCGATGCCGCGCAGCAGCCAGGCCAGCACGCCGTAGCCGGGATCGAAAATGAACAGCCAGACGAGGCCGACGCCGACACCGCTGAGTACGTACGGGGCGAAGACGGCTGAGCGCGCGAAGGTTGTGCCGCGGATTTTGGAGTTCAGGGCAAGGGCCACCAGCAGGCCAAGCAGCATGGAACCGCCAACCGTGATGAGGGTGAACACGGCGGTGGTGCCCAGGACCTTGGTGGCGTCCGTGCTGGTGAAGAACGTGACGTAGTTGTCCAGGCCCACCACCGTGGCCGAGGCCGAGCCCAGGGTCCAGTCGAGGGTGGAGTAGTAGATGTTGTTGAAGAGCGGAAGATAGGTGAAAACCGCAATCAGGAGAAGGTTGGGCAGGGCCAGGGCCAGGAAGACAAAGAAGTCCCGGCGGGCTCTGGGGGACCAGCGGCGTCGCGGGGTCGCGGCCGGTTTGGTCTCGACGGCGGCGCGGGGCCGGTCGGTCAATTGTCGCGTCATTCAGGTCTCTAACGGGTCCTTGCCTGCGGTGGCAGACGGGTGGGCGGGGATACCTTGCTATCACTTCACCACATGGTTGGTGGGCAGAACCCCGCACAAGACCCCGAGGGAGCTTTGTTGTCCAAGGCTTCGTCGCCTGTTAACGCTGTGTTGCCTGCAGTATTACATACCGCTTGTCAGGGATCCGGATATCATCTCGCGATTCGTCAAGTCGGTGGAGAGTTCCGTGGAGGCAGTGGTGTTGCGCCGGAGCGCACAATAGAGCCATGACTGCGATAACGGACGTGCCGGGGCTGAGGGTCGGCCACGCCGGCCGGACGGGCGGCGGCTGGCTGAGCGGAGTGACGGTTGTGCTGCCTCCGCCCGGGACGGTGGGCTCCGTCGATGTCCGGGGCGGGGGCCCCGGGACGCACGAGACTGACGCCCTCGACCCCACGACGCTGAGCCGTACCGTGGACGCCGTCGTGCTCACCGGGGGAAGCGCCTTCGGCCTCGCCGCGGCCCACGGAGCCCAGCAATGGTGCGAGGAGAACGGCAGGGGCTTCCCGGTCACGGGCGGCGTGGTTCCGATCGTGCCGGCGGCGGCCATCTTCGACCTCGGCCGGGGCGGGGACTTCTCCGCCCGGCCCGACGCCGCCATGGGCTACGCGGCCACCGCCGACGCTGCCGCCCGCCAGGAAGCGCACGACGTCGAACGCGGCAACGTCGGCGCCGGCACCGGAGCAGCAATCGGCCGGGGGACATACAAGGGGGGAGTAGGCACAGCCTCCATGACCCTCGAGAACGGGGTCGTCGTGGGGGCGGTAGCAGTAGTCAACGCCCTGGGACTCCCTTATGGCACATCGCCGCCGCAGCCGGAACCCGGCAGCGTGCGTCTAAGCGACGAAGGAGCGAGCACGCCGAGGGTTGCGGCTGCTGCGGCGAAAGCCGGGAACGGCACACGGGGCGCGTCAGCGCCGCCGGGAGAGCCGCCGCCCCTGAATACAACCCTCGTCGTCGTCGCCACGAACGCGGTCCTGGACAAGGCCGAATGCAAACGCACTGCGTCGGCCGCCCACGCCGGCCTGGCGCGGGCGCTGAACCCCAGCCACACCCTGGCGGACGGGGACACAGTGTTTTGCCTCGCCACCGGTGCGCTCGCGCTGGACCGCAGCAGCGAGAGCGCCCGGCAGGTGAGTCTCATCACCCTGCAGAGTGCGGCAGCCGACGTCGTGCGCCTTGCCATCCTCGACGGGATCGCCTGCGCGGAGGCCGTGAGCACGCCGGCGGGCGAATTTGGTGCATACGGAGGCTGAGTGCGCTACGATTGCTGGATTTAACATTCGGCCCGTTATGGCGTAATGTTGTCTGTTGGTTGTCTGCCCTGTTGTGCCCTTTTGGGGCCGGGAGGCATCAGCCAATCAATCAAAAAACGTCCGCGGTGATTTTCGGTGCAAACCGAAGGGCTGCGGCAAACAACAGTTAGCGGAGGGTATGGCCAAGAAGGACGGGGTCATTGAGATCGAGGGCGTTGTGACTGAGGCGCTGCCTAACGCGATGTTTCGCGTTGAGCTCACCAACAAGCACATCGTTCTGGCACACATCTCTGGAAAGATGCGCCAGCACTACATCAGGATTCTCCCTGAGGACCGGGTAGTGGTGGAGCTGAGCCCGTACGACCTGACACGTGGTCGTATCGTCTACCGCTACAAGTAAACACTGGGCGGCCAGAGCAACAGCCGAAGGCCGGTCCAGCTGACCACTGCAACACGCAAAGGAACGCCATGAAGGTCAAGCCGAGCGTCAAGCAGATCTGCGAAAAGTGCAAAGTGATCCGCCGTAATGGCCGGGTCATGGTGATCTGCGAGAACCCGCGCCACAAGCAGCGCCAGGGCTAATTTCCCTCTTCGGGAAATCCTGGGTTGCTAACCCACGCAAGTAAATAAAAGGCAGCACAAGCTGATTTGGGACGTATGGGCCCGTACAGCTAACCCCCGGTCGGAGGCTGGGGCCGCACGGATCGTGCGGGTGTACTGCCTACGACCTCCGGTTTATACAAGGAGCACTGCCTCTATGGCTCGTCTCGCTGGCGTAGACATTCCCCGCGAAAAGCGGTTGGAAATTGCGCTTACTTACATCTACGGCGTGGGCAAGACCCGTGCACACGAAACCCTGGCTGCCACCGGCATCAGCGCGGACGTTCGGGTCAAGGACCTGTCCGACGCCGAGCTCGTCCAGCTGCGTGATTACATTGAAGGCAACTACAAGGTTGAGGGTGACCTTCGCCGCGAAGTAGCAGCAGATATCCGCCGCAAGGTTGAAATCGGCAGCTACGAAGGTATTCGCCACCGTAAGGGCCTGCCAGTGCGCGGACAGCGTACGAAGACGAACGCACGTACCCGTAAGGGTCCGAAGCGCACCGTTGCAGGCAAGAAGAAGACCCGCTAAACCGCTCGTCTTCCCCCCGATAACTTTCTGTAGGAGAAATAATGCCCCCGAAGACTCGTGGCGCGGTTCGCAAGCCGCGTAAGAAGGACAAAAAGAATATCGCGCTGGGCCAGGCGCACATCAAGAGCACCTTTAACAACACCATCGTTTCCATCACGGATCCGAATGGCGCTGTCATCTCCTGGGCTTCGTCCGGTGAGGTTGGCTTCAAGGGCTCACGTAAGTCCACCCCGTTCGCAGCCCAGATGGCCGCCGAAGCCGCCGCAAAGCGTGCGCAGGAGCACGGTATGCGCAAGGTTGACGTATTCGTCAAGGGCCCGGGTTCGGGTCGCGAAACGGCTATCCGTTCGCTGCAGGCTGCTGGCCTTGAGGTTGGATCCATCCAGGATGTAACCCCCAGCGCCCACAACGGCTGCCGTCCGCCGAAGCGCCGCCGCGTCTAAGGCTTTCCAACGCACCGGTGCTTGCCCGGACCTTCACGGGTCCGGGCAAGCCCAGCCGCGTTAAGTCTCAGACCGATCTTTCCACCACCTGTGTTGCGTCATATAGCGGATGCTCGCCGAAAGGAAACCTAAGTGCTCATTGCACAGCGCCCCACCCTCTCCGAAGAGGTCGTCTCTGACAACCGCTCCCGTTTCATTATTGAACCGCTGGAGCCCGGTTTCGGTTACACCCTCGGAAACTCCCTCCGCCGTACCCTGCTCTCCTCCATCCCCGGTGCCTCTGTCACGAGCATCCGGATCGATGGCGTGCTGCACGAGTTCACCACTGTTCCGGGTGTCAAGGAAGATGTCACTGAGATCATCCTGAACATCAAGAACCTGTCGGTGTCCTCCGAGCACGACGAGCCGGTTGTTGCGTACCTGCGCAAGCAGGGCCCGGGAGTCGTCACCGCCGCGGACATCGCTCCGCCGGCCGGCGTCGAATTCCACAACCCGGATCTGCACATTGCCACGTTGAACTCGAAGGGCAAGTTCGAACTCGAACTGACCATCGAGCGCGGCCGCGGCTACGTTTCGGCAGCTCAGAACAAGTCCGGCGACTCCGAGATCGGCCGCATTCCGGTCGACTCGATCTACTCGCCGGTCCTGAAGGTTACTTTCCGCGTGGAAGCTACCCGTGTTGAGCAGCGCACTGACTTCGACAAGCTCATTGTCGACGTCGAGACCAAGCAGGCCATCGCCCCGCGCGATGCCGTTGCTTCGGCAGGTACCACCCTGGTGGAACTGTTCGGTCTGGCCCGCGAGCTGAACACCGCAGCTGAAGGTATCGAGATTGGCCCGTCGCCGACGGATGCTGCCCTGGCAGCAGACATGGCCCTGCCGATCGAGGATCTGGACCTCACCGTCCGTTCCTACAACTGCCTCAAGCGTGAGGGCATCCACACCGTGGGTGAACTCGTGGCCCGCTCCGAGGCCGACCTCATGGACATCCGTAACTTCGGTGCGAAGTCCATCGATGAGGTCAAGGCAAAGCTGGTTGAACTGGGCTTGTCCCTCAAGGACTCGCCTCCCGGTTTTGACCTCGCAGCACGCGCCGCAGCAATTGAAGAGGACGACGCCGCTTTCAGCGACGACGAGCTCTAACAAACAGATCTTGGCCTGCCGGCTGGTTGCACCATGGTGTGCGCAGCCCAACGGCTTCCATATGAGGAGAAACTATTATGCCTACCCCCGCTAAGGGTCCGCGCCTCGGAGGCGGAGCAAGTCACGAGCGTCTGATGCTCGCGAACCTGTCCGCCGCACTGTTCGAGCACAAGCGGATCACCACCACGGTGACCAAGGCCAAGCGACTGAAGCCGTACGCCGAGCGCCTGGTGACCTTCGCCAAGCGTGGCGACCTGGCTTCCCGCCGCCGTGTACTCGGCTTGATCAGCGACAAGGGCATTGTCCACGAGCTGTTCACCGACATTGCACAGGCAGTGGAGAACCGCAACGGTGGCTACACCCGCATCACCAAGATCGGCAACCGCAAGGGCGACAACGCTCCCATGGCTGTCATCGAACTGGTTCTCGAGCCGGTTTCCGCCAAGCAGGCCGTCGTAGCCGAGGCTACCCAGGCTGCCGCCAAGGCTGCTCCGGCCGCCGAGGAAGCTCCCGCCGAGGCCGAGGTTGTGGAGACCGAAGCCGCTGAGTCCAAGTACGCCGGCTCCAAGCCTGCTACCGCTGACAACGCTGCTCCTGAGGGCTTCGCCGTCAAGGGCAACGAGGACTCCATGAAGTTCCACGTTCCGGGATCCCGCTGGTACGACTCGACGGTTGCTGAAGTTTGGTTCGACTCTGCAGAGTCGGCCGAAGCTGCCGGCTTCGCACCTGCCGGCGGCGACGCTGCGCAGGCTGGCGACGCTGAGTAGTCTCGCCTTATTTCACTAGTAGACTTGAGTCTATGAACGACCAGAAGCCCGCTGCCCCCGTTAGAGGGGGCGGCGGGTTTTTGCGTGTCCGGCTTGATCTTGCGTACGACGGCGGTCCCTTCAGCGGGTGGGCTGTCCAGCCCGGACGGCGCACCGTCCAGGGCACGCTCGAAGAGGCCATTGCACTGCTCATCCGCCGGCCCATCAGGGTCACTGTCGCCGGGCGGACCGACGCCGGGGTGCACGCCCGCGGCCAGGTGGTCCACGTGGACTTCACCGAGACGGAGTGGATGGGCCTGAACCGCGGCGTGGAACTGGACCCGGCGGTTGCCCTGCTGCGTCGGCTGCGGGGCGCTCTCAGCCGCGGGCTCGGGGACCTGACCGGGGCGGTCGAGGTCCACAAGGTCTCCATTGCTCCGGCGGGCTTCGACGCGCGGTTCTCCGCGCTTTGGCGCCGCTACAGCTACCGGATCGCGGACGGGCCCGCCCTCTGGGATCCGCTCGGCCGGACCTCCACGCTGTGGCATCAGGACCGGCTGGACGTCGGGCTGCTCAACGAAGGCGCCTCGCAGCTGTTGGGACTGCAGGATTTCCGGTCCTACTGCAAGCCGCGGGAAGGCGCCACCACTATCCGGGAACTTCAGCGCTTTGAGTTTGCCCGGGGTGCCGACGGGGTCATTGTGGCCACGGTCCAGGCGGATGCGTTCTGCCACAACATGGTGCGGTCCCTCGTGGGATCGGCCCTGTTCGTGGGGGCCGGCATCGAGAAGCCGGTGTGGCTCCTGGAACGGCTGCTGGCCCGCCAGCGCGACGCGAAGTCGGTCCTCTCGGCCCCGCACCCGCTGGTGCTGGAAGAAGTCGCGTACCCCTCGGCCAGCGGGCTGCTGGCCAGGGCCGAGCTGACGCGGGCCCTGCGCCAGTAGGGCTGCCCGCCCAGTCCCAACCCCGCTACGAGGCCGGGGTGGCCGCCCGGGCGGGGAGTTCCAGGGTGAAGGTGCTCCCGCAGCCAGGCAGCGTGCGGCAGGAAATGCTGCCGCCGTGGCGTTCGACGATCGCCTTGGTGATGGACAGTCCCAGACCGATGCCGGGAACCGAGCCTCCGCGGACCGCGGGGCTTCGGAAGAACCGGGTGAAGATCCGGTCGGCGTCGGCGGCTGTCATGCCCATTCCGTCATCCTCCACGTGCACCAAGACCCGGCCACCCTCCTGGCTGGCGGAGACGCGGACGGCGCCGCCAACGGGCGAATACTTGATGGCGTTGGATACGAGGTTGTCGACGGCCTGACTGATCCGCAACGGATCAACTTCGGCCCAGAGCGTTGCCGGGACGTCCGTGGAGAGCGAGACCTGGGCTGCCTGGGCAAGGGCCTGGGCGGAGCCGACGCTGGCTTCGAGAAGAGCAGCCAGATCGGTCCGGCGCGGGTGGACGTGCAGTGCTGAGTCGGCGGACACCAGCAGGTCCGAGACCAGGGCCAGCAGCCGTTCAGCGTTCCGTTGCGCGACTTCGATCCGGCGCACGGCGGTGGGGGAGAGCTCTTCCGATTCGCCGAGCACCAGATCCAGGTTGCCGATGATGGACGTCAGCGGTGTGCGGAACTCGTGCGAGACATTGGCGACGAGGTTGTCCTTGGCCGTCAGGGCGTCGACCACCTCCGCGACCTCGTCGCTGAGCTGCCGCTCGCGTTCCAGGCTGACCTTGAGGAGGGCACTGAGTTCGGTTTCCCGGCCTCCGGTTAGCCGGAACAAATTCTGCAGACGCCGCGGGAAGCCCGCCAGATGACTCTCCGGGTTCCGGACCAGTTGCTGTTTACCCAATGAAGCCGCGCCCCTTTCTCGCTGCCTCAATTTAACAGCACTCGTCACGTTAGCTTGACACAGGATGAATATTTGTGGCCACGGCTGTGCCTAAACAGTTTTTCGCGACATTGCGTGGGTAGTCTGACACTACTGGTGCACCAAGAGTGCACTGCAGTAACAGCGCGGCGCTATGGGGGGTAGCTGCCGCAGCATCAGATGCAAAGGGGGGGCCATGACTGACTTGGGAGTTGCAGTCGTCGTCGAGGACGACGACGACGTACGTCACCTTGTGGAGGCCGTGCTGAGCCAGGCGGGATTTGACGTCCACGGCGCAGCCAGCGGGCGTGAGGGGGTCGAGGTGGTGCGGAGCCGGAAGGCGAGCGTCGTCACCCTGGATGTGGGCCTTCACGATATTGACGGCTTCGAAGTCCTGCGCCGGATCCGGCAGTTCAGCGATGCCTATGTGGTCATGCTGACCGCGAGGACGGACGAGCTGGACACGCTGACGGCGCTGCACACCGGTGCCGACGACTTCATGACCAAACCTTTCCGGCCGCGCGAGCTCCGGGCCCGGGTGGCCGCCATGATGCGCAGGCCCCGGCTGGACGCCGCCGAAGACACCCCCAGGGAGCAGGCCTCACAGGGTCTGGCGCTGCCCCAGGATGCGGTATATCGGCACAACGGACTGGTGCTGAACCCGCACACCCGGTCGGTCACCCTTGACGGCGTTCCCACCAGCCTGACCCGAAGCGAGTTCGATCTCCTGCACGCCCTGCTGAAGGGGGCCGGTGCTGTCCGGTCGAAGGTCGATCTGGTGCGGGTGGTTCGGGGCGAGCACTACGGCGCGGACGCGTACATCGGCGAATCCGACGAGCGGGCTGTCGAGGTACATATTGGCAATCTGCGGCGCAAGCTGCGGGAGGATCCGCAGCGGCCCCGCTGGCTCCAGACGGTCCGCGGCGTGGGGTACCGGCTCGCGCCCGCCCTGGACTAACCGTCCCGGAGATTGTGGCTGAGCTGCAGCTCGCCCACCGTTTCGTTTCCGCTTTCTGCGACTTGACGAAGCAGCAACCGCGCGCGGTGGGCGTCGCGGACGCGGATGGCGTCCTCCAGCTCGCTGGCAAGCTCGGCCAGGCGGACGCCGCCAACCATCGCCGAGGATGTCTTCAAACTCAGGACGGCGTCCATTGCCGCGTCCTCATCACCGCTGTCGAGGGACGAAGCGAGGGACTGGTAGCGCTGGTCCCACATGTTTGTGTAGTCCCTGGCGAAGCCCTTGGCCACGGCAGGGCTGTCCAGCTGGGACCCGAGTTCCTGGAGCGCGGAGGGGTCCACCAGTGGGGGCGTGGTGTCGGCCGGCGCTGGGGCCAGGCCTGCACCGGCCGGGCTTACGCCGGTCCGACCCGTGCCGCAGGTGCAGGCGCCGGCGGAGAAGTCATTGTTCGCGTCACCGTCGTCTGAATCACCTTGAAAGGACATGTGACCACGCTACTTCCTGCTCCGGGCGGTACCTGGCGAACCTGTTGATCCTGCGGCAACCTTGCGGCTTTCCGGAGGGCTTCCTGCGTTCTGCCCTGCGGTTTCCCGTGGCCGGCCCGTTCCCGCCGGCTGCTGTGCGCACACTTGTGAGTTCGGCAGGATCCGTGCCCAGCGCGAGCATCTCCCGTTTGCCGGGTCGCGGTTGACAGAATGACCCCCTTGGCGCTGGTCCAAGGCCGTCCGGCAGCTGGGCTGTCAGCCGGGGATCCGAATCAGGTGGGAGTTCCCGCTGATCGCATTGATCGCCGAGACAAAAATCGGGCCAAGTTCTGATCCGCTGGCCGCGCAGAAGAAGAAGTCGCCATCCGCGTTCTCCGCAGCCCGCTTGGCAGGGGTCTGGCAGTCGTTACTGGCAGTACTGGCGACCCCGGGACTCTTCTCCGAGGCAGCAGCGGCGAGCACATCGCGGACAAGTACGCCGCTACCGCAAGAGTCTGTGTTTGCGCTTCCGAAGCCGACAGTGATGATGAGGATGTCTTTGAACTTGGCATCGGCCGCGACGTCCTTCAGGTTTTTGCAGGCAGCGGCAACGGTTGAACTTCCGATGTCGCCGGGAGTGTTTACTGCTGTGGAGCCTGCCATGTTACTCTCGTTCGGCTGGCCGTCGGTCTCCAGGATTATGGCCTTGCGCGCAGTTCCAGCGCGCGCGGGCAGCGCCAACAAGTTGTTTGGGTCTTTGCCGAGAACGTAGCGTGCGGCGGCCTTTAAGGGCGACGCAAGGTATGTGCCAAAGCCCGACGACTTGTTCAAACAAGATATTGCTTTGACGAGCGTGCTGTTGCCGTTGGCGGTCGGTGTAGTACCGGGACTGTTGTAGTCGTTGGAGAAGGGAACCGGGATCCAAGGGCCTTCCGTGGCCGAGCCGGACGGATTGGTCTGGCAACCGCCGACGATGGGGCTGCTCCTGTGGATGGTGCCAAATGCCACATACTGCTGATCCCTGGACATGGTCAGGAGAGTGTTCTTGATCCCGGTCTTCATGTCCGTGATGTTCTGGTCACTCATGCTGCTGGTGCGGTCAGCGACAATGGCGATGTCCATGGGGTTGGGGCTTTGAGAGCCGCAGGAGCCTTTGCACGCATCCGACGCCAGCGATCCGGTGTTTCCGGTGTTGATCCCAATCACGGGGGCGAACTGGAACGCGACGTTCTTATCGTCGGTTACCGTAATTGAGTTACAGGAGATTCCAGTCCCCGGGATGCAGGGTATCGCGCAGATAGTCATGTCACATCTGGCACCCGACGTCGTTCCTGCGTTGCAGACGCTGGGGATCTGGCTGCTTTGCACCGTCCGGGCAGCACCTGTTGAAGCGACCACGCACCAGAAGGTGACCGTGGGTGCCGCTGCGGGGTCGTTGGCCCGGGCGAAGGAGATCGCGGCATTACGGGCGGCCACCGGATCGCCTGGGAGCGACGCTGCACCGGCCAGAGCGCCGGCGTCCAGCGCGTTGCTCAGGTGCTGGCGCTCGTACACCAGCGCGCCGACGTCGAGGGCCATTGCCAGGGCTCCGAAGAGGACAGGAATCGTCAGGGCGAAGATGACTGCAGCCGCTCCACGCTCCCGGGATGCCTTGCCGGGGTTGTTCTTTTCCTTCACGTGCTCCCGGCTATTGCTGACGCGACGTCGCCGCTTCACGAACGATCCTGGTGTCAAGGCGTGCATGATCCTCCGGTCCAACGCTGTGCGCCCGAGGCCACAACCGCCGGGCTTTCCATTTTCATAACGGCTTTGGCCTCGAAGACGCCGCCGAGTACCCAGGAATAGAAACCGGTCAGGGAGGACTCGGGGTAGCGCAGGCAAACGACCATAACTCCCGGAGCCCCTGCTGACGTGTCGACGGCGAACCGAACCTGGAGTTGGCTGCTGTCCAGTGAACCCGCTGCGTGGTTGGCGGACGCAATGACGTCACCTTGCGTCACCCCCTGCCTCGCACTTTCGCGGGCCGCTCCCTGCAGGCTGACGCTTTGACCGAAGGCAATCCCAAAGTCGATCACGCCAAGGAGCATGGACAGGAGCAAGGGCAGAATCAAGGCAAATTCAACTGCCGTGGCACCGCGCTGCCGGTCATCCCGAACCTGTCGATGACGTGTTTTGGACTTACGCATCTCTTGCTCCTTTCAATCCGAAAGTGATTCCTGAACCGCGTGCCGGTCGGATGCATTCGTCAACGGCCCGAAAATGTGGCGATGGTGTTAATGACGGCCGGGCCAAGGATGACGATAAACAGCGGCGGGAAGATAAAGAGAAGCAGCGGAAATACCACCGCCACTGGAAGTTTCATGGCTTTTTCCTCTGCCCGAAGACGTCGCCTGATCCGCATCTGGTCCGCCTGGGGTTTCAATACCCGCGCCACGGAAAGTCCCTGTACGTCAGCCTGGACGATTGCGCTCACGAAGCTCTTCAACTCCGGAACCGAGGACCGCGCGGCCATGGCTTTGTAGGCGTCACGGCGTGTACTCCCGGCCTGGATGTCCTGCAGCGTCCGCACCATCTCTTCCGCGACGGGACCAGAACCGTTCGCCCCCACCCGGGACATGGCGACCTCGAACCCCAGTCCTGCCTCGACCGAGATCAGCAGTTGGTCCATGACATTGGGCAGATCCAGCCGCAACCTCGCCTGGCGCTTCGTACCGCTGTTGTAAACGAGCAGGTCGGGAAGGACGTAGCAGGCCGCCGTCAGACCGACAGACATCAGCCCACCTTGCGGGCTCTTTGCTCCACCGAAAAGAACGGTTAGCAGGGCACCGCCAAGGGCCGCCAGCGGTTTCAGCGTCAGGAGGCGGTCCAGCGGCATTGAGGCAGGCCGTCCCGCCTTCCCGAGCATCTGGTCCAAGTGGTGCACATAAGCTGTCGGTGTCAGCTTGCGCGCCAGAAGGACCAGCCGGTGGGGACCGGTCTCGGAAACACCGGGCTGCGAGGTTGAAGCAGCGGCGAGCCTGGATTGGATCAAACGGCCGGTGGCCCTGTCGACGCCAATCAGTGACCAGGCAAAGTAGGTCAAGGGAAGGATAATACTTGCGATCAGTAGCCAGACTGTGGGGGTCAATGTGCTCAGCTCCTTAGAATGCGATCTTGACCATGCGGCTGATCCAGAAGGATCCGATGGCCATCATGACCACGCTGACGGCCATGAGTAGCCAGCCCAGCATGGTCTCCGTCAGGACGGCCATGTACCCCGGATTGACGAGATTGATGAAGATTGCGACGAAGAACGGCAAGGCAATCAGGATGTATGCCGAGAATTTTCCTTCCGCCGCCAAAGCACGGATTTGGCCCTTGATCTGGGCCCTTTCGCGCACCGTGTCTGCAACGTGGTCGAGCACCCCGGCCAAGTCGCCGCCAACCTCACGGTTGATCTCAATTGCCTGGCTGAGCCACTGGAAGTCCTCGCACTGCAACCTCAGGCCTACCTCGGCCATGGACTCTGAAAGCGGACGGCCGACCCTGTCCTCGTTGACGATCCTGGCGAGTTCCTCACCCATCGGAGCCGACATCTCTACGCTGGCGCTGCGCATGCTCTGGGCGATGCTGTGGCCGGCACGCAGGCTGCCGGAGAGGGACATGAGCATGTCGCTGAGCTGGGCCTCGAAGGCGGCACGGCGGCGGCCGGTTCTGAATGAGATAAGGGCCTTGGCGGCCACCGGACACATGCCGGCGAACACGACGGCCAGAAGCCAGCCCTGCAGCACGTAGCCCGCTAGACCCAGAATGAACGCGGCAACCAAGACCAGGACTGCGAATTCGGCGGGCTGGAGTTTCAGGCCCGCCCCCCCGAGTGCATCTCGACCGAAAGGGCCGCTGTTCTTGTGTCCGACGCGACGCTCCATGGCCGCGACAGTGACGCCGCTCAGCTTCGAAACCATCGAGGAGTTGGACTCCGCCGGCGGCCTTCTCCGGTCGACGTGGATGTCGGTGTACCGGGGCCGGAAGGCCACAAAAAAGCCGAGGGCCACGGCGAGCAGAATGAGCACGGCACCTGCAAGCAAAACAGAATCCTGGGGCACAGGGCTCACCGTCCAGTCTTGTGGGGCGCGGGGAAGAAGATTTCGCTGGGAACGCTGATTCCGAGATCGGCGAACCGTTCGACGAAGCGCGGCCGGACACCTGTGGGAATGGGTTTGCCGATGAATCGACCATCCTGGTCCACGCCGGCCGCGTAGTCGAAGACGAAAGCGTCCTGCAGCGTCACGACGTCCCCCTCCATGCCCAGGACTTCGGTGATGTGGGTGACCCGGCGCGTCCCATCCTTCAGCCTGCTCAACTGAACGATCAGGTGGACTGCGCTGGCGATTTGTTCACGGATGGCCCGTAGCGGAAGATCCATCCCAGCCATGAGAACGAGGGTCTCCATGCGGGCTATTGCATCCCGGGGCGAGTTGGAGTGCACGGTGGAGATGGAACCGTCATGGCCGGTGTTCATGGCCTGGAGCATGTCCAGGGCTTCTCCGCCGCGGACTTCGCCAACCACGATCCTGTCAGGGCGCATGCGCAGGGAGTTCCGAACGAGTTCGCGGATGCCAACGGCACCGCGGCCTTCAACGTTTTCCGGCCGGCTTTCCAAACGGACCACGTGCTCCTGCTGCAGTTGAAGCTCAACGGCATCTTCAATGGTGACGATGCGTTCGTCGTCAGGAATGAACGAGGAGAGAACATTGAGCAGTGTGGTCTTTCCCGTGCCGGTACCGCCGGAAACGATGATGTTCAGTCGTGCCTGGACACATGCGTGGAGCAACTGTGCCATGGCCGGTGAAATGGAGTCGAACCTGATCAGGTCCTCGACGGTCAATGGTACGGCGGAGAACTTTCGAATGGTCAACGATGGACCGTCCACAGCGAGGGGCGGGATCACGGCGTTGACCCGTGAGCCGTCCTGCAGCCGGGCATCAACCAGCGGCGAGGACTCGTCGATTCGACGCCCAACCCGCGAAACAATCCTCTCGATGACCCTGCGCAGGTGGGCATCCGAAGTGAACGATGTCCCGGTCAAGTGCAGCCGGCCGCCGCGTTCGACGTAGATGCGTTCAGAGCCGTTGACCATGATCTCGGTGACCAACGGGTCGTCCAGGAGTCGCTGGAGCGGCCCGAGACCCAGGATTTCGTCAACGATCTCGCGGACCAAGCGCCGTCGTTCCTCGGGCGTCAGGGGAACCTGTTCGTCATCGATGAACGCCCCAAGTGCCTCGCGCACCATGCGCCGCACGTCACCTTCATCGAGGCTGCTGTCAGTGATCCGGCTGCCCAGGCGGGCTGTCAGTTCTTCGGCCGCGCGCTTCTTGATCCCGGCCAGGGCATCCGACGTGGCAGTTGGGGGCGCTTTGGCCAGGGTTCCCAAGAGTTGGCCGCCGGCCGGTTCGGCCGTTGGGAGAACCGGAACCGGAGGGGCACCGGGCGGATTGAGCGCCTCCGCCGGGTTTGCCGTTGTCGTTCGGGCGGCTTGAAGTCGATCAACGAGACTCATGGTTTTTCGTCCCTTCGGTGCGCGTTCTTACTGGCAGGTGTCGACGAATTCGGGCCGAGAAGGGCTATCAGGTTCCTCAACCCTTTCAGGGCAGGATCCCGCCGGCTGTCCTGGAGCAGCGGTACGCCGGCGTTGGTTGAAAAGGGCAATGTGCGGGACCACGGCAGGATGATGTCGACCGGCAGCCCGACCGTGGCTTCGACGTCCTGGACGGTTAGTCCGCTGCGCTTGTCGGCAAAGTTGAGGACAATCGTGTTGGACGGGGGCATGAGGTCAAGTTGCCGCAGCACTTCCAGCCCGTGGTTGAGGCCACGGATGCTGGGAATGTCCATCCCGCAAACCCAGACGCCGTCGGTGGCCAGTTCCAGGACCGCCAAGACTTCTTCCCCGAGGCCAGGCGCCGTATCCAAAATGACATAGGGGAATTCCAGCGAGAGCTGGTTGATGAGGGTCGTCACGTGCGCGGGCTTGATAAGGTCCGCTTCCGCCGGCCGTCGCGGCGCACACATGGCATAGGCCCCGGACGGATGCCGGCTTAGGAAGGCCTTCAGCACCATGGCGTCACTCGACGCAGCACCGGTCACCGCGTCGTTGATGGTGTACTGGGGCTCCAGGCCCAGCCCCGAGGCTACGTCGCCGAACTGAAGGTCGAGATCGACAATGACCGCCCCCATCGGCGCCAGCTTGGCCAGTCCAACAGCCAGGTTGGTGGCAACGGTGGTCTTCCCCACTCCTCCCTTCGGGGACATCACGGAGATCACCCGCCCGCGGACGCTTTTCTGGCCTGCCTCCTCGGAGGCAAGCTGCTTGCGGCTTCTGGACGTTTCGGCAGCGCGTTCCAACGCCGCACGCATCCGTCCGGCCTCCGTATCCGGTGGCAGGACATCGCGGACGCCGGACCGCATGGCGGCCAGCATGAGTTCTGGTGCCGCATTTGCCACCAGCACGAGCACGATGTCCGGGAACGCGTGCTCGAGGCCGGCCGCCATGGCGAGCATCTGTTCTGTCCTGATGTCAGGGCCAAAAACCATCACATCGACGGCCCCGCCCAGGTTTCGGGCCAGCAGGTGGCCCGGGCTGCCCCCCGCGGCTTCGGATGCAAGGACCTGAACCTCGTGCGCGTCTCCCAGTGCCGTGGCGAGGTGGCTCTCGAACTCCGCTGATGAGGTCAGGACCAGGAAGCGGCTCATTGGAAGATCCCGCTGGTAGTGACGGCCGTGCGCACGCTGGCCGGGGTTTTCACCGTCTGCTTCGTCAACCAGATATTGCCAACGCGGGCACTGAGAATGATTTTCGCCGAGTCGGTGGAATTGCGGGCCAGGGTGACGAACGATGAACCGCTCGGGACGGCTGAGGTCCCTTTGTCTCCACTTCCGGCACTCGGCGCGGCCTGCTGGACAGCGGTAACAAGTACTTTGTCGAAAACCAGTTGTGTGCTGGCCTGCTGGGGTGACGCCGGGTCTGTTTGAGTGACGTAGAGTCCCACCAGGTCTCCTGCACGGAGGGTGCCGCCGACAACGCTTTCCGGCGGCAGGAGGATGGTGAGTTCCTGCATTCCATCAGGAACTTCAACGGCTCCCGGAGTGGTCTGTTGTGACGGGTCGACCAAGCGGCTCGCGAGCACCTGCTCCCCGGGTTCCAGGGCAACAGACGTGACCTGCCCGCCGGAACCCTCAAGGGAAGTCAGTGCGCCGTCGGCTTTCGCCGCAGCCGGGATTGACCGGACCCGAACATGAGATGCCAGGTCTTCCACTCTTGTTCCGGCCGGAACCGGCGTATCGACGACGACGACGTCAACAGGATCGAGCGCTTCCTGTGCGCGGCGGTCGGCATTCGATACGTAATTAACCAGCATTAAAGTGCCGGCGATTGCCAGTACGAGCGCAGCTAGCCCTGCGAATAAACGCGATTTCATGATTGCTTCCTCACCTCTTCGTACAGCTCAACAATGCGCGGACGCACGTTGTGGCGTCAGGCTGGATGTGGTTCCCGGGCCGGGAACGACTCTGCCGGCTGTCCCCCATATGGCGGACAGCCGGCAGGGCGGCGGGCGGTGAGGCTGCTTATCGGACCGTGTTGAGCTGGGTCGTGATGTTGGTGAAGACAGTGCGGAGGCTGGTGCCGAAGAGGGCGACCGAGGCGATGATGACGACTGCGATCAGCGCGACCATAATTCCGTATTCAACGGCGGTGGCGCCCTTTTCGGAGGTGAGTCGGTCCTTTACGCCGGCGACGAAAGCAATCATTGAGACCATGAGACCAGTCATTTTGGGTTTTCCTTTTCCAGAGTTTGAGTAGTAAACGAATTCCCGGCAAATCCCCTGTTGCTTTATTTCCGGGGCTTCGTTGGAACAACATTTGCATGACGATTAAGGGCGCAGCAATGCATCGGAATACTCGAATTTTTTCGATGGAATAGGAGCGCGACACCTATGGCTATCAGGCGTGTACTCAGTTCACCCCGGCCTATGGGGGCTTGGTACTTGTTTTGTTACGCCTGCTTACTAATGGGGGCAGAGTTACGGCAGTGGCAAGAGTTACGGAAGAAGCAGGACGATGGCGAGTCCTGCTGCCAGCATCGAGGGGCCGTGGGCAATCTCTTTTGGCTTGTTCCCTCGGTTTTTCAGCACCAGGATCACGGAAGCGAGGCCGCCTGCGACGAAGGCCAGGGCTCCGCCGTAGAACAGTTGCGACCAGCCTAGGTAGCCTAAGTACAGTCCAAGTGGTGCAGCGAGCTTCACGTCACCCATTCCGAGGCCGTTTCTGCTGGTCAAGGCAAGAATTAAGTAAGAAATGAACAGGATTACGGACCCGGCGACTCCGCGAACCAGGTCACCCGCAACTCCGTGGGCCAGCGCGGCGGAGGCCAGGAGCACCAGGCCGCCCCCCAGCAACGGCCCGACCAGCCGGTCCGGCAGCAAGTGATGCGCGATATCAATCCGGGCAAGCGGAACGGCGAATATGCCGAGTAATACGTATGCGGGAAGTTCGGCTGCAATCCCCAAGCGCCAGGCCAGCAGGGCCGAGAGCGCAAAGGTGGCGGCCGCCGTCGTGATCCTCAGCCGGGTGGTGGCCTCGCCGGCCAGCTGGGGGAGGGCGCGCCGGATGAGGGCGTGGGCCAGCAGCCCCAGGCATGCGCCGGCAAGTCCCACCACTGCAACAAAGAGCGGCGATGCGGAGCCGGCGGCGGCGGTGTCGAACACGGTTCCTCCAGGGATACGGCGGGCCGGGGGCGGGCAGAATGCATCCGGACACCTCATTTTGACCCAGCGACACGTCATCGGCTATTCTTGGTAGTCGTTGTGCGTGTCCTTCTCGATGATGCGTGCCCGCTTGAGGATCCGGTTGCAGGATGACTACTCAACGTGCACATTCGAGACTCAGGACGACTGGTTACATGGAGCCCTCACCTCTGTTCCGGTAGCGCATAGATAGTAGGTGCACCTCCGCGTGACGCCTAAAACAAGAACGCCAGAACAAGAACGAGGCAAACACCGTGCGTACGTACACCCCGAAGCCCGGCGATATCAACCGCCAGTGGCACGTCATTGACGCCACAGACGTTGTCCTTGGTCGTCTCGCGAGCCAGACCGCAATCCTGCTGCGCGGCAAGCACAAGGCCACCTTTGCGTCCCACATGGACATGGGCGACTTCGTCATCATCATCAACGCTGAAAAGGTTGCCCTCACCGGCGCCAAGCTGGAGCAGAAGCGCGCATACCGCCACTCCGGTTACCCGGGCGGCCTGACCTCCGTCACCTACGCGGAGCTGCTGGAATCCAACC
Source organism: Arthrobacter sp. PsM3 (assembly GCF_030433895.1). Taxonomy (GTDB): domain Bacteria; phylum Actinomycetota; class Actinomycetes; order Actinomycetales; family Micrococcaceae; genus Arthrobacter. Next base: position 160,968 of record NZ_JARUXE010000002.1, on the reverse strand, counting down.
CGGTCCGCGCCGTGGAGAAGGCCATCAAGGGCATGCTTCCGAAGAACTCCCTCGCTGCACAGCAGCTGGGCAAGCTAAAGGTCTATAAGGGTGCCGAGCACCCCCACGCCGCACAGCAGCCCAAGACTTACGAAATCACCCAGGTCGCCCAGTAGTCCTGGCCACCAAACAACTTTTTAGCAAGGAGAATCGTGGCTCAGAACGAAGAGACCACCGAGGCCGTTGTGGCTGAGGAAAACCTGACCAGCTACACCTCGGAAAGCGGTCCTGCGGAAGCAGAAGCGCCCAAGAAGGAACGCCCGGCCCTCACGGTTGCCGGCGCAGCAGTTGGCCGTCGCAAGGAAGCCGTGGCACGCGTTCGCATCGTGCCCGGCACCGGCAAGTGGACCATCAACGGCCGCGAGCTGGCCAACTACTTCCCGAACAAGCTGCACCAGCAGGACGTCAACGAGCCCTTCAAGATCCTGGATCTTGATGGCGCCTACGACGTCATGGCCCGCATCCACGGTGGCGGCATTTCCGGCCAGGCCGGTGCCTTGCGCCTCGGCATCGCCCGTTCACTGAACGAGATCGACACCGAGAACAACCGCGCCACGCTGAAGAAGGCCGGTTACCTGCGCCGTGACGCCCGCGTCATCGAGCGCAAGAAGGCCGGCCTCAAGAAGGCCCGTAAGGCTCAGCAGTACTCCAAGCGCTAAGACCGCTTCCAAGCGCTTCTGGCGCTTGCACGAAAGCCCGTTCCGCCACCATGGCGGGGCGGGCTTTTGCCGTTAACCGGCTGTTGCGCTCTCATCCGAGGGCCGCGCCGTGACCCCACCCACTTCCCGGGCGGTGGTGTCCGTAGCGGCCCAGCCCCGCCTATCGTCTAAGCTTGACCCGATGTCTAGATTATTTGGAACAGATGGAGTCCGAGGCCTGGCCAATGGCCTGCTGACCGCTGAGCTGTCGCTGCAGCTGGCCCAGGCCGCCGCCGTCGTGCTTGGCCATGACCGCAATACGAGCGAAACGCGCCCGCGCGCCGTGGTTGCCCGCGACCCCCGCGCCAGCGGCGAGTTCATCGCCGCGGCCGTGGAAGCAGGGCTGGCCAGCTCCGGCATCGACGTCTACGACGCCGGCGTCCTCCCGACGCCGGCCGCGGCTTACCTCGTGGCCGACCTGGACGCAGACTTCGGCGTAATGATCTCCGCTTCTCACAACCCGGCACCGGACAACGGCATCAAGTTCTTCGCCCGCGGCGGACAGAAGCTCCCCGACGAGGTGGAGGATGCCATCGAGGACCAGCTCGGCAAAGCGCCGTTCCGGCCCGTCGGCGGGGAGGTCGGCCGGATCCAGCGTTTCGCCGACGCGGAGGACCGCTATATCGTGCACCTGCTCGGGACGCTCCCGCAGCGCCTCGACGGACTCAAGGTGGTGGTGGACTGCGCCCACGGCGCGGCCAGCGGCTGCTCCCCCCAGGTCTTCAAGACCGCGGGCGCCGAGGTGATTGTCATCGGCGCTGAACCGGACGGACTCAATATCAACGACGGCGTGGGATCCACCCACCTTTCGCCGCTCAAGGCCGCAGTCGTCGCCAACGGGGCCGATCTGGGCATCGCCCACGACGGCGACGCCGACCGCTGCCTTGCCGTGGACCACGAGGGCAACGAGGTTGACGGCGACCAGATCATGGCGGTCCTCGCGATCGCGCTCAAGGAAGCGGGCAAGCTCAAGGACGACGTGCTGGTGGCCACGGTCATGAGCAACCTCGGCCTCAAGCTGGCCCTGCGCGATGCCGGCATCGCCATCCGGGAAACCGGGGTGGGGGACCGGTACGTCCTCGAAGCAATGCGCGAGGGCGGCTTCAGCCTTGGGGGCGAGCAGTCCGGCCACGTGATCTTCTCCGAACACGCGACCACCGGCGACGGCGTGCTGACCGGGCTTCAACTTGCGGCCCAGGTTGCCCTCACCGGCAGGCCGCTGAAGGAACTTGCGGCAGTGATGACCAAGCTTCCGCAGGTCCTGATCAACGTCAAGGGCGTCGACCGCACCCGGGTCAAGGGTGACGAGGCCGTGGCCGCGGCCGTGGCCCTCGCCGAGGCCGAGCTTGGTGAAACCGGTCGGGTGCTCCTGCGTCCCTCCGGAACCGAACCGGTGGTCCGTGTCATGGTGGAGGCGGCTTCCCAGGAGACCGCCCAGGACGTCGCGGAGCGCCTGGCTGAGGTGGTCCGGACCGAGCTGGCCCTGGAGCTCGTCGCGGAATGAGCCTTACTGTCTCCTGACCTACGAAAGGCGCGCCCCTGCGGGACGCGCCTTTGGTGGTTGTGGGGAGTTACCGCGGGCGCTCCGTGCGGAGCGCGTCACGGATTTCGGTGAGCAGGGCGATCTGCGGGTCCTCGGCTGCCTCTTGTTTGACCTCCGGGCTGATGCCGAGGCGGCGGTTGCGCCGTTCGATCATGTGGTTCATGGGGACGACGACCACGAAGTAGATGGCTGCAGCGACCAGGAGGAAGTTGACGATCGCGGTCAGCAACACGCCAAACTTGATGTCGTTGCCGTTCAGGGTGAAGACAGCGAAGCTGTCGAAGTTGGGCGCCCCAACGAGGCCCGAAATGAACGGCATCAGCACGCTCTGGACAAGGGCCGTGACCACGGCGCCAAACGCGGCGCCGATGACGACTGCGACGGCAAGGTCCACGACGTTGCCCTTGAGAATGAAGTTCTTGAATCCTGTCAGCATGTGCCCAACCTAGCCCAGTTGCGTGAACACGCCGTGTCGGGCAGGTTAGGTCCGTGGTCCGTGTCGGTGTGCCTGCTACAGGTATGCCGGTGCTGCCTCGAGCCCGAAGTACTCCTCTAGGGTGGCAATGCTACGGGTGCTCATGTCTCCCGCGGCCTCGACCCCGATGTAGCGCAGGTGCCACGGCTCGTAGTAGTAGCCGGTGATGGTGTGGAGCATCCACGGGTAACGCACCACGAAACCGAACAGGTAAGCGTTGTTCCTGGCCCAGACCGCTGCGGGCTGCTCGGCGAAGCAGGGCTGGAAGCTGCAGGCCCCGCCGCCGTCGCCCAGGTCGAAGGACCAGCCGGTCTGGTGCTCGGAGTAGCCTGGCCGGGCCGAAGCGGTGTCGGCCTCCGCCTGCCCGCGCGAGGACACATACCCGTTGTACGTTCCGGTCTGCGTCGCATAGGACCGGTAGCCGCTGGCCAGGGTCAGGATGACGCCTGCCCCGGCCGCAGCGGCGAACATCCGCTCCGCCGCGGCCGCCGTCGTGCTGTTCAGCAGCGCCGCTTCGCCGGAGGTGGCCAGGCGGACGCCCGGCTGGACCAGGTCCGCCGGCCGATACGTGGCGGGGGAGAGCGGGCGGTGCTTGTTCACGACCACCCAGGGGCTCGCCGGGTCGGTGAGCGAGTGCTGCCGCACGGCCGCGGCGGAGGGCGCCGGGGACGGCGGCGCGGTCTCCGGCGTCGTCGCGTCGGGACTGGCCGGCAGACTCTCAGCGGACGGCGTGCCGCCGGCAACGGCCGACGGCGTCCCGGCACCCGCCGTCGTCGCTGACGCTGAGCCCGAGCCCGAGGCCGAAGCCGGGTCCGGCAGCACCGGCCGGGGAGCTTCCGGGGCACAGGCGCTCAGCGCCGCGAGGCCGGATCCGGCGAGCAGCAGGCGGCTGAAGGCCCGCCGGCCGTGGGTGCGCAGAACGGGTTCCGGCGCCACCGGAGATCCCGCGGACGCGTCGTAGCACACCTGTGCTAGACCTTGCGGAGCAGCATGCGGCGGATGGAATGGTCGGGGTCCTTGGTGAGGACCAGCTGGGCGCGGCCGCGGGTGGGGAGCACGTTTTCCTCAAGGTTTGGTTCGTTGATGCGCTTCCAGATGTCGCGGGCAGTCTGTTCCGCCTCGACGTCCGAGAGCGTGGCGTAGCGGTGGAAGTAGGACTCCGGCTGCGCGAACGCTGTGGTCCGCAGTTTGCGGAAGCGGTCCACGTACCACTCCTCAATGTAGGACGTTTTGGCATCAACATAGATGGAAAAATCAAAGAAGTCACTCAGGGCCAGTCCCTGGCGCCCATCATGCCGCGGCCGGGCCGGCGCCAGGACGTTCAGCCCCTCGACGATCAGCACGTCGGGACGGCGCACCACTACTTCCTTGCCCGGGACGATGTCATAGGTCACGTGGGAGTACCAGGGCGCCCGGACTTCCTCGGCGCCGCTTTTGATCTCGCTCACAAAGCGCAGCAGCGCGCGGCGGTCATAGGACTCGGGGAATCCCTTGCGTTCCAGCAGCTGGCGCCGCTTGAGTTCCGCCAGCGGGTACAGGAAGCCGTCCGTGGTGATGAGCTCAACATTGGGGGTGCCGGGCCAGCGGCGGAGCATCTCGCGGAGCACGCGGGCGATGGTCGACTTGCCCACAGCCACCGAGCCGGCGACGCCGATCACGAACGGTGTGCGCTGGGTCTGCTCTCCCAGGAAGGTGGTCGTGGCCGCGTGGAGCTGGCCCGCCGCCTCGACATACAGGTGCAGCAGCCGGGACAGCGGGAGGTAGACCTCGCGGACTTCCTTCATATCCAGGGGATCGCCGAGGCCGCGGAGACGGAGCACGTCCTCCTGGTTGAGGGGCTGCTCCATTTGGGCAGCGAGCCGGGACCAGGTCTGCCGGTCCAGCTCCACGAACGGGGAGACGCCGTCGCCGTTCGCATCATTGCGTTGCAAAGTCACCCTAGAGATTCTGCCCTCCCCACCGTCCAGAGCGAAATGGGGCGCTCCGGGGATGCTCCGCCCGGGCCTCCAACGGCGTGTTGTGGCCGGTCATCTTACGCCGGCTTTCCGGGAAACCCGCTAGGCTTACGTCCATGTGTGGAATCGTTGGATATGTGGGCCACTCCGCTGGCCGGGTAAATACTGGACACAATGCCCTGGACGTTGTCCTTGAGGGACTGCGGCGCTTGGAATACCGGGGCTATGACTCTGCAGGCATCGCCGTGGTAGCTGACGGAACCATTTCGTCCCGCAAGAAGTCGGGCAAACTGAGCAATCTGATCGCTGAACTCGAGGCCCGCCCGCTGCCGGAATCGCTGACCGGCATCGGTCACACTCGCTGGGCAACCCACGGCGGCCCCACGGACCAGAACGCCCACCCTCATCTCGCCGATGAGGGCAAGCTGGCCGTGATCCATAACGGCATCATTGAGAACTATGCGGAACTGAAGCTGGAACTGCTGGACAAAGGTGTGAAGTTCATTTCGGAAACTGACACCGAAGTGGCCGCCGCACTGCTGGGTGACGTCTACCGGAACCAGCTGGGCGGCGACAACTCCAACGGCGGGCTCACTAAAGCGATGCAGCTCGCCTCCCAGCGCCTGGAAGGCGCCTTCACCCTCCTGGCCATCCACGCTGACCAGCCCGACGTCGTCGTGGCGGCCCGCCGCAACTCCCCGCTCGTCGTCGGCCTCGGCGACGGCGAGAACTTCCTCGGCTCCGACGTCTCCGGCTTCATCGACTACACCCGACGCGCCGTGGAACTCGGCCAGGACCAGATTGTCACCATCACAGCCGACACCGTCGACATTACCGACTTCTTCGGTGCTCCGGCCGAGGGCAAGGAATACCACGTTGACTGGGACCCGGCATCCGCGGAAAAGGGCGGCTTCCCGTCCTTCATGGAAAAGGAAATCCACGATCAGCCCGACGCGGTCGCACAGACGCTGCTCGGGCGTTCGGACCTCGACGGCAAGCTGACCCTCGATGAGATGCGGATCGATCCGGAACTGCTCAAGCACATCAACAAGATCATCGTGCTCGCCTGCGGCACGTCGGCCTACGCCGGGCAGGTCGCGAAGTACGCGATTGAGCGCTGGTGCCGGATTGCCACGGAGGTCGAGCTCTCGCACGAATTCCGCTACCGTGATCCGATTGTCGATGAGAACACCCTGGTGGTATCCATCTCCCAGTCCGGCGAAACGATGGACACGCTGATGGCCGTCCGCTACGCGAAGGAGCAGGGCGCCAAGACGATCTCCATTTGCAACACAAACGGCTCCACCATCCCGCGTGAGTCCGATGCCGTGCTCTACACCCACGCAGGCCCGGAGATCGCAGTGGCCTCGACCAAGGCGTTCCTCGCGCAGATCACCGCCGCATACCTCCTTGGCCTGTACCTGGCGCAGCTGCGCGGCAACATGTTCCAGGGCGAAATCAAGGACATTCTTGCGGACCTTGGCAAGATCCCGGCCAAGATCCAGCAGATCCTTGACAACGAGGGCCAGATCAAGGAACTCGGCCGGGAGATGGCCAACGCCAAATCCGTGCTGTTCCTGGGCCGCCACGTCGGTTTCCCGGTGGCGATGGAGGGCGCGCTCAAGCTCAAGGAACTCGCCTACATCCACGCCGAAGGCTTTGCCGCCGGAGAGCTCAAGCACGGCCCGATCGCGCTGATCGAGGAGGGCCAGCCGGTCTTCGTGATCGTTCCGTCGCCCCGGGGCCGGGATTCGCTGCACGCGAAGGTGGTCTCCAACATCCAGGAAGTCCGCGCCCGCGGCGCCAAGACCATCGTGATTGCGGAAGAGGGGGACGAGGCGGTCAAGGCGTACGCCGAGCATGTCTTCTACATTCCAGCGGCGCCGACGCTCCTCGCTCCACTGCTGGCCGTGGTGCCGCTGCAGATCTTCGCCGCCGAACTCGCAAGCGCCAAGGGCTACGACGTGGACCAGCCCCGCAACCTGGCCAAGAGCGTGACCGTAGAATAGCGCCATGATTGTTGGCATTGGCGTAGACGTCGTAGACATTGAACGGTTCGGCCGGCAGCTGGAGCGCACCCCCGGGTTGCGCGACAGGCTGTTCGTGCCCGCGGAGCGCGAACTGAACACGCGTTCCCTGGCCGCCCGGTTCGCCGCCAAGGAGGCCGTGGCCAAGGTGCTCGGTGCCCCGGCCGGCATGAACTGGCAGGACTGCTGGATCGGACTGGACCAGAACGGGCCGACCGTCCAGGTCAAGGACACGGTGCTGGCCGTCGCGGAATCGAAGGGCGTCAAACGCTGGCACCTCTCGATCAGCCACGACGGCGGCATCGCCACGGCCACGGTGATCGCCGAAGGCTGAGCATTCCCAGCCTGAACCGAGCCGGACTTCCCGCAGCGACTGCACCGCGAATGGACTGAAACCATGATCAGCGCCTATACCGGAACCCAGATACGAGGGGCCGAAAAGCCGCTTCTGGAAAGAGGTATGGGCGCTGTCCTGATGCAGCGGGCCGCCTACGGGCTGGCCAATGCGGTGGTCCGCGAACTGCGGGCCAGCGGGGGGCGCCTCTACGGCGCCAGCGCCACGGTGCTCGCCGGCAAAGGCAACAACGGCGGCGACGGACTGTTCGCCGCCGCGATGCTGGCCGGCCGCGGCATGCGGACGACGGCGCTGCTCACCGCCGACGGGGCCCACCCCGCAGGGCTCGCGGCCTTTCACAAGGCCGGCGGCCGGGTGCTCCGGCTGACGCCAGAGAACGTGACCGACGCGTCGGCAGCCGCCGCCGCATCCGACGTCGTCATCGACGCGGTCCTCGGTACCGGCGCCCAGGGCGGCCTGCGGGGCCCTGCCGCGGCACTGATCGAGGCACTGGGACGATCGCGGGCCGGGCTCGTGGTGGCCTGCGACATCCCCAGCGGCGTGGACGCCGATACCGGCGAGGCCCATGCCCCGGTGCTGCAGGCGGAGCTGACCGTGACTTTCGGGGCCGCCAAGGCCGGATTGCTGGCCGATCCCGGCGCGGACTTCGCCGGCCGGGTGCTGGTCATCCCAATAGGAATCGACGCCGCCCTCCCGGAGCCGGCCCTGCGCCGCCTCGAAGCGGAGGACCTGTCCGTCCTGCTGCCGCGTCCCGGCCGCCGCTCGCACAAGTACTCCCGCGGCGTCCTTGGCATCGTGGCCGGCTCGTCGCGCTACCCCGGCGCAGCGGTGCTCGCCTGCCGCGGGGCGCTGGCGTCCGGGGCTGGGATGGTGCGCTACCTCGGCCCGCCGGACGTCGCCGACCTGGTCCGGCGCTCCTGCCCCGAAGTCGTCTGCGGATCCGGGAGCGCAGCTGACACCCACGTCCAGGCCTGGCTCCTGGGCCCGGGCCTCGATGAAGATGCCCACGAGCAGCTGGAGCGCGTCCGCGAAGCCGCAGCCAGCGGGCTTCCCGTCGTGGCGGACGCCGGGGCCCTGCCGGCCCTGCCCCGGGCCCTCGCCCCGCACTTTGTCCTGACACCGCACGCCGGCGAACTGGCCGCCCTGCTGGCGCGGTACGGCGCCGAACCCGGCCGCTCCGACGTGGAGGACGCCACCCTCGCCGCGGCCCGGCGGGCCAGCGACCTGACCGGCGCCACCGTGCTACTCAAGGGCGCCACAACGCTGGTGGCCGCACCGTCGGGTGCCGTCTTCAGCCAGGCCGAGGCGACACCCTGGCTGGCCACGGCCGGCAGCGGGGATGTCCTGGCCGGTGTGCTCGGTTCCCTGCTGGCTCAGCTGGCCGAAAGCCCCGGTGCGTTCGCCGCCCTCGGCATCCCGGCGGCAGACCGCTGGGCCGGCATCGCGGCGATGGCCGCCAGCGTCCACGGCCGGGCCGGAAGCCTCGCCTCGGACGGCGCGCCGGTGAGGGCGGGCGGCATCGCCGGGGCCGTCCCGGAGGTGCTGCGGACGATGTAACGCAGAGCCCGCCAACCGTCCCGACAGGGATGATAACCCTACTTACAAGTAGTCTGTCTAGAGATTGTCCGCTTATGCATGAGGAGTACACATGGAAGTCTGGCCCGGAACGGCATACCCGCTGGGAGCCACCTTTGACGGCACTGGTACCAACTTTGCCCTGTTCAGCGAACGCGCCGAGCGGGTGGAGCTGTGCATCCTCGCTGATGATTTGAGCGAGACGCGGATTGAGCTGACCGAGGTGGACGGCTACGTGTGGCACTGCTACCTGCCGCACATCCAGCCGGGACAGAAATATGGCTACCGGGTCCACGGCCCGTACGAGCCGGAGCACGGCAACCGCTTCAACCCGAACAAGCTGCTGATGGACCCCTACGCCAAGGCCGTCCAGGGCCAGATCGACTGGGACCCGGCGCTCTTCACCTACGAATTCGGTGACCCCGACTCCCGGAACGACAGCGACTCGGCACCGCACACCATGCACGGCGTGGTCATCAACCCCTTCTTCGAATGGGACGGCGACCGCCAGCTGCGCGTCCCGTACCACGAATCGGTCATCTACGAGGCCCATGTCAAGGGCCTGACCGAGCTCCACCCGGACATCCCCGAGGAACAGCGCGGCACCTATGCAGGTGTGTCGCACCCGGCGGTGATCGACCACCTGAAGAAGCTCGGCGTCACCGCGATCGAGCTGATGCCGGTGCACCAGTTCGTCAACGACGGCACGCTCGAGGAGAAGGGCCTCAACAACTACTGGGGCTACAACACCATCGGCTTCTTCGCCCCGCAGAACACCTACAGCTCCTCCGGCGATGTGGGGCACCAGGTCCAGGAATTCAAGGCCATGGTCCGCGATCTGCACAAGGCCGGCATCGAAGTGATCCTGGACGTGGTCTACAACCACACCGCGGAAGGCAACCACCTCGGCCCCACACTGTCCTTCAAGGGCATCGACAACCAGGCCTACTACCGGCTGGTCGATGACGACCTGAAGCACTACATGGACTACACCGGCACCGGAAACTCCCTCAACGTCCGGCACCCGCACTCGCTCCAGCTGCTGATGGACTCCCTGCGCTACTGGGTCACGGAAATGCACGTCGACGGCTTCCGCTTCGACCTCGCCTCCACGCTGGCCCGCGAGTTCTACGACGTCGACAAACTGTCGACCTTCTTCGAACTCATCCAGCAGGACCCGATCGTCTCCCAGGTCAAGCTGATCGCCGAACCCTGGGACATCGGCCCGGGCGGCTACCAGGTGGGCAACTTCCCGCCGCAATGGACCGAATGGAACGGCAAATACCGCGACACGGTCCGCGACTTCTGGCGCGGCGAGCCCTCGACCCTGGGCGAATTCGCCTCCCGCCTGACCGGCTCCGCGGACCTGTACGAAAGCTCGGCGCGGCGCCCGGTGGCCTCGATCAACTTCGTCACCGCCCACGACGGCTTCACCATGCGCGACCTCGTCTCCTACAACGAGAAGCACAACGACGCCAACGGCGAGGGCAACAACGACGGCGAATCACACAACCGGTCCTGGAACTGCGGCGAAGAGGGGGACACGGACAACGACCACGTCCTGACCCTCCGCGCCCGCCAGCAGCGCAACTTCATCGCCACCCTGCTGCTCTCGCAGGGCGTCCCGATGCTTCTGCACGGTGACGAACTGGGCCGCACACAGCAGGGCAACAACAACACCTACTGCCAGGACTCCGAGCTGAGCTGGATCCACTGGGAAGCCATGGACCAGCCGCTGGTGGAGTTCACCGCCGTCGTCAACAAGATCCGCCATGACCACCCGACGTTCCGGCGCAGCCGCTTCTTCGACGGCCGCCCGGTGCGCCGCGGTGAGGGCGAGAAGCTGCCGGACATCGTCTGGCTGAACACGGACGGCACCGAAATGCTCCCGGAGGACTGGGACAGCGGTTTCGGCCGGACCATCGGCGTCTTCTACAACGGCCACGGCATCCAGGAGCAGGACTCCCGCGGCCGCCGGATCACCGACGACAGCTTTGTGCTCGCATTCAACGCCCACGACGACGACGTGGACTTTGCGCTGCCCGCGGAGGAATACTCGAAGTTCTGGGACGTCCTGGTGGACACCGCGGACCAGGCGAACACCGAAGAACCGCTCAAGGCGCAGGCGGTGCTGAAACTGGCAGCCAAGTCCATGGTGGTGCTCCGCGCCCATTCCGGCCCCGAGGTGGAAGTGGACTACTCCGCGGCCGCTTCACTGGCCTCCATGGCCGAGCACGAGGAGGCCATCGAGGAGATGGTGGAGGCCCAGGACGAGGCCGCCGCAGCCGTCGCGAAAGCTACCGCCAAATGAGGACACCCGTCTCCACCTACCGGCTTCAGATCCGGCCCGGCTTCACCCTCCAGGATGCTGCCGGGACCGTGCCCTACCTGAAGTCGCTCGGCGTGGACTGGATCTACCTCTCGCCCATCCTGACCGCGGAGAAGGGCTCGGACCACGGCTATGACGTCACCGACCCCTCCGCGATCGACCCGGACCGTGGCGGCGCGGAGGGCCTGCTCGCCGCATCGCAGGCGGCACGGGAAGCCGGCATGGGGGTGCTCGTCGACATCGTGCCCAACCATGTCGGCGTCGCAACCCCGGTCCAGAACCCGTGGTGGTGGTCCCTGCTCAAGGAGGGGCAGCAGTCCCGCTACGCCCCGGCGTTCGACGTTGACTGGGACTTCGGCGGCGGCCGGGTCCGGATCCCCGTGCTGGGATCCGACTCCGACGTTGACGCGCTGGAAATCAAGGACGGGGAGCTGCGGTACTACGACCACCGCTTCCCGCTCGCCGAGGGAACCTATACGGCCGGTGACCCCACTGCGGATGACCCCCGCGAGGTCCACGACCGGCAGCACTACGAACTGATCGGCTGGCGCCGGGCCGACGACGAGCTGAACTACCGCAGGTTCTTCGCCGTCAACAGCCTCGCCGGCATCCGGGTGGAGCTCCCGGAGGTCTTCGATGAGGCCCACTCGGAGATCGTCCGCTGGTTCCGCGAAGGGCTGGTCGACGGGCTCCGCATCGACCACCCGGATGGCCTGGCCGACCCGGAAGGGTACCTGCGCCGGCTCCGCGAGGTCAGCGGCGGCAGCTACCTGCTGATCGAGAAGATCCTCGAGCCCGGGGAAGTGCTTCCGGCCGGCTTCGACTGCGAGGGAACCACCGGCTACGACGCCCTCGCGGACGTGGACCGGCTCTTCGTCGACCCCGCCGGGCAGGAGGCCCTCGACGCCCTCGACACGGAACTGCGCGGCGGCCAGCCCGCCGACTACGAGGAGATGATCCGGGGCACCAAGCGCCGGATCACGGACGGGATCCTGCACTCCGAGATGCTCCGGCTGGCGCGGCTGGTGCCGCCCGGAACGGGGCTCGGCGTCGAACCTGCCGCCGATGCGCTCGCCGAAATCATCGCCGCCTTCCCGGTCTACCGCAGCTACCTGCCCGAGGGGGCGGAGGTCCTGCGGGAAGCGTGCGCGCTCGCCGTCCGCCGCCGCCCCGAGCTGGCGGACGCCGTCGGGCTGCTGCTGCCGCTGCTGCTCGACGCCGGTCCGGAAGCCGGCGCCGAGCTGGGACGCCGCTTCCAGCAGACCTCCGGCATGGTCATGGCCAAGGGCGTGGAGGACACCGCGTTCTTCCGCTACACCCGGCTGGGCACGCTGACGGAGGTCGGGGCCGATCCCACCGAGTTCTCCATCGCGCCAGAGGAATTCCACCACCGGATGGCCCGCCGGCAGGCGGAGCTTCCACTGTCCATGACCACGCTGAGCACGCACGACACCAAACGCAGCGAGGACACCCGCGCCCGGATCTCGGTACTCGCCGAGCTGGCGGGCGAATGGAAGGCCGCCCTGGCCCGGCTGCAGGAAGTGGCGCCGCTGCCCGACGGGCCGCTCGCGAACCTGTTGTGGCAGTCCATTGCCGGTGCCTGGCCCGCGGACCGTGACCGCCTCCAGTACTACGCGCAGAAGGCGGCCCGCGAGGCCGGCAACTCGACCGACTGGCTGGACCCGGACGAGGCCTTCGAGAAGCAGCTCTCCGCGGCTGTGGACGCGGTCTTCGACAACCCTCAGGTCCGGGCAGAACTGGAAACCCTCGTGGAGCTCCTGACGCCCTATGGTGCCGTCAATTCGCTTGGGGCCAAGCTGGTGCAGTTGACCATGCCCGGGGTCCCGGATGTTTACCAGGGCACCGAGTTCTGGGACCGCTCGCTGACGGATCCGGACAACCGCCGCCCGTTCGACTACGCTGCGCGGCGCGCGGCCCTGGCGGCGCTCGACGCCGGGGACCTCCCGGCGTCGTACACCGACGACGCGGCGAAACTCCTGGTCACCTCCCGGGCGCTGCGGCTGCGCCGCGACCGCCCGGAGCTGTTCACCGGTTACCGCCCCGTGGCCGCCACCGGCTCTGCGGCCGGGCACCTGGTCGGCTTTGACCGCGGCAGTGCCGCGGGCGCCGGGGCTCTCACGCTCGCGACCCGGCTGCCGCGGGGACTGGAACAGCTGGGCGGCTGGCGGGACACCGCCGTCGACCTTGCCGTGGACATGGCGGACGAGCTGACGGGGAGCACCTTCCGCGCCGGCACGGTGCCCCTCTCCGCCATCCTCCGCGACTACCCGGTGGCGCTGCTGGTGCCCACCTCCTGACCGCACCCACCGACGAACCCATCTCGGGGAACGGAAGAATGCCATGACCTTGCCTGCACACGGAACCACCCTGCCTGCACACGAACGCTTCAACCTCTGGGCGCCGGACGCGCACACCGTCACGCTGCTCGCCGGCGGCCGGGAGTACCCGATGCGCCGCATCTCCGGCGACGGTCCCGGCCTGGCCGGGCTGGGCGGCGCTGACGGCACGGGCGGCTGGTGGACCGCCCCGGACGCCCCGGCCTCCGGGGACGTGGACTATGGCTACCTGCTCGACGGGGACACCATACCGCTGCCGGACCCCCGGTCCCGGCGGCAGCCCGAGGGCGTCCACTCGCTGTCGCGGACCTTCGACGCCGGCAGCCACGAGTGGGCAGACGGGCAGTGGCGGGGCCGCGGGCTGCAGGGGGCCGTGATTTACGAGCTGCATCTGGGGACCTTCACCCCGGAGGGTACGCTGGATGCAGCCATCGGCAGGCTCGGCTATCTGGTGGACCTTGGCATTGATTTCGTGGAGCTGCTGCCGGTGAACGGCTTCAACGGCACCCACAACTGGGGCTATGACGGGGTCCTCTGGTACGCGGTGCACGAAGGCTATGGCGGGCCGGCGGCGTACCAGCGCTTTGTCGACGCCGCCCATGCCGCCGGGCTGGGCGTCATCCAGGACGTGGTCTATAACCACCTCGGCCCCAGCGGGAACTACCTTGGGCGCTTCGGTCCGTACCTGAAGTCGGGGGAGGGCAACACCTGGGGCGACTCGGTAAACCTCGACGGCCCCGGCTCCGACGTCGTGCGCCGCTACATCCTCGAGAACGCCGCCATGTGGCTGCGGGACTACCACGTGGACGGGCTGCGGCTCGATGCCGTGCACGCCTTCAAGGACGAGCGGGCCATCCACCTGTTGGAGGAATTCGGTGCGCTTGCGGACGAAGTCTCCGCTGAAACCGGGCGCCGTGCCACGATGATCGCCGAGTCGGACCTCAACGACCCGCGCCTGCTCTACCGGCGGGATGCCAACGGCTACGGCCTGGCCGGACAGTGGAGCGATGACTTCCACCATGCCGTCCATGTCAACGTCAGCGGCGAGACCACCGGCTACTACGAGGATTTCGGCTCCGTCGGCGCGCTGGCGAAGGTCCTGGTCGACGGGTTCTTCCACGACGGCAGCTACTCCAGCTTCCGCGGCCGGCACCACGGCCGGCCCATCAACACGGCCGCTGTCCACCCGGCAGCCCTCGTGGTCTGCAGCCAGAACCACGACCAGATCGGCAACCGGGCCACAGGTGACCGGCTTTCCCAGACCCTCGGTTACGGGCAGCTGGCACTGGCCGCCGTCGCAACCCTGACGTCCCCGTTCACGCCGATGCTGTTCATGGGCGAGGAATACGGTGCCACCACCCCGTGGCAGTTCTTCACCTCGCACCCGGAACCGGAACTGGGCAAGGCCACCGCGGAGGGCCGGATCCGGGAGTTCGAGCGGATGGGCTGGGACCCCGCCGTCGTGCCCGACCCGCAGGACCCGGACACCTTCACCCGCTCCAAGCTCAACTGGGCCGAAGCCGAGTCGGGGGAGCACGCGCGGCTGCTGGAGTTGTACCGGCAGCTCATCGCGCTGCGGCGCTCGACGCCGGAGCTCGCGGGCCTGGGCTTCGACGACACCGCCGTGGCCTTCAGCGACGCCGACGGCTGGCTGCGCCTGCGCCGCGGCCGCACGGAGGTGGCGATGAACTTCTCCGCCGAACCGCGCCGGCTCGGCGTTGCCGGTGCCTCGATTGCGCTGGCCACCGACGCCGGTGTGCGCCTCGACGCCGGCCAGCTCGACCTGCCCGGCCACAGCGCCGCCATCATCTCGAAATAGGACAGGATTTTACGAATGACGTATGTTGCAGCAGAGACCCGTTATGACTCCATGCCCTACCGCCGCGTCGGCCTTAGCGGGCTGAAGCTCCCGGCCATTTCGCTTGGCCTGTGGCACAACTTCGGCGACGACAAGCCCTTCGAAACCCAGCGGGCCATCCTCCGCCGGGCCTTCGACCTTGGCGTCAACCACTTCGACCTGGCCAACAACTACGGGCCGCTGGCCGGTTCCGCGGAAACCAACTTCGGCCGCCACCTCAGGGACGACTTCGCCCCCTACCGGGACGAGCTCATCATTTCCACCAAGGCCGGCTACAACATGTGGCCGGGCCCGTTCGGCGAATGGGGCTCCCGCAAATACCTGCTCGCCAGCCTGGACCAGTCCCTGGGCCGCATGGGCCTGGATTACGTGGACATCTTCTACAGCCACCGGCCGGACCCGGAAACGCCGATGGAAGAGACCATGGGCGCCCTGGATTACGCTGTCCGCTCCGGGAAGGCCCTGTACGCGGGCATCTCCTCCTACACCCCGGAACAGACCCTCGAGGCCGCCCGGATCCTGAAGGAACTCGGCACCCCGCTGCTGATCCACCAGCCCAGCTACTCCATGCTGAACCGCTGGACCGAAAACGGCAGCCCCAACCTGTACGAGGTGCTGGAGCAGGTGGGGGCCGGCTCGATCGCGTTCTCGCCGCTGGCGCAGGGCATGCTCACCGACCGCTACCTGAACGGGATCCCGGCCGACTCCCGTGCCGCGCAGGAGAAGTCGCTGGACGAAAACAGCATCACCGAGGACAAACTGGACCGGGTGCGCGGCCTGCACCGGATCGCCGAGGGCCGCGGGCAGACCCTCGCGCAGATGGCCATCGCCTGGATCCTGCGCGAGCAGGGCAAGGGGTCCTCCGTGACCTCCGCGCTCGTCGGCGCGTCCAGCGTCCGGCAGCTCGAGGACACCCTGTCCGCGGTCAACAATCTCGACTTCACCGCGGCGGAGCTGACGGCGATCGACGAGTTCGCCGTCGAGTCCGACATCAATCTGTGGGCCCAGAAGTAGCCGGCTGCGGCCGCAAGTAACACAGATGGCGCCGGCTGGCGGGAACAAGCAGCCGGCCGGCGCCGTTGACTAGAATGCTAAGGGCGCCGTACGGCGCCATGCCCGTCTGCCGCCGCCGCGCATCAGCGCGTCCTCGCCCGGGCATTTGAAGTTTGTTCTCAAAGGAGTTCCGTGTCTTCACATCCGATTCGTGTTGCAATCGTCGGCGTAGGAAACTGTGCCACTTCGCTGGTCCAGGGCGTTGAGTACTACCGGGATGCCGATCCCAAGGCCACGATTCCCGGGCTGATGCATGTGGAGTTCGGCAAGTACCACGTCAACGACGTCGAGTTCGTTGCCGCGTTCGACGTTGACGCCAAGAAGGTGGGCCTGGACCTGTCCGAGGCCATCCTGGCCAGCGAAAACAACACCATCAAGATCGCAGACGTCCCGCCGACCGGTGTCACCGTCCAGCGCGGGCCGACCCTCGACGGGCTCGGCAAGTACTACCTCGAGACCATCGAGCAGTCCACGGAGGAGCCGGTCGACGTCGTCCAGGCCCTTAAGGACGCCAAGGTCGACGTGATGGTCTGCTACCTTCCGGTCGGGTCGCAGGAAGCCGCGGAGTTCTACGCGCAGTGCGCGATCGACGCCGGGGTTGGCTTTGTCAACGCCCTGCCGGTCTTCATCGCCGGCACCAAGGCCTGGGCGGACAAGTTCACCGCCGCCGGTGTCCCCATCGTGGGCGATGACATCAAGAGCCAGATCGGTGCCACCATCACGCACCGCGTCATGGCTAAGCTGTTCGAGGACCGCGGCGTCACCCTGGACCGGACCTACCAGCTGAACGTCGGCGGCAACATGGACTTCAAGAACATGCTGGAACGCGACCGCCTCGAGTCCAAGAAGATCTCCAAGACCCAGGCCGTCACCTCCAACGTGGAAGCCGAGATCGCGCCCCGCGACGTCCACATCGGTCCGTCGGACTACGTCCAGTGGCTCGATGACCGCAAATGGGCCTTCGTCCGGCTCGAGGGCCGCAACTTCGGCGACGCCCCGGTGTCGCTCGAATACAAGCTTGAGGTCTGGGACTCGCCCAACTCCGCCGGCGTGATCATCGACGCCATCCGTGCCGCCAAGATCGGCCTGGACCGCGGCATCGGCGGCCCGCTGCTCTCGGCGTCGAGCTACTTCATGAAGTCCCCGCCGGAGCAGTTCAACGACGACCTCGCCCGTGACAAGGTCGAGGCCTTCATCCGCGGCGACCTGGAGCGCTAACCCTGCCCCACCCCCCGGTTGCCCTATCACTTACGGTGCTCAAACCCCTGGTTTGACCGCCACAAGTGATAGGGCAATCGGCGTTTAACGGCCGTGGAGCGAGAGCCGGACCCGTCGGACGGCGCCGCGGAAGTCATCTGCCAGATCGTCGGCGTTGAACTTGAAATAGCGCCAGCCGGCCGCGTTGAACGATTCGTCGCGGCGGTTGTCGCGGGACTGCTGCTCGCGCGTGCGGTGGTGGCCGCCATCGTACTGGATGGCGACCCTTTGCCGCCGGTAGCCAAGGTCCGCAGCGGGGGAATAGGGGTCGCCCGGCATAATCTTGAGCTGCAGCTCGGGCTCCGGCAGCCCGGCATCGGTTAACGCCAGGCGCAGGAACGTTTCCGGCGCGGAGTCGGAGCCGGGCCGGATGAGCTCGAGAGCCTGGCGAGCCTTCACGATTCCTTTGAGTTTTGGATGCCGTGCGAGCATCGCCGTGAGCTGGGAAAGTGTCGCCCACAGCTGGGTGCGGCCCTCGAGCCCAACGCGGGGCTGCCGCACCAGCTAATCGCCCACTGCCACGAGGTCCTCCAGCGGCAGGATACGGGCCAGGTCCAGCCAGGTCCGCGCGGGCGTTGAAATCAGGATTCCGTCCCAGACCATAAGCTCGTCGTCGAACATTAGGACGGTATGCCCGACCACGCCATCACGCCGGACAGGTGGCAGGGCATTGGGCTTGCTGAGATGCAGTTCCCGGCAGCCCCGGTACCAGGACGGTAGCCACAGCCCCAGCAACGTTGCGGCCGTGAGGTGCGAAATCCATGCGCCCGGCGTCGCGGCGGACAGGGCACGGGCCAGCCCCCGGAGTTCAAACTCCCAGCCAGTGGGCAAATAGAGCAACTGGCCGGCCGTCGAGAGATCGGCAGCGCGCAGCCGGGCGCTACCCAGGGTGGCAGCCCGCGCCTCGTAGACGGTGAACGGGGCGGAGGCGAGGTGGGCCGGCAGGGCTGCTGGTGGGTGCATGCGGACCATTCTTATCCGAACGGCGGATTCCCGCTTCGGTTATCCACAGGGCCCCGTTGCGCTATCACTTTTGGCTGCCATTCACCCGAAATGGCAGCCAAAAGTGATAGCGCAACGGGAGGGTTAGAAGAGGCCGACGGGGTTGCCCTCGTCGTCGACGTCCATACGCATCGCGGCCGGGGTCTTCGGCAGGCCCGGCATCGTCATGACCGCGCCGGTGAGGGCCACGATGAAGCCGGCGCCGGTCTTGGGGATGAGATCGCGGACGTGCACGGTGAAACCCTTCGGGGCGCCGAGCTTGGTGGCATCGTCGCTGAAGGAGTACTGGGTCTTCGCCATGCAGACCGGGAAGCCGGACCAGCCGTTCTTCTCGATCTCCGCGAGCCGCTTGAGCGCCGGGACCGAGAAATCCACCCCGTCGGCGCCATAGATCTCCTGCACGATGGTCCGGATCTTCTCCTCCACCGACATCTCCAGCGGGTACAGGTGCCGGAAGGTGTGCGGGGCGTCGATGGCCGCGGCGACCTTGGCCGCGAGTTCGTCGCCGCCGTCGCCGCCCCCGCCGCAGCCCCAGACATCGGCCACGGCCGCCTGGACGCCCTCGGCGGCGCACCATTCCAGCAGCCAGTCCAGCTCCTCCCGGGT
The DNA here is from genome assembly GCF_030433895.1 of Arthrobacter sp. PsM3. GTDB lineage: Bacteria > Actinomycetota > Actinomycetes > Actinomycetales > Micrococcaceae > Arthrobacter. Next base: position 141,839 of record NZ_JARUXE010000002.1, on the reverse strand, counting down.
GTCTGTGGCGAACTTGTTGATCGCCACCACCGGCGTGATGCCGAACTTCTCCACGTTCCGCACATGTCGCCGGAGATTGACGACGCCGGCGGCCAGCGCGTCCAGGTTGGGCTCCTTGAGCTGGTCCTTGGGGAGGCCGCCGTGCATCTTGAGCGCCCGGACGGTCGCCACCACGACGACGGCGGACGGCGCCACGTCGGCGATGCGGGACTTGATGTCCATGTATTTCTCCGCGCCCAGGTCGGCGCCGAATCCGGCCTCGGTGACGACGATGTCCGCCAGGCTGCGTGCGGTCTGGGTGGCGATCAGGGAGTTGCAGCCATGGGCGATGTTCGCGAACGGTCCGCCGTGCACCAGGGCCGGGGTCCCGGCGATGGTCTGCACCAGGTTCGGTTTGAGCGCGTCCTTGAGCAGCATGGTCAGGGCGCCCTGGACGCCCAGTTCCGCCACTGTGACCGGCTGCCGGTCGTAGGTGTAGCCGAAGGTGATCCGGCCGAGCCGCTCCCGCAGGTCCGCGAGGTCGGCGGCGAGGCAGAACACCGCCATGATCTCGGAGGCCACCGTGATGTCGAAGCCGTCCTGCCGGGGGATGCCCTGGGTCGGCCCGCCGAGGCCGATGACGACCTCGCGCAGCGACCGGTCATTCATGTCCAGCACGCGTTTGAAAGTCATCCGGCGCGGGTCGATGTTCAGTTCGTTGCCCTGGTAGATGTGGTTGTCGACGAGGGCCATCAGGGCGTTGTTCGCCGAGGTGACGGCGTGGAAGTCGCCGGTGAAGTGCAGATTGATCTCGTCCATCGGCAGGACCTGGGAGTAACCGCCGCCGGTGGCGCCGCCCTTCATGCCCAGGATCGGGCCCAGTGACGGTTCGCGCAGTGCGATCATCACCTTGTGACCAGCCCGGGCCAGGGAGTCCGCCAGGCCCACGGTGGTGGTGGACTTGCCCTCGCCGGCTGGTGTGGGCGACATCGCGGAGACCAGCACCACCTTGCCGGGCGTGCGGGGAACACCGCCGGGGTGCCGAACGGCGAGCTTGGCCGGATCGATTTTCGCCTTGTACCGGCCGTAGTGCTCGAGGGCCTCGGCGTTGATTCCGGCCGCTGCGGCGATCTCCTCGATCGGCCGCATCGTGGCCCGCTGCGCGATCTCCAGATCACTCAGCGCGGCGGCCCCCGCAACAGCGGCCCCGGCCCCCGCCGCGGTACCGGCAGCTGCTGTGGCGGCGGATCCGGGAATCGTCGATTCAGGCATCGTTGTCCTTTGGCTCGTGGCGTCGGTGGGTGTTCCGGCCAGTGGTTTCAGGCCGCTGTTACCGGCCCATGGTTCCGGTTGAGGGCGTGTGGCCCACCGGAATGGTCAGGTTTCCAAAGTACTGGCTCAACGCGGTGTGGTAGCTCTCCAGCGTGATGGCGGCGGTGCGTTGCCAGCCGAATTCCTGCGCGTGCAGGGCGGCCGCGCGCCCCATGTCCCCTCGGGTCTCCGGGTCGTCATACAGGGCTTCCAGGGCGTCGGCCCAGTCGGCGGGCTTGTGGCCCTCGATGAGCAGCCCGGTGCGGCCGTCGAACACGGCACGGGACAGTCCGCCGACTTTGGTGGCGACCACCGGTGTCCCGCAGGCCTGGGCTTCGAGTGCCACGAGGCCGAAGGATTCGCTGTAGGAGGGCATGACCACGACGTCGGCGGACCGGTACCAGCCGGCGAGTTTCGGTGCGCTGACCGGCGGGTGATGGGTGACGACGTCGTCCATTCCGGCGGCGGTGATCAGCGACTTCAGATCGAAGTCCTTGGACCCGCTGACCGCTCCGACGATGGTCAGCTGCAGGTCGATGTCCGGGCGCCGGTCCCGCAGCAGGGCGGCGGCCTTCACCAGGATCTGCGGGCCCTTGAGCCGCTGGATCCGGCCGGCGAACAGCAGATGGAACCGGCCCGGCGGCACCCCATGCTCGGCGCGGGCGCGGGTGCGGAAGGCAGGGGTGAAAATGCCCAGATCCACGCCGGGCGGCGCCACGTCGATGTGGTCGTTGTCCGCGCTGTAGTGCGAGACCAGCTCCGCCGCTTCCGTGCCGGTGTTGGCGATCAGCCGGGTGGCGCCGTCCACAATCCGCTGCTCGCCGTCCTCACGCCGGCGCGGCTCGGGCTGCTCGCCCGCGACCAGGTGCAGGTTCTTCACCTTGGCCATGGTGTGCATGGTGTGGACGAGGGGCAGGCCCCACAGGCTGGCGAGTTCAAGCCCGGCCACCCCGGAAACCCAGTAGTGCGAATGGATCACGTCGTAGCGGCCGTGTGGCTGGAGCTGCCGGATCCGGTCGATTTCGGCGACCATGCTGTGCAGCAGCTCGGGCAGTTCTTCCTTGGGCAGCTTCCGGGACGGGCCGGCCAGGACGTTGTGCACACAGACCCCGGGGGAGGGGTGCTCGACGGCGGCCTGGCCGGCGGCCGTGGACCGGGTGAAGATCTCCACCTCGACGCCGGTTTCGGCCAGTGCCGCGGCGAGGGCCCGGATGTACACGTTCATGCCGCCCGCGTCGCCGGAACCGGGCTGCTCCATCGGGGAGGTGTGCAGCGAGAGGAAGGCCACGCGGCGGATCAGCGACATTCATCTCCCTCTCTGGACAGGCCCTTGCGGACGCTGCCGGAACTGCGTTTCGATAAAACACTACTCCTGAAGTTCCCGCGGGTTCACAGGCCGGCGGCCGGCGCCGGTCACAGCGCCGGGCATGCTGCTAACGTGACGGCTGTGAGCACACGTGACGAGACAGATTCGACCGCCCCCGGCTGGGATATCCGCCCGGCCACGAGCGGGGACTGGCCGGCGATCTGGGGGATCCTGGAACCGGTGATCCGGGCCGGGGAGACCTTCACCTGGGACCGGGACACCACCGAGCACCAGGCGCGCGAACGGTGGTTCAAGCAGGCCCCCGGCCGGACCTTCGTCGCGGCGGGGCGGGGGGAGTTCGAAGGTGCCATTCTGGGCACCGGCGAGCTGCACGCGAACCAGGGCGGCGGCGGAAGCCACGTCGCCAATGCCGGGTACATGGTCCACCCGGCGCACGGGGGCAAAGGGGTGGCCCGTGCGCTGTGCGCCTACTCGCTGGACGCGGCACGGGCGGCCGGGTTCCGCGCCATGCAGTTCAACGCCGTCGTGGAAAGCAACGTCCGGGCGGTTGCCGCCTGGCAGTCCCTGGGCTTCGAGATCCTGGCCACCGTTCCGGAAGCGTTCCTGCACCCGCGGCTGGGCTACGTGGGCCTGCACCTGATGTACCGCAGGCTGTAGCGGTGCCGGCGCCGGACGACTGGCGCCGGCGGCCTCAGGGGTTCCCGGCCCAGAGCGAACCGAGGTCCGGGAACGCGGCCTCGTAGCCGGCGAGCAGTTTTCCCGCGAGATCCGCGGAGCCGACCAGCGGGTGCCCGGCGAAGGCTGCCAGCGCCGCTTCCCGCCGGCCCGGGCCCGTTGTCCCGGCGTCCCTGGCGGTGGCCGTCACGACGAGGCGTTCGACGTCCTTGACCTGCCGGAGCAGGGCCAGTTGCGCCGGCGCCGGACGTTCCTGCGGCAGCGGCACCACGCCGTCGGGCGTCACCCGGCAGGGAACCTCGACGACGGCGTCCGCCGGCAGCCCCGGAATCGCCGCCGCGGCCCCGGCCCCGGCCCCGGCAGCGCCGGTGGTGTTCGGGGTGTTCAGGATCAGCTCCGCCGGACCGCCGCCGGAGAGGGCCCGCATGACCGCGAGCGCGACGCGTTCGTAGCCGCCGCCGGCCAGGTCCGTCTCATCCCGGTGCTCGCCGGCGGCCCGGGCCTCGGCGAGGTAGCCCTCCTCGCGGGAGCGGCGCGCGGCGTCCCACAGCCGGTAGGCGTCCTGGCCGGCCGCCGCGAGCCGGGGGTAGAGCTCGGTCTGCTGCCGGTCGATGGACTCGCCGCGGGTCGTAGCCGAGGCCCGGATGCCGGCAAGGGCACGCCCGGTCTCGTAGTAGTAGTAGAGGTATTCGTTGGGCAGGCATCCCAGTTCCGCCAGGATGCGCTGCGGGAACAGCCGGCCTTCCTCGAAACCGGCCAGGGCGCGGGCGTCGGCCAGCAGCCCGGGCAGCGCGTCCCTGCCGCCGGACTCCAGCCGGTACAGCCAGCCCAGATGGTTCAGGCCGTAGTACCCCACGCCGTCGAGCTTCCCCTCGGGAAGTCCGACGCCGGCGGCCCGCGCTGCCCGGTACACCAGCCCGCTGGCCGAGTCGCAGACGCCCACCACCTTGCGGCCGAGCACCGGAACCAGGGCTTCGGTGACCATGCCCGCGGGGTTGGTGAAATTGAGCAGCCACGCGTCCGGGCAGTGGCGCCGCATCTGGTCGGCGAGCTCGAGCATGCGGGGGATGGACCGCAGCGCATAGGAGATGCCGCCCGCTCCCGTGGTTTCCTGCCCGAGGAGCCCCAGGTCCAGGGCCACGCGCTCATCGGCGGTGCGGCCCGCCGTCCCGCCGGGGCGGATCGCGGCGAACACCAGGTCCGTGCCGTCCAGCGCTTCGGCCAGTGAGGTGGTGGCCCGGACCACGGGACGGGGCGCGGCGCCGGGCCCTTCGTCGGCCGCGGCGCCGGGCTCGGCCGGCCCCGGGTAGGACGCCAGGACCGCGCTGATTGCGGCGAGGCGGCCGGGATCGACGTCGTACAGCACCAGTTCCCGGACCAGCCCGGCGAAGGGTCCCGCGCAGAGCGCCCGGTAGACCAGCGGTACGCGGAACCCGCCGCCTCCGGCAATCATCAGCCGCATGCAAACAGTCTATGCACAGTGGTCCTGCCAGGCCCGTCGCCCACCTTTCCTGCGGTACCGGGACGGCGTAATGTGCCATACATGGACGCGATACCGACGCGGCGTTTTGATCCGCTTTCCTCCGTCCGGACCCCGGAGGCGGTGGGCTTTGACCTGCTGCTGACCGGAACCGTTTTCCAGGACATCATTTTCACCGGGCTGCCGCACGCGCCCGTCGCCGGAACCGAGATCTGGAGTGACGGGATGGGCAGCTGCCCGGGCGGCGTGGCCAACCAGGCGATTGCCGCGGCACGGCTCGGGCTGCGCACCGGGCTGGCGGCCGCGTTCGGCGATGACGGCTACGGCGACTACAACTGGAAGATCCTGGCCGGACAGGAGCACGTGGACCTGTCCCTGTCCCGGCGCGTGGCAGGCTGGCATTCACCGGTCACGGTGTCCCTCAGCGTGGAGCATGACCGGTCCATGGTGACGCACGGCCACCCGGCCCCGGTGAGCTCCAGCGAACTGGTCGGCTGCCCGCCGCCGGCGCTCGCCGCCGTCGCTGAGCTCGGCGAGGAGCTGGAACCGTGGGCACTCGACGCCCACAAGGCCGGGGTCCGGCTGTTCGGCGACGTCGGCTGGGATCCCACCGGCGTCTGGTCCTCCAGAAGGCTGGACAACCTGCAGCACTTCCACGCCTTCATGCCGAACCAGCACGAGGCGATGGCCTTCACCGGCAATGACAACCCGTGGGCGGCCCTGTACGCCCTGGCGGACCGGGTGCCGGTGGCCGTCGTGACCCTGGGGGCACAGGGGGCGATGGCTGTGGACTCCGAGACGGGCGAGGAGGAGTGGGTGCCCTCGCTGCCGGTGGCCGCCTACGATCCGACCGGCGCGGGCGACTGCTTCGGTGCCGCCTTCATCGTCGGCTGCCTGGCCGGCTGGCCGCTCGGCGACCGGCTGCGGTTCGCCAACCTCTGCGCCGCCCTGGCCGTCCAGGAGGTCGGCGGCTCGCTGGCCGCACCCGGCTGGGGGGACATCGCCGACTGGTGGCAGCGGGCCAATGCCCGGAAGGAGCGCCAGAGCAGCCAATGGCTTCGACGCTACAGCTTCCTTGAGGACATCGTCCGTGATGTGCCGCCGGAAGCGCAGCGGCGGGCGACGGCGACCATCGCGCACCTCTCGGACGCGTAGCCTGCGCTGCCGCCCGCCCCCTCCCGCTGGACATGTCCTCCGTTCGGGGTGGGGAATGGACATGATGGCATTGTGCCCAGTGGCGGGCGCGAGCACTGGGCATGTCCCTCGGGCGGATTGGGGCGGGGCGGAGTGGTGCCGCGGGGCCGAAAGGGGGCCGAATTCAGCCGAGTGCGCTGCCACCCCTAGAATCGTTAAGTGACTTACCCAGCAGCAACAGGTGACTTCCAGCCCGTCCCGGAGGCTCCGCCAGCCTTCGCCGAGGAACGCTCGGCGGTAATCGACCTCGAGGCCATCCGGCACAATGTCCGCCGGCTGGCGGCCGTGGCGTCACCGGCTCGGGTGATGGCAGTGGTCAAGGCCGATGCCTACGGCCACGGCGCCATTACCGTCGCCCGCGCGGCGCTCAGCGCCGGCGCCCACTGGCTGGGAACCGCGCACATTTCCGAGGCCCTGGCCCTGCGCGCCGCGGGCATCGAGGCGCCCCTGCTGGCCTGGCTGCACACCCCGGAGAGCAATTTTGCCGCCGCCGTGGCCGCGGGGATCGACATCGGCTGCTCGGGCTGGGAACTGGAACGTATCGTGGCAGCCGCCCGCGAGCAGGAACGGCCGGCCCGGGTGCACCTCAAGGTGGACACCGGACTGGGCCGCAACGGCGCGACCCTGGATGCCTGGGACAGCCTGGTCGGCGAGGCCATGGAATACCAGGACCAGGGCCTGCTGCGGGTGGTGGGCATCTTCTCCCACCTGGCCGTCGCCGACGAACCCGAGCGCCCGGAAACCGACGAGCAGCTGGCGGCCTTCCGCGAAGCCCTCGCCATCGCACAGGACGCCGGCGTCGATCCCGAGGTGCGGCACCTCGCCAACACCCCGGCCACCCTGTCCCGTCCTGACACCCACTTTGACCTGGTCCGCGTGGGGCTGGGACTGTACGGACTCTCCCCGTTCGAAGGGCAGGGCTCGGAAGAGCTGGGCCTGCGCCCCGCCATGACCGTCCGCACCGTCGTTTCGCACTGCAAGGATGTCCCGGCCGGCCAGGGCGTGTCCTACGGGTTGAACTACCGCACGGGAAGCACCAGCACCCTGGGGCTGATCCCGCTGGGCTACGCCGACGGCGTCCCCCGGATCGCCACCGGGGGACCGGTCCGCGTCGGCGGCGTGAACTACCCGGTCGTGGGACGTATCGCGATGGACCAGATGGTGATCGACCTCGGCCCGCTCCACGTTTCCGCCGGAGGGCCCAGCGTCCTCGGCGCCGAGGCGGTCCTTTTCGGCAACGGCGCCGACGGCGGCCCCACCGCCGAGGATTGGGCCCGGGCGGCCGGCACCAACAACTACGAGATCGTCACCCGGATCAGCCCCCGGGTGCCGCGCCGCTACATCAATGAAGCGCCCGCCGGCGACGAGTCCCGCCCGTGAGCGCGGCAGCCTGGGAACGGACCCTGGAAGTCCGGACCGCGGACGAGACCCACGCCCTCGCAGCCGGCCTCGGCTCCCAGCTCCAGGCCGGGGACCTGCTGGTCCTCACCGGTGAGCTGGGCGCGGGCAAGACCACGTTCACCCAGGGCCTCGGGGAGGGCCTCGGGGTCCGGGCCGGCATCATCTCACCGACTTTCGTGCTGGTCCGCATCCACCCGAACCTTCCCCACGGCCCCCGGCCGGGCGGACCGGACCTGGTGCACGTTGACGCTTACCGGCTGGGTTCGGCCTCGGAAATCGATGACATCGACCTGGAAAACACGATGGACAGCGCCGTGACCGTGGTCGAATGGGGCCGTGACCGCGTGGAGCACCTGAGCGAGAGCCGGCTTGAGGTGGACCTGCTCCGCAGGCTGGGAGGCGGCGCGCCCGCCCCGCAAGCGGCCCCCGCCCCGGAATCCTCCGGGGAGCTGGCCGCTGTCCATGACCCAGGGGTGCTGGACTTCGACACCGGCGACGACGACGAACCCCGCACGATCGTGATCCGGGGCTTCGGCCCCCGCTGGGTGGACCCGCCAGCACTCCCGGCACGCGCCCCAGCACTCCCCGCCCCCGCTGAGACCGGCCCGGCGCCCCACACCCCGGAAGGGACCTGATGCTGATACTTGCCATTGACACCTCGGCCGTGGCCAGCGCCGCGCTCGTCTCTGATGACACCCCGGAGTCTCTCGTGGGCAGCTTCGCCACCGAGGACACCCGGAGCCACGCCGAAGTGCTGGCGCCGGGCATCGAAGCTCTCCTCGCCGAGGCCGGCCTGGGCGGCGCCGACGTCGACGCGGTCGTCACCGGGGTGGGGCCCGGCCCGTTCACCGGCCTGCGCTCGGGCATCGTCACCGCCCGGACCCTCTCGTTCGTGTGGGGCAAACCGCTCTACGGCCTGATGAGCCTGGACGCCATCGCCCTGGAAGTGGCGGAATCCACCGACGCGGCGCCGGAGTTCCTCGTCGCCACGGACGCCCGGCGGAAAGAGGTCTACTGGGCCCGGTACGCCCTCGCCGGCAGCCAGCTGCCTCGGCTCCTGGACGGCCCGCACGTCGGCTTCGCCGCGGACCTGCCCGAGCTTCCGGTCTACGGAGCCGGCGCCGGCCTCCATGCCGACGTCCTCAAGGCTGTCCCCGAATTCAGCTCCCGCCAGCCGGAGGCCCTCTCGCTGGGCCAGTTCGCCCTCGCGCGCCTCGCCGCAGGGGAGCAGCTGCTCGATTCCACTCCGCTCTACCTGCGCGAGTCCGACGCCCAGGTACCCGGGCCGCGGAAGAAAGCGCTGTGAACGCCGGGGCCGGAGGACCGGACAAAGGACAGGGCGCCGGACAGGACAAAGGACGGGGCGCCGGACAAGGCGCAGCGGAGGGCGCAGACCCCGCAGCCGGGCAGGCAAGGGTGCCGGGCGGTGTGACGCTGCGGGAGATGACCGCGGCGGACATCCCCGCCGTGCACGAACTCGAGTGCAGGCTGTTCCCGGTGGATGCCTGGCCGCTGCAGATGTTCGTCGATGAGCTGGCGCAGGCCGAAACGCGGCACTACCTCGTGGCCGAGCGGGCCGGGAGGATCGTGGGCTACGCCGGGCTGATGTGCATGGAGCCGATCTCGGACGTCCAGACCATCGCCGTCGTCCCGGAGCAGGAAAGCCAGGGCATCGGGTCGGCACTGCTCACCGAGCTCATCGAAGAAAGCCGGCGGCGCCGTGCCGAGGACGTCCTTCTGGAGGTCCGGGCCGACAACCCCCGCGCCCAGCAGCTCTACCGCCGCTACGGATTCCAACAGATCCATGTCCGGCCCCGCTACTACCGCGACGGCGTCGACGCACTGATCATGCGGCTGCGGCTCGGCACCCGCGGACTCCACACGACGCCCAGGGAAGCAGACCACCCATGAACACCACCGACCAGGACCAGCCGCTGGTCCTTGGCATCGAATCCTCCTGCGACGAGACCGGCGTCGGGATTGTCCGCGGCACCCGGCTGCTGACCAACACCGTGTCCTCCTCCATGGATGAGCATGTCCGGTTCGGCGGCGTGATTCCCGAGATCGCCTCCCGCGCCCATCTGGATGCTTTCGTGCCCACGCTCCGGGCGGCGCTGGCCGAGGCCGGGGTGACCCTGGAAGACATCGACGCGATCGCCGTCACGTCCGGCCCGGGCCTCGCCGGAGCCCTGATGGTGGGCGTCTGCGCGGCCAAGGCGCTCGCCGTCGCCACGGGCAAGCCGCTCTACGCCATCAACCACCTCGTCGCGCATGTCGGCGTCGGGCTGCTGCAGACCGGCGACGGCGGGCCGCTGGCCCCCGCCCGCTCCGCGCCGGAGAGCGCCTCCCCGGAGAGCGCCTCCCGGGAGAACGCCCCCCGGGAGAACGCCGCGCGGGAGAACACCCTGCCGGAAAACCTGGGCGCCCTGCTGGTCTCCGGCGGTCACACCGAAATCCTGCGGATCCGGAACATCACCGGGGACGTTGAGCTGCTCGGGTCCACGATCGACGACGCCGCCGGCGAGGCCTACGACAAGGTGGCACGGCTCCTGGGCCTGAGCTATCCGGGCGGCCCGGCCATCGACAAGCTGGCACGCACCGGCAACGCCAAAGCGATCCGCTTCCCGCGCGGCCTCAGCCAGCCCAAATACATGGGGACCGCGGAAGAACCCGGGCCGCACCGCTACGACTGGTCCTTCAGCGGACTCAAGACCGCCGTCGCACGCTGCGTGGAGCAGTTCGAGGCGCGCGGAGAAACTGTGCCCGTGGCGGACATCGCCGCGGCCTTCCAGGAGGCCGTGGTGGACATCATTACCTCCAAGGCGGTGCTGGCCTGCCGCGAGCACGGCATCACCGAACTGCTGCTCGGCGGCGGCGTGGCGGCGAATTCCCGGCTTCGCCAGCTCACGGAACAGCGCTGCAGCGCCGCCGGAATCCGGCTGACCGTCCCGCCGCTTTCGCTGTGCACGGACAACGGCGCCATGGTCGCGGCCCTCGGCGCCCAGCTGGTGATGGCAGGGATCGCGCCGAGCGGCATCGCGTTCGCGCCCGACTCCTCGATGCCGGTCACAACCGTCTCCGCGTAAGACCCGCCGGGGGCGCGGGGCTAGGCTTCGGGGCCCTTGCGCATCTGCTGGACCAGGTCCAGGACGACGGCGCGCAGGTCGCCGCCGTGCTCCGCCGCCACGCGCCGCTGCCGCTGGTACCCGGCGCCGCGCTCAATGATCTTCAGGACGTCGGCCAGTTCGGCGACGCAGTCCAGCTTCACGGCGACGGGTTCCAGCCGGGCGACGGTCTCGCGGATGTGGTCGGTGACGAGCTGTTCGTTGCCCGCGGCGTCGAGGATGATGATGGCGTCCAGGCCGTAACGGGCCGCCCGCCATTTGTTCTCCTGCACATGCCACGGCGGCATGGTGGGGATGGTCCCGCCGTTGTCCAGCGTGGTGGAGAACTCGTCGACGAGGCACTGCGTCAGGGCGGCGATGGCGCCGACTTCCTCGAGCGAGGCCAGTCCGTCGCAGATGCGCATCTCGATGGTGCCGAAATGCGGGACCGGCCGGATGTCCCAGCGGATTTCGGAAAGTGAGTCGATCACCCCGGTGGTGAACATGTCCTGGGCGTAGGACTCGAAGTCCTCCCAGCTGGCGAACTGGAAGGGCAGGCCGGCGGTGGGCAGCTGCTGGAACATCAGGGCGCGCTGCGAGGCGTATCCGGTGTCCTCGCCGCCCCAGAACGGGCTGGAGGCGGAGAGCGCCTGGAACTGCGGGAAGTAGTTCACCAGGCCGTCCAGGACGGGGAGGACCTTGTCCCGGCTGTCAAGGCCCACATGCACGTGGACGCCGTAGATCACCATCTGCCGGCCCCACCACTGCGTGCGGTCAATGAGCTTGGCGTAGCGCTCCTTGTCCGTCACCGGCTGCAGCTGCGGGGGGCTGAAGGGGTGGCTGCCGGCGCAGAAGATCTCGACGCCCATCGGATCCGTGACGTCACGGACGGCGGCGAGGGAACTGTTCAGGTCCGCTTTGGCCTCGGCCACGGTGTTGCAGATGCCGGTGACAAGCTCCACCGTGTTCAACAGCAGCTCCTGCTTGATGTGCGGGTGTTCGTCGTCCTCGTTCAGTTCGGGATGCCGTGCCGCGACCCCGCGGAGGACCTCCTTTGCCACGGAGGCAAGCTCCCCGGTTTCCGCGTCCACGAGGGCAAGTTCCCATTCCACACCAAGAGTTGATTGCCTGGATGAAGCGAAATCAATCTTCATGTGGTCCTTTCATTGTTGTGCGGTCCGTTTCCATGCCCCGGCCGGCTTTCGTCATGGGCGGACTCGCCGGACAGTTGGCGGGGCAACGGTGGCTCAAGTCTAGTGCAGGGGCGGCCTGCAGCCCGTGGCCGGACGGCAGCGGAAACGTGAAAGTCTTCACAAAACTGATCGGATCGCGGCACTGCGTCCGGGAACGGGGCGGCCCGGGGGCCGCCTGGCGTTTAATGGAGGGGTGCCCATCCTGAATAAAGACATGACCCTCTGCATCTCGCTCTCGGCCCGCCCGAGCAACAACGGGACGCGCTTCCACAACCACCTGTACGAACAGCTCGGCCTGAACTGGATCTACAAGGCCTTCGCCCCGACCGACCTCGCGCAGGCGATCGCCGGCGTGCGCGGCCTCGGAATCCGCGGCTGCGCCGTGTCGATGCCGTACAAGGAGGACGTCATCGCGCTCGTGGATGTGATGGACCCGTCCGCGAAAGCTATCGACTCGGTCAACACGATCGTCAACGACGGCGGCACGCTCACCGCCTACAACACCGACTACACCGCGATCGAGCAGCTGCTGCAGCGCAACGCCGTGCCTGCCGCGTACTCGGTGCTGCTCAGGGGCGCCGGCGGGATGGCGAAGGCGACGGCCGCGGCGCTGCGCGACGCCGGGTTCCGGGACGTCACCATGATCGCCCGCAATGAGGAGGCCGGGCGGGCGCTCGCCGGGCTCTATGGTTTCGCCTGGCGCGCCGACGTCGATCCGTCCTTGACGGCCGACATGATCATCAACGTCACACCTATTGGCATGGCAGGGAGTATGGCGGGCGGCCCCGACGCGGACTCCCTGTCCTTCCCGCAGGAAACGGTGGACGCCGCGAAGGTGGTGTTCGACGTCGTCGCGCTGCCGGCCGAGACCCCGCTGATCAAGGCCGGCCGGGCGGCCGGGAAGATCGTGATCACCGGAGCCGAGGTGGCGACCATCCAGGCGCTGGAGCAGTTTGTGCTGTACACCGGCATCCGGCCCACCGACGAGCAGGTCCGGGCCGCCGAGGACTTCATGCGGGCCCAGTAGCATCCGGGCCTCGCGGCATCCCGGCAATCCGCCAGCCCGGAATGCCGCCGACCAGCGGCCCGGCCCTAGACCGGCTCCACCGAAATGGCCACCCGCTCCTCGCCGATCCTGGTGAGGACCAGGGTGGCCGTTTTCTTGGCTTTCGGCTTCCGTCCGGGGAGAAGCTGTTTGCGCAGTTCCTCCGGAGTCACCGATGTGCCGCGCTTCTTGATGTCCAGCACCCCGATGCCCTGGTCCTTGACCCACGCCTTGAGCGCCTTGACGTTGTAGGGCATCACGTCCAGGACCTTGTAGGCCCGGGCAAACGGGGTGTCGCGCAGTTCCGGGGCGCAGATGTAGGCGATGTGCTCGTCCACGAGGTGCCCGCCGAGCTGGAGGGCGACGTCGGCCACCAGGCCCGCCCGGATGATGGCGCCGTCGGGCTCGTAGAGGTACCCCTCGACGGGCCCCACCGGGGCGACCGGTCCGCCGTCGAAGTCCTCAGCGCTGGTGAGCTCCGCCGCACCCGCGGGGCCAAGCAGCAGCGCCGCCCGCCGGATCCCCGGACGCCGGACCGCATTGAACCACAACCCCACCTCCGTGACGTCCCCGCCCACCGAAACCCACTGGGCTTCGCAGTCCTTGGGAACCGAATCGTGCGGCATGCCCGGGCCCATCTTCACACCCACGGCCAGGCCGGCGCCGGCCAGGGATTCGGCGAAGGACAGCGGCGGGGAGAAATCTTCCGCATCCCAGAGCCGCTTCGTCCCCGAGGTCGAGGTGGTCCGGCGGGCCGGGTCCAGCCAGACGCCGTCGATCCCCTCCAGGGCCACTGTGGTCGCGTCGGAGTGGACCACCGTGGCGTTCCGGAACGGGATCAAATTCATTGTTGCGCAGGCGGCCGTCGTCTCGTCCATTTCCACGGCCGTGACCTGGAGATCCAGCGAGGCGAGCGCCATCGCGTCGGCGCCGAGGCCGCAGCCAAGGTCCGCCACGTGCTGCACGCCGGCTTCCGCGAAGCGCTGCGCGTGCCGTGCCGCCACGGTCAGCCGGGTGGCCTGCTCCAGGCCCGCCTGGGTGAAGATCATCTGCCGGGCGAACTCGCCGAACTTGGCCTCGGCCTTGGTCCGCAGCCGCGACTGGGTGAGCACGGCCGAAACGAGCTCGGGGGAGTGGCCGGCCTTCCGGAGGGAGGCGTTGAGGCGGAACGCCTCATCCTCCCGGTACGGGCCAAGTGACGCCAGCAGCTCCCAGCCTTCGGGGTTGAGGAGCGGGGCGATCTGGTCCTGCGGTGCGTCAGCCATGGAATCAAGCCTAGTTCAGGGCGCCGCCGGAGCTTGCGCCCGATAGGGTTGACGGCATGGATGACAGCGGTACGGCAAACAGCGGCATGGATGAAACCTACCCGGACGACGGCGCCGCACAGCAGGACGCCGACGGCGGCCGCCCCGCCCGCCAGGGGCTCGCCCGTTACGCCCGGCCCGCGCTCGTCGCCGGCGGCATCATCGTCGTCGTCTGCGCGGCCCTGCTGGTGATCATCTTCCTGCTGGACTCCTTCAACGCCACCGTCTACTCCGTCGGCGGCAAGTCCGTCACGGACGCCACCGAGGAGGCGAAGGCCATCCGGGAGAACTACGCCGGGGTCCGAGCCGGCGGCATCGCCTTCCTGGTCATGGGGGCTGTCGTGGCCGTGGCGGGAGCCCTGGTGATCTACCGGCACCGGAACGATGCCGGCGCCGATGACGGGGACACCGGCGAAGACGTCGACTTCGAGGACCTCGGCGGACGCTGATCCGGCAGCGGCGCAGCGTTCGCCGGGGACATAATTCTGGCACTCGCCTTGACCGAGTGCTAACTCCTTACATAGAGTCGTGCTTAGCACTCTCCCTAGGAGGGTGCTAACACCTGAAGCTTTATCAGCCAGGCTGCTGCCGGCACCGCGACGACGGTCTGTACGCCTTGGCCCCACAGCTTTAATGTCCACGAATTTGCTGACGAAAAGGAGAGGTCATTGTCGGTCTCTATTAAGCCTCTTGAGGATCGCATTGTTGTCCGCCCGCTCGAAGCCGAGCAGACCACGGCTTCCGGCCTGGTTATCCCGGACTCCGCGCAGGAAAAGCCGCAGGAAGGCGAAGTTGTTGCAGTAGGCCCCGGCCGCTTTGACGACAACGGCAACCGCGTTCCGATCGACGTCGCCATCGGCGACGTTGTGATCTACTCCAAGTACGGCGGAACTGAAGTCAAGACCGGCGGCACCGAGTACCTCGTGCTGTCCGCCCGCGACGTCCTGGCGATCGTCGTAAAGTAACTCTCTTGGACCCCGCGCCGCCGACCCCTCTCAGACGGGTCAGTTGCGCGGGGTTCTGTCTTGAAAGGACAAAACCATGGCAAAGCAGCTTGCGTTTAACGACGCTGCCCGCCGGTCGCTTGAAGCCGGCATCGATAAGCTCGCCAACACGGTCAAGGTGACGCTTGGCCCCCGCGGCCGCAACGTCGTGCTGGACAAGAAGTGGGGCGCCCCCACAATCACCAACGACGGCGTCACCATCGCCCGTGAAGTCGAGCTGGACGACCCGTACGAGAACCTTGGCGCGCAGCTTGCCAAGGAGGTCGCCACCAAGACCAACGACGTCGCCGGCGACGGCACCACCACCGCCACGGTGCTGGCACAGGCCCTCGTCAAGGAAGGCCTCCGCAACGTTGCGGCCGGCGCCGCCCCGGGCCAGATCAAGCGCGGCATCGAGGTCTCCGTCGAGGCCATCGCCGCCCGCCTGCTCGAAAACGCCCGCCCCGTCGAAGGCACCCAGGTCGCCAACGTCGCCTCCATCTCCGCCCAGAGCGATGAGATCGGCGAACTGCTGGCCGAGGCCTTCGATAAGGTCGGCAAGGATGGTGTGATCACCATCGAGGAATCCTCCACCACGCAGACCGAGCTGGTCCTCACCGAGGGCATGCAGTTCGACAAGGGCTACCTGTCCCCGTACTTCGTCACCGACGCGGAACGCCAGGAAGCTGTCCTCGAAGACGCCCTGATCCTGATCAACCAGGGCAAGATCTCCTCCGTCCAGGACTTCCTGCCGCTGCTGGAAAAGGCGCTGCAGAGCTCCAAGCCGCTGTTCATCATCGCCGAGGACGTCGACGGCGAGGCACTGTCCACGCTGATCGTCAACCGCATCCGCGGCACCCTGAACGTCGTTGCCGTCAAGGCCCCGGGCTTCGGAGACCGCCGCAAGGCCATGCTGCAGGACATCGCCACCCTCACGGGCGCACAGGTTGTCTCGCCGGAACTGGGCCTCAGCCTGGACACGGTCGGCCTTGAGGTGCTGGGCACCGCACGGCGCATCACCGTCACCAAGGACAACACCACGATCGTGGACGGCGCCGGTTCGGCAGAGGACGTCGCAGCCCGGGTTTCCCAGCTGCGCGCCGAGCTCACCCGCACCGACTCCGACTGGGACAAGGAAAAGCTGCAGGAACGCCTGGCCAAGCTGGCCGGCGGCATCGGCGTAATCAAGGTCGGCGCTGCCACCGAGGTTGAGCTGAAGGAAAAGAAGCACCGCATCGAGGACGCAGTGTCCTCGACCCGCGCGGCTCTGGAAGAAGGCATCGTCGCCGGCGGTGGCGCCGCCCTCATCCACGCCCTCAAGGCGCTCGACGAGGACCCTGCCGTCCAGGCCCTCGAAGGTGACGCGGCTGCTGCTGTCGGCATCGTCCGCCGGGCACTGACCCAGCCGCTGCGCTGGATCGCCCAGAACGCCGGCTTCGACGGCTACGTCGTCGTCGCCAAGGTGGCCGAATCCGCCAACAACCAGGGCTTCAACGCCAAGACCGGCGAATACGAAGACCTGATCGCTGCCGGCGTCATCGACCCCGTGAAGGTGACGCGTGCGGCCCTCCGCAACGCGGCTTCCATCGCGGCACTGGTGCTCACCACGGAAACCCTCGTGGTCGAGAAGCCTGCCGACGATGACCAGCACGCGGGCCACCAGCACTAAGGTCCACCCGGACCAGCTTGACGAAAGACCGGACCAGCACCAGCTGGTCCGGTCTTTCTTTGTGTGTGGCCCCGCCGGCGCGGATCAGCTCTCGGGGGAGCCCAGGGCCTTGCGCCGCAGCCGCAGGTCTTCGCCCTGCGGAAGGCGCTTGGTGACGAGCCGGTAGAAAATCAGCACAGCAACTCCGGCCACCACGATTCCCACGAGGTTCAGCCCCAGCTGAAGGGCCGAGCCGGCCGCCTTCTGGTATTCGCCCAGGACCAGCGCCACAGCGACGAAGCCCGCGGCCGGCACCGTCGTCACGGAGATGAAGACCCCGACCAGGGCCGCGGAGCGCCGGCTGATCACGGACAGCATCCCGGCAGTCCCGGCCAGCACGGCAACGATCAGCGAATAAGGCCCCGGGTGATAGATGAACTCGACGGCGGAGCCGCGCTCGAGCACATCCGGGGGAAAGAGGCCAAGCGGCACGGACAGCCACGCTGTGAGCGCTGCCGCCAGCATGGCCACGGGGAAGCCGATGCCGAGCGCCAGGGCAGCACTGCGCCCCAGCGGCCACTGCCGCCGCACCAGGGCCACGGCCAGGGCCGCCAGCGGGCCGAATTCCGGCCCCACCGCCATGGCCCCGACAATGGCGATGGTGGAATCCGTGACAATCCCGATGGCCGCCAGCTGGGTCGCCAGAATCAGGAACGCCAGATAGCTCCAGGTGAGGCGGGAGTCCTCGCCCGTCTGCCGGGACACCTCGTCCCAGATCACGGCATCCGCGCCCTCGCCGGGGGCGTCGGCGGTGGCCTTGTCGGCCCGGTCGGAGAGCACCAACTCCGGCATGCTGACCGAGACCGAGCCCTGTTCCTGGACCTTCAGGGCCTGGAGCTTCTCCACGAGCCGCTCCACCGATTCCCGTGCCAGCAGGACATCGATGATGTCCCCGGGCGGAAGGACGGACGCGCCGCGCTGCCGCGAAACTTCCGCGACGCCAAGCTCGCCGGTGCAGCAGTCCATGACGGCGTCGGACAACTTTTCCGGGACACAAATGCGCAGCTGTGCGATCACGATGCGGCCTCCTCTGGCTCGTTACAGGGTAGCCTCCGGGGCCGCAGATAGCCGCCGGCGGGACGGCTCCCGCGCCTCTGCGATTGGCCAGAAAAAATACGGCTCGGTAACATTGAGGCTTTGGAAACCGGCCTGGAGGGTCACGAGTGTCGAACGAGCGAACCATGGCCACCCCGCAGACTGCGGCGGCGGATGCTCAATCGCGCCCAGAACCGGGCTACCGTCCCGAAGTCCAGGGCCTCCGGGCGCTCGCGGTCCTGATGGTGGTCACTTACCACGTGTGGCTCGGGCGTGTGTCCGGCGGGGTTGACATCTTCCTGCTGATCTCGGCGTTCCTGATGACCCTCAGCTTCGCCCGCAAGGTCGAGGGCGGCAAACCCCTGCGGCTCCTGGGCCACTGGCTCCACCTGCTCAAGCGGCTGCTTCCCGCCGTCGTCGTGGTGATCCTCGGTGTCCTGGCCGGCACCCGGGTGATCCTGCCCGAAAACCGCTGGCCGGACGTGCTGGAGCAGGCCTGGGCGTCCCTGTGGTACCGGCAGAACTGGCTCCTGGCGGACACCGCCGTCGACTACTACGCGCAGGACCACTCCGGGGCCAGCCCGCTGCAGCACTTCTGGTCACTGTCCATCCAGGGCCAGGTCTTCCTGCTGTGGCCGCTGGTCTTTGCCGCCGCTGCCCTGCTGTGGCGGTTCCTGCGCAGGACCGGCTTGGGTGCCCGGGTCAGCTATGCCGCCCTGCTGGCCGCGGCCTTCGGCGCGATCTTCGTGGCGTCCCTGGTGTTTTCCATCGGGCAGACGGCCACCAACCAGTCCTTCGCCTACTTCGACACCCGCACCCGGCTCTGGGAATTCGCACTCGGCTCGCTGCTGGCCCTGGCGCTGCCGCACCTCAAGCCCGGCAAAACGCTGCGGGTTGTCCTCGGCTGGACCGGCCTCGCCGCAGTGCTCTCCTGCGGCCTCCTGCTCACCGTGGACCGCTCCTTCCCCGGCTTCATCGCGCTGTGGCCGACGCTGGCGGCAGCCGCCATCATCGTGGCCGGACAGAGCGGCAGCCGCTTCGGGGTTGACCGCCTTCTGACCTGGAAGCCGCTGGTGGCCCTCGGGGACAACTCCTACGCCCTGTACCTCTGGCACTGGCCGCTGCTGGTGCTGGGCCTCGCCGGGATGGGCATCCCCGCGCCGAACCTGGTCCAGGGCCTGGCGATCGTGGCCGCCTCAATCGTGCTGGCCGTGCTGACCACCCTGTTCGTGGAGAAACCGCTGCGCGAGTGGCACTGGCCGCAGCGCCGGGTCTGGCGCACCGCCGTCGTGATCGCAGCATGCGGCGCGCTGCTGGCCGGGCCGGTGTCCGTGTGGCAGAGCCGGATCCTGGCAGACGAGGCGGCTGCCGCGGCGCAGCCGAAGGAATTGACCCCCGGAGCCGCCGCCCTGTCGCCCGAGAATGCGGGCAAGCCCACGCCGGATGCCAAGATCATCCCGGCTCCGGCCGCGATGAAGAACGAGTGGGCTGACATCGACGGGCTCTGCACGGAAGACAACGTCCCCGGCGACCCGCTGCTGGCCGGATGCCTGCAGAACAGCCGCCCGGACACCGTCACCAAACGCATCGTTGTGCTCGGCGACTCCCACGCCCAGCAGTACATGGCGGCGCTCGGCCCGGTCGCCCGAAGCCACGGCTGGGAGGTCGTCGCCCTCCTCAAGGGCAACTGCCGCTTCGGCGGAGAATCCCCGGAACGGGACGCCGAATGCAACGCCTTCAACCAGGCCAGCGCCAAGTACGTCCTGGACCGCAGGCCCGACGCCGTCTTCACCGTCGCCTCACTGACCCACAAGGATGCACCTTTCGAAACCGAGGTGCCGGACTACCTTGAAGGCATCCAGGCCTTCACCGGCGCCGGCATGGAAGTGGTCGGCATCCGCGACAACCCGCGCTTCAACATGAGCATGCCCGAATGCGTCCAGAAGAACGGGCCCGAGGCCCCGAAGTGCAGGGTGCCGCTGCAGGAATCCCTGGCCGACTCCTCACCTCTGGACGCCTACCGGGGGAGGGTGCCGGGGCTGCACCTGATGGACCTGAGCGACTTCATCTGCGCCGACGCGATCTGCCCGGCCGTCGTCGGGAACGTGTACGTCTACAAAGACGACAACCATCTGACCAAGACGTACGTCCAAAGCATGATCCCCATGTTCGAGCAGCGCCTGCTGGCGGCCACCGGCTGGACCTGACCCGGCGGCGTCACCCGGCCGGTGCCGTTGCTCACATTACTGCCCCGGAATATGGGGATCGCCGCCAAGGTTCTAGTATTTATTCAACACTTCTGCACAGGCCATGCCCGTAATGACGGGCTGGTCATCTGCTGCAACCCCTACCCGTGAAACCCAAAACCCAAGGTAAGAGGCGCACTCATGACCCAGCCCGAACACAACCCCTTCGGCTTCATCGGACTGACCTACGACGACGTCCTGCTGCTGCCCGGCCACACGAATGTCATCCCCTCCGAGGCTGACACCTCCTCCCGGATCTCCAAGCGCATCACCGTGAACACGCCGCTGCTCTCCGCCGCGATGGACACCGTCACCGAATCGCGGATGGCGATCGCCATGGCCCGCCAGGGCGGCCTCGGCGTCGTCCACCGCAACCTCTCCATCGCCGACCAGGCGGACCAGGTGGACCGGGTCAAGCGCAGCGAATCCGGCATGATCACCAACCCGCTGACCATCGGCCCGGAAGCCACCCTGGCCGAACTGGACGAAATCTGCTCACACTACCGGGTCTCCGGGCTGCCCGTTGTGGACGAGGGCATGCGGCTGCTGGGCATCGTCACCAACCGCGACACCCGCTTCGTGCCGGAAGCAGACTTCCCGATCCGGCTGGTCAGCGACGTCATGACCAAGATGCCCCTCGTCACCGGGCACGTCGGCATCAGCCGCGAGGAAGCCTCGCACAAACTGGCGACCAACAAGATCGAAAAGCTCCCGCTCGTTGACGAGCAGGGCCGGCTCAAGGGCCTCATCACCACCAAGGACTTCACCAAGGCCGAGCAGTACCCGCTGGCCACCAAGGACGATGAAGGACGGCTGCGCGTCGGCGCGGCCATCGGGTTCTTCGGCGACGGCTGGGAGCGCGCCATGGCCCTGATCGACGCCGGGGTGGACGCCCTCTTCGTGGACACCGCCAACGGCCACTCCCAGGGCGTTCTGGACATGATCACCCGGCTGAAGTCCGATCCGGTGGCGGCGCACGTGGACATCATCGGCGGCCAGGCCGCCACCCGCGAAGGCGCCCAGGCGCTCATCGACGCCGGTGCCGACGGCATCAAGGTCGGTGTCGGTCCCGGATCCATCTGCACCACCCGCGTGGTCGCCGGCGTCGGCGTCCCGCAGATCACCGCCATCTACGAATCCGCGAAGGCCGCCATCCCGGCGGGCGTACCGCTGATCGCCGACGGCGGGCTGCAGTACTCGGGCGACATCGGCAAGGCACTGGTCGCCGGCGCGGACACCGTTATGCTCGGCTCCCTGCTCGCCGGCTGTGACGAGTCCCCGGGTGACCTGATCTTCGTCAACGGCAAGCAGTTCAAGCTCTACCGCGGCATGGGTTCCCTCGGGGCCATGCAGACCCGCGGCAAGAACACCTCCTACTCCAAGGACCGCTACTTCCAGGCCGACGTCTCCGGCGATGACAAGCTCATCCCGGAGGGCATCGAGGGCCGGGTCGCGTACCGCGGCCCGCTCGCCTCGGTGGCTTACCAGCTGGTGGGCGGCCTCCGCCAGACCATGTTCTACACCGGCGCACCGACCGTGCCGGAACTGAAGGCCCGCGGGAAGTTCGTCCGGATCACGGCCGCCGGACTGAAGGAGTCCCACCCGCACGACATCCAGATGACGGTGGAGGCACCGAACTACGGTTCGCGCTAAACCGCGCCGCCCGGCTCACCCGCAGCAGGGGCCGTTTTGGACCCCCATAACGGCCCGTGCTGCTAGCTGGATGGGCAGGCGGGTGTCCTAGGCTGGAGGCATGTCCGAACTCCTGCCCGCGCGTGAGCCGAAGCGCAAACTGGCGCTAAGGCCCTACGCCCGGGCCGTGGCGCAGGTGCTGCGCGTCAGCTTCCGGGCCTCGCCCGCCGCCGTCGTGATGAAAGTTGCCGGCTCGCTGATTTCGGCGCTGCTGCCGCTGGTCACCACCTACTACGCCTCCCTGACCACCACGGCCCTCGCGGCCGCCTATGCGGGCAACGCCGTGGCAGGGCAGCAGGCGATTGTCTACGTCATCATCACGGCCGCGCTGGGGCTGTTCTGGGGCGCCTTCAGCAGCGTGGACCGCTACATCCAGCAGCTCATGAGCTTCAAGGTCGGCGCGATCGTGGGCGACCTGATGTACGAACGCTTCCTGGCGCTGGATTTCTGGCGCTACGACGACAAAGAAACCGTGGACCTGTACGACCGGGCCAAGCGTTTCTCCGATTCCTACGCCCGGGTCCTGGACCGGATCGCCGCGATCTTCACGCAGCTGGTCTCGGTGCTCCTCGCGATCGGGGCGCTGCTGCTGGTCAGCTGGTGGATTGCCGTGATCGTGCTCGTGGCAATCGTGCCCAGCGTCTACCTGCAGTTCAAGCTCTCCCGCGAGCAGATCGCGCACTGGAACACCCAGATCGACTCCCGCCGGCAGCGCAGGATGATCGAGACCAACCTCCTGCGCCCGCAGCACATCGCCGAGATGCGCCTCTACGGGATCGTCGGGTACCTGATGGGGCTCCGCTCCCGGCTGCGCGACGCGGACGAGCGCCGGCGGCTGGATTTCCAGAAGCGCTACATCCCCAAACAGCTCGCCGCCGATGCCCTGCAGTACGGCGCGGAGGTCGTGTCGCTGATCTGGGTGGTCGGGCAGATCATCGCCCGGGCCCAGCCGGTGGGGCAGTTCCTCTACGTCCAGCAGATCGTCAGCCGGGCCCTGTCCACCGCCAACAGCCTCGTCTCTTCCCTGAGCTCCATCGACGAGGACCTCGCGAACCTCAAGGACTACGAGCTCTTCATGGCGCTGCCGGTGCACTCCGACCACGCGCCGCCGCTGCTGCAGGCGCCCACCACCGTGGAACTGCGCGACATCCGCTTCACCTACACGGGCAGCGAACTGGAGGTCATCAGGGGAATCTCGCTGACCATCCGCGAAGGCCAGCACGTCGCCGTCGTGGGCGAGAACGGCGCCGGCAAGTCCACCCTGATCCGGATCCTCGCCGGGCTCTACCGCCCGGACTCCGGGCAGGTGCTGCTCGACGGCGTCGACCTCGCCGCCGTCGACGTGAAGTCCTGGCACCGCCATCTGGCGGTGCTCAGCCAGGAGTTCCTGAAGTACGAGTTCGCCACCGCGGCGGAGAACATCTTCTTCGGCGACGTCGATGCACCGCGAGACGACGGGCGGATCCGCCGCGCCGCGGCCGACGCGGAGGCCCTGGAGTTCATCAACAAACTGCCCAACGGCCTGGACAACCACGTCAGCAACTGGATGGAGGATCCGCGTGGACGGAAGGGGAGCGGGCTGTCCGGCGGGCAGTGGCAGCGGCTCGCGATGGCCCGGAACTTCTACCGCAATGCCCCGTTCATGGTCATGGACGAGCCGACCTCGGCCATCGACGCGCTCGCGGAGCACCGGATCTTCACCCGGCTCTTCGCCGACCGCAGCAGCACCATCATCGCCATCAGCCACCGGCTCGCCACCATCGAGAAGGCGGACGTCGTCTACATGCTCGAGGACGGCCGGATCGCGGAGCAGGGCACCCACAAGGAACTGGTGGCCCTGCGCGGCCGCTACTTCCGGATGTTCGAATCCCAGCTCGCCGTGGACGACGCAGAGGGGGTCTGAGGAGGCCCGGGCTGGCTTCCGCTGCCGGCTGCCGCCCGGACCACGGTTGTCCTTACCCGCGCCAGGCTGGGCTCCCGGGGAACGCTGCTGAAACCAAACGCGACGGCGGGCCGGATGGCGGACAGGGACCCGGCGTCGCCGCCGCCCCAGCCGACGCTCGCCGAATCGATGCGGTGCAGATCGGTGACCCCGTAATACTCCTGCCGCCCGCCCTTCGCGGAGCCTGCGGTGCGGACCCCGGCGCTGAGCCGGGCCGCGAGCGGGTTGATGTCCAGCACGCGGGTCTCGTCAAAGTTGTAGACGGCAGCGATAAACTCGCTGATCTCGGCGGCCGGGGCCAGCGGGATCCGGTGGCCGGAAGGCAGTTCCACCATGGCGTCACCCCGTAGGACTCCTGCCTGCAGTCCTTTACAGGGGGCCGTAACCCGCGTTGCCCTGTGGGTCGCGCCACATGGCCAGATCGCCCTCCACCGCGGTGCGGAGCCCCGGGTCCGTGTGGATCCTTCGCCGGAAGGACTGCCGGGCCCGTCCCAGGACTACGGACGGGATGAGGATAAAGGCTGCCAGGAGAGCCACGAAGAGTACATACGCGCCGCTCACCGCGGCCAGCGTCGCAGTTCCCCGGGAAGCGATCCCGGGGAAAGCGGTGGCCAGAATGCAGCCCAGAATGATGGCCAGGACGGCCACCATCATGACGCCGCCGCGCGCCGACCCCGGGCCGCGGGCAATGAGGAGCCTGTTGGTATTCGGCAGTGTGCCACGTACCCGCCTCCAGGAGACCAGGCCCAGCACCGTCAAAGCAACGCCCAGCAAGCCCAGGATCAAGACCCAGGCGGGGTTGCCTGACATGGCCGAGACGAAGCCACCGGTCAGGAGCAGGAGGGGCCCGGATCCGATGGCGCTGCTCCAGGCCGCGGCAAGGGTGCCCTGGGCATCAGCCAACTGCCGCAAACGGGAGGGTGCGTTGGGTGGACTGACCCGTGCCAGCTCCGGAGAAGTCCAGTAATCAAGGGGATGCGCAGGCTGGCCGGCGGGGAAAGGAGTTGGAAGGCTCATGTCGGACTACAGACCCAGCCCCTTGCGCAGTCGCTGTTCCAGGTCTTCCGGAAGCAGGGCAGTGGCGGGGAGGTCCTCACCCTCGCCTTCGCGCAGCTCAAGGGAACCATCCGATCCCGCTTTGACGTGGACGGCGCGGAATGAGTCGTCGGCAAGGTGCCTGCGGAGCGTGCCCGCGGCCGGCCGGCCGTCGGGTGCGGTGCCGAGGTAGAAATTCACCATCTCGATGGCAGTAGTGAACATGCCGTCAGCGTTGGTGAGCGGGCGCAGTTCGTGCACGCCGTATTTGCTGAGGCTGAGGATCAGGGCGCCATCGGCGGAACCGAAGAGGAAATAGACGTGTTCAGCCTTGGGAGTGACCAACGCGATTTCCAGCCAGGCGTCCGAACCCGCCAGGGCGGCGGTGACGCTGGTGGCGGGACCGGCCGGAAGGAGACCTTCTCCCTCGATTGTCATGAGCCCACGTTCCAGGAGCGTGGCCACGCCGGCCTGCTCCAGGGGTGCGCCGGCGGCGTGGTCGAGCCTGAACATGCGCTGGCATTTGAGGGCCCCGCTGGTGCCCGCCAAAGCGATCAAGGCAATCAGTTCGTGTTCGGTGATGAGCAGGGGTGCGTCGTCTTGAGTGGTCATAGCAGCCTTTCGGGCGACAGGTCTCGGTTCTTAGTCTAGGGAAGGTGGGCGCTCAGGTGAGCCAGCCCCAGACCTTCTTGGCGCCGTCGGCCACGGCATCGGCTGTGTCTTCGGCGGCATCCCCGATCATCTCCGAGGCGGAACCGTAGCCAAGGTTGCCCGCCAGCAGGCCCAAGCCGCCCCACGCGATGCCGGCAACAGCGAAGAAGGGTCCGGCTCCTGGGATGAAGCTCCCGGCCGCAAGGACGGTGGAGATGCCGCCGTCGATCGCCATCCCGGTGTTGCCGGTGGACAATCCCTGCGTCAGCTGTATCCCACCGGTAACTACGCCCAATCCGCCGGAAAGGCGTCCCAGCATGGATGTCCCGTTGAGAAGCTGGGTTCCCCGGACGTACCCGGCCTCGGCGGCCTGGCCGTACTGTGCGCTGAGCATGGGCCAGTTGGTCAGTTTGGTGACGAGCCCGCCCTTGGCCATGGTGGCCAGCAGATCGTCCGCGTAGAGGCCGGCGCCGGTGACTGCCCCATTGGCGGCCCACCATGGCGAGCTTCCGGCTCCGGAGACGATGCCTTCCAGTCCGGTGGGAGGGCTGTCTCCGGCGGTACCGGGATGTGCCGTCCCGCCGGGCCCGGAACCTGCGCCGCCACCCTGCGTGCTGGCCTCCTGCTGCTCATCGGCCTGCGTGAGAAGGAGTTTGGAGGCATCGATCAGGGACCGCGTCGCTTGGTTGAGCTTGGGGCGCAAAGTGCCGGTCCACTCGATCCGGAAGCGCTCCGCGTCGGCGCCCTTCCATGCAGTGCTGGCGACCAGGCCGTTGATCCTGTGTTCGGTGTCCGACAGGCGCGATCCGGAGAGTCCCATGGATTTTGAAAGTGACCGCAACTGTTCAATATCGGCGCCGTAGAGGCCAGGGGCCATGGGTGGTCCTCCTAGGAGTGGGGTAAGGGCACTCGGCGAGGACCTTTTCCCTCAGGCTATGGGATTCTGCGGGCGGCTGCCATGGGCACCGCTGCCCATGTCATGTCCCCCGCTGCAGTCCCGGGCACATTCCGGCTCCACGGTCCCGCCGGGTCCGTGGCCGGTGGCGCGGCTGGGATAACCTAGAGCAGTGACTTACGAGATTGAAATTGGCCGTGGCAAGCGTGGGCGTCGTGCCTACTCCCTGGATGACATTGCGATCGTCCCCAACCGACGTACCCGTGACCCCAAGGATGTGTCCGTCGCCTGGCAGATCGACGCCTACAAGTTCGACATGCCGGTCATCGCGGCGCCGATGGATTCGGCCATGTCGCCGGAGACGGTGATCGCGCTTGGCCGGCTCGGCGGACTCGGCGTCCTCGACCTCGAAGGCCTCTGGACCCGGTATGAGGACCCGCAGGCCGTACTCGACCAGATCGGCGCGCTCCAGGACGAGACCAACAGCCCGGCCGTCACGCGCCGGATGCAGGAGCTCTACCAGGCGCCGATCCAGCCGGAGCTGATCACCACCAGGCTCGCGGAGATCCGCGCCGCGGGCGTCACCGTTGCCGGCTCCCTCACCCCGCAGCGGACCCAGGAGCACTACAAGACCGTCGTGGCAGCCGGCGTCGACATCTTCGTGATCCGCGGCACCACCGTCTCGGCCGAGCACGTCTCCAAAGACCACGAGCCGCTGAACCTCAAGCAGTTCATCTACGAACTCGACGTCCCCGTGATCGTCGGCGGGGCCGCCGGCTACACACCGGCACTGCACCTCATGCGCACCGGTGCCGCCGGCGTGCTGGTCGGCTTCGGCGGCGGGGCCACAAGCACCACCCGCCGCGCCCTCGGCATCCACTCGCCGATGGCCTCCGCCATCTCCGACGTCGCCGCTGCCCGCCGCGACTATATGGATGAGTCCGGCGGACGCTACGTCCACGTGATCGCCGACGGCGGTATGGGCTCCTCCGGTGACATCGTCAAGGCGATCGCCATGGGCGCCGACGCGGTCATGCTGGGCAGTGCCCTCGCCCGCGCCGAAGAAGCGCCGGGCAAGGGCTGGCACTGGGGCCAGGAGGCGCACCACCTTGAACTTCCCCGCGGCGACAGGGTCAACGTTGGCACCGTCGGAGCCCTCGAGGAGGTTCTCTTCGGGCCGGGCCACCACACCAACGGGACGTCCAACCTGATCGGTGCGCTGCGCCGTTCCATGGCGACCACCGGCTATTCGGACCTGAAGGAATTCCAGCGGGTCGACGTCGTGGTCTCGCCCTACGCCGGCAACTGAAAGCCCCCTGCCCATCCGGGGGAGTTGGAAGTAGTGTGGTGCACTACGAGCGATGATGCTGATGGAGGCGTGACATGAACAGTTTTCCCGGTGGCTCTCCCAAGGCCGGCGGTGCCCTTGGGCCTGCGGAACGCGAAGCTTCACTGGCGGTGCTCAGGGGCACCACCAGCCCGGGCAAGGAACTCGACATCCTGATAGTCGGCGGAGGGATCGTCGGCACCGGCGCCGCCCTGGACGCAGTCACGCGCGGCCTGAGCGTCGGGATTGTCGAGGCCAACGACTGGGCCGCGGGCACCTCCTCGCGCTCCTCGAAGCTCATCCACGGCGGACTCCGCTACCTGGAGATGCTCGACTTCGCCCTGGTCAAGGAGGCGCTGCACGAACGCGGGCTGATCCTCTCGGCGCTCGCCCCGCACCTCGCCCGGCCGGTTCCGTTCCTGTACCCGCTCACCAAGCCCTTCTTCGAACGGCCCTACGTGGGCGCCGGCATTGCCCTGTACGACGCCATGTCCATTTCCACCGGTCAGCGCCGGGGCGTGCCGTTCCACAAGCACCTGAGCCGCAGGGGGACCCTTCGGGCCGCGCCGAGCCTTAAGGACGACGCCTTCGTCGGTTCCATCCGGTACTACGACGGCCAGGTCGACGACGCCAAGTACTGCGCCAACCTGATCCGCACTGCGGCCTACTACGGGGCGCACGCGGTGAACCAGATGTCCGTGGTCGATTTCCTGCGGGAGGGCGAACGCGTGGTGGGTGCCAAGGTGGTCAACCACGAGGACGGTTCCAGGTTCAACATCAAGGCGAAGCAGGTCATCAACGCCACCGGGGTCTGGACCGACGAGACCCAGGCGATGGTCACCGACCGGGGCCAGCTGAAGGTCCGTGCCTCCAAGGGCATCCACCTCGTGGTGCCCCGGGACCGGTTCCAGTCGACCGTGGGGCTGATCCTGCGGACCGAAAAGTCCGTCCTTTTTGTCATCCCCTGGGGCCGGCACTGGATCATCGGCACCACCGACACCGACTGGCACCTCGACAAGGCCCACCCCGCCGCGTCGAGCAAGGACATCGACTACATCCTGGAGCATGTGAACAAGGTCCTGAAACGCCCGCTGACCCGTGAGGACGTCGAAGGCGTCTACGCCGGGCTGCGCCCGCTGCTGGCCGGGGAAAACGACTCCACCGCCAAACTCTCCCGCGAGCACGTGGTGGCCCACCCCGTCCCCGGACTCGTCGTGGTGGCCGGCGGCAAATGGACCACCTACCGGGTCATGGCCAAGGACGCGGTGGACGAGGCGACCCGCAGCATGGACGAACGCGTCCCGCCGAGCTGCACGGAATCCATCCCGCTGCTGGGTGCCAGCGGATTCAAGGCCGCCTGGAACAAACGGAACCGGATGGCCGAGGAGACCGGCGTCCACGTCGCCCGGATCGAACACCTGCTCAACAGGTACGGTTCGATGGCCCCGGAGGTGCTGGCTCTCATCGCGGGGAACCCGGAACTGGCCGAGCCGCTGCCCGGCGCAGACGACTACCTTGCCGCCGAAGCCGTCTACGCCGCCACCCACGAGGGCGCGCGCCACGTGCAGGACGTGCTGACCCGCCGGACCCGGATTTCCATCGAGGCCTGGGACCGCGGTGTGTCCGCCGCGCCGGTAGTAGCTAAACTGATGGGAGATGTCCTCGGCTGGAGCGATGCGCAGCGTGAGGGCGAGATCAAGCATTACCTGGCCAGGGTCGACGCCGAACGGCTCAGCCAGGAGCAGCCGGACGACGAATCCGCTGACGCAGCACGACTGGGCGTCGAGGACATCGTTCCGCTGCGTTGACCGGCAGAGTCCGCCGGCAGCCTCGACCCGAGCCTGCCGGCGGACTGACGCCATTTTGAAGGGATTACTCTTGGCGGAACCATTGGACCGGTATGACGCCGAGCTCACCACCCCCGAAATGGTGATCCTCGAGATGGACGCCACCGACAAGTTCGACGCTGCCAGCCAACTGGCGGAACGGATGCATGCCGCCGGGCGCATCTCCGACCTTGAAGGCTTCCTCAAACACGTCAACGCCCGGGAACACCAGATGGCCACCGGCCTGCCCGGCGGCATCGGCCTGCCCCATGCCCGCAGCGAGTTCGTGTCCCGGACCTCTATCGCCGTCGGCATCACGAAATACGGCAAGGCCCTGGACTTCGGCGCCGCCGACGGGCCCGCCACCGTGGTCCTCCTGATCGCAACCCCGGCGAGCTCCTTCTCCGAGCACCTCGAAGTGCTGGCGACCATCGCCCGGTCGCTGTCGAAGGAAGCCTTCCGCGAATCGCTCCGCCGTGCCTACGACCCCGAAGTGATCGCCGAACTCATCAACTCCAGCCTGGTCTTCTTCGACCACTGAAAAAGTGGGGGCAGGCTCTTGCGCCTTGGCCCCGTCGCCACGAGGCGACCCTGCTGCCCACTTTGGGGGCAGGCCCTGGTCCCACTCTCCGTTTCGTTGTTCTACGCGCCGACGAAGTACGGTTAAGGGGTGCTGAAGACTGCCCTCAAACCCCGCTGGATCGCCGGACTGGTGTTCGCGATCGTCATTTCCGGGGTGTTTGTGCTGCTCAGCCAGTGGCAGTTCGGCCGCTCGACCCAGCCCGAAGTGACGGTCTCCACCATCACCGAGGAGCCCAAACCGCTCACCGCCGTGCTCCGGCCCGGAGATTTCTTCCCCGGATCGGTTGCTGACCAGATCATCACCGCCACCGGCAGCTACGACCCGCAGAAGCAGGTCCTGGTGCCGGGGCGCCTGAACGACGGTGCCAAGGGATTCTGGGTCGTTTCGGCATTGGCTGTGAAGGATGCCCCCGTCCTGACCGGGGCCGGTGCCTCGCCGCAGACCTGGATCCCGGTCGCCCGCGGCTGGGTTGCGGACCCCGCGGATGCCGACGCGCCGCCGTCGGGAACCATTGAACTGACCGGGCGGCTGCTGCCGTCCGAGGCCCCGCTGCCCGGGACCGACGCCGGCCCCGGCCGGGCCAGCGCCGTCTCCGTCGCGGAACTCATCAACATCTGGGAAGTCAGCAGCTACCCCGGCTTCGTTGCCGCGGGCTCCGAGACCTCCGGCGGCAGCGATGTCAGTGCCGCCGCGTCCGGCGGAGCGCTCAAACCGCTGAACGTCGGGCCGCAGCCGTCTGCCGGGAAGGTCAACTGGCTGAACCTCTTCTACGCCGCGGAGTGGGTCGTGTTCGCCGGCTTCGCCCTGTTCATCTGGTGGCGCCTGGTCAAGGACGACTACCGCCGCGGTCTCGAGGACGCCCTCGACGAGGAGGAGGAAGCCGCGGCCCGGCACCTCCCGGAACCTGACCCCAACGAACCGCACCCCTCCGAACCGAAAGTGCAATCATGATCGAGCCCCAGCCGGCCGTCCAGCCGCAGCAGTCCAACGCCACGGGAAGCGCGCGCGGCAAGAAGCGCCGTTTCGGCGGAACCGAGGCGCAGATCCGGTCGGCGTTGAAGTTCTACAAGGTCCTTGCGTACCTGACCGGTTCCATGCTGCTCTTGCTCTGCGCCGAACTGATCGCCCGGTACGCCTTCGGCCAGTACCTCTTCGCCGGCGGAACCAACGCCGTCACCGGCGAGCCGTTCGGCTTCGGATTCGCCGACGCCGAGCCGCCGGGGGTCATCGGCGGCGTGAACGTCTCCATCGCGGTGCTGATCGTGCACGGCTGGATGTACGTCGTGTACCTCATGTCCAACTTCCGCCTGTGGTCGCTGATGCGCTGGCCGTTCTCGAAGATGATCGTCCTGGCGCTCGGCGGCGTGGTGCCGTTCCTGTCCTTCTTCGTGGAAAAGAAGTTCCATGCCGAGGTGGAGGCCGAGCTGGCCGCCAACCCGCAGGCCCCGCAGCGCTACTGAGCCTGCCCCGGACAGCGCCCGGCCGCCCCGGGGCGGCCTCGAGCCGCCGCGGGGGCAGATCAGGGCGCATGCGGACGCCTGATCCGCCCTGATCTGCCCCCGCGGCGTGCCGCTGGCCGACGTCGCGCCCTCCCATGTGAGTTCGCTTACCCGGCGGCCGTTTCAGGCCCCGGGCGGCCTTCTCAATGTGCGGGCGGACGGCGCCGCAAAGTAGGCTAGGACTGTGACTACTCCCTCTGCATCCCAGACGTCCCACAAGCCCGTGCTGGTTGTTGACTACGGTGCCCAGTACGCGCAGCTGATCGCCCGCCGCGTCCGGGAAGCGAACGTGTATTCGGAAGTGGTTCCGCATACCTACAGCACCGAACAACTGCTGGCCAAGAACCCCGCCGCGATCATCCTCTCCGGCGGCCCCGCGAGCGTCTACGCCGAAGGTGCCCCCAGCGTCGGCGCGGAGCTGTTCGACGCCGGTGTGCCGGTCTTCGGCATCTGCTACGGCTTCCAGGCGATGGCCAACGCACTCGGCGGCAAGGTGGCCCAGACCGGTCTCCGCGAGTATGGAGCCACCGAGACCACCACCCTCGGCGAAGGCCGCTCCATCCTGGACGGCATGCCCCAGCACCAGAGCACCTGGATGAGCCACGGCGACTCGGTGCACGAGGCCCCGGAAGGCTTCGAGGTCCTCGCGACGACCGCAGGAGCCGAGGTCGCCGCCTTCGCCAACGAGGAGAAGCGCCTCTACGGTGTGCAGTGGCACCCGGAGGTGAAGCACTCGGCCTATGGCCAGCAGGTGCTGGAGAACTTCCTGTTCAAGGGCGCCGGGCTGGAAGCGAACTGGACCGCGGGGAACATCCTCGAGGAGCAGGTCGACCGGATCCGTGCACAGATCGGCGATGCCCGGGTCATTTGCGGCCTGTCCGGCGGCGTTGACTCCGCTGTGGCCGCCGCCCTGGTCCAGCGCGCCGTCGGCGACCAGCTGACCTGTGTCTTCGTGGACCACGGACTGCTGCGCGAGGGCGAAGCCGAACAGGTCGAACGCGACTTCGTGGCCGCCACCGGCGTCAAGCTCTACGTCGCCAACGAGCAGGAGCGCTTCCAGTCGGCACTGGCCGGCGTCAGCGACCCGGAGACCAAACGCAAGATCATCGGCCGCGAATTCATCCGCGCCTTCGAGGAAGCCGAACTGGCGATCATCGCCGAGGCAGCCGCGCACGGCGAAAAGATCAAGTTCCTGGTGCAGGGGACCCTGTACCCGGACGTCGTGGAATCCGGGGGCGGCGAAGGTGCCGCGAACATCAAGAGCCACCACAACGTGGGGGGCCTGCCGGAGGACCTGCAGTTCGAACTCGTCGAACCGCTGCGCGCCCTGTTCAAGGACGAGGTACGCGCCGTCGGCGCCCAGCTTGGCCTGCCGCAGGAAATTGTCGGACGCCAGCCGTT
Source organism: Arthrobacter sp. PsM3 (assembly GCF_030433895.1). Taxonomy (GTDB): domain Bacteria; phylum Actinomycetota; class Actinomycetes; order Actinomycetales; family Micrococcaceae; genus Arthrobacter. The sequence goes on along the minus strand of NZ_JARUXE010000002.1, from coordinate 109,003 downwards.
CCCCGGACCGGGCCTCGGCATCCGGATCGTCGGCGAAGTCACGAAGGAGCGGCTGGACCTGCTGCGCAAGGCAGATGCCATTGCGCGGGCGGAACTGACCGCTGCCGGACTGGACAACGAGGTCTGGCAGATGCCGGTTGTCCTGCTGGCCGATGTCCGCAGCGTCGGCGTCCAGGGCGACGGCCGCACCTACGGCCACCCGATCGTGCTGCGTCCCGTATCGTCCGAAGACGCCATGACCGCGGACTGGTCGCGGCTGCCCTACGATCTGTTGGCCAGGATCTCCAACCGCATCACCAACGAGGTGGACGGTGTGAACCGCGTGGTGCTCGACGTGACCAGCAAACCGCCGGGAACCATCGAGTGGGAGTAGCCTGGTAACAGGCAGGGAAATGGCCGGCCTCCTGTGGGGGACGGCCATTTTGCGTCTGCCCGGGTCTTCCCGGAAGGGATTCGGACAGGGCATTGGCCAGGGACGGCGATCCTGTTAATTCCCGTTGAATTTGGGTCCCGCCAGTGTTGCGGCGCCTCACCGGGACCGGATTCGGGCTACCCTCGAAAGCATGCCGGTATGGTCCAGGACGTCCCGCGCGGGCACGGATAACGTGAGCAAAGTAAACGCGAGCACAGAAAAGAAGGCAGCAGTGTCAGTTGGTCAAGGCCACCCCGAGGGCTCCGAGGAGCTCAGGAAATGGCTGTCGGGGCTCAAGCCCGTCACCGGAGCAGACACCATGCTGCGCTTTACCAAAACGCCTGAGGGCTCCATCGATCTGACGCATGCCCATCCCTCGGGCCTGGCGCAGTTGATGGCCGGCCGGCGCACCCGGCTCTCCACCCTGATCCGTGATCACCAGCAGTACGTCGTCGCCGCCCGTGCCTCCCGCAACCTGCGGTCCAAGATCTTCGAGCTCACCAACGACCGCGGCATCGATGCCGGATACTTCTCGGCGGGCACCGTCGTCTGGACCTCCGCCGTCGGAGGCAAACCCCAGCGCGTCTCGGCCCCCGTCATGCTGACGGCCATCTCGCTCACGGTCCGCCCCGGCGAGGACGACTACGAACTGCAGCTGACCGAACAGGCCAAGATCAACCCTGCCCTGGTCCGGCACCTGAAGACCGTCCACGGGATCGTCTTCGACGTCAACGCCGTCACCCGCATGGCGTACAGCACCGCCCGGTTCGATCCGCAGCCGGTCCTTGACCGCCTCGGCACGCTCATCCAGCCGATCCATGGCGCCGAGGTCGAGCACAACCTCCTGGTCTCCACCTTCGCCGACCTGTCCGGGAGCCTTGAGGATCCGTGGATCAACGGGAACCATCCCCTCGTGGCCGCGCTGGCGCGTGCCGCCGACGGCGGTGCGGTGGAGGTTGCTGAGCTCAAGCCCGGGCGCTTCCCCAGCACCGACGCGCGGGATCCCGCCGACGAACTGCTGCTGCTCGACGCCGACACCGACCAGCAGTACGTCGTCGACGCCGTCCGCGCCGGGGACTCCCTCGTGGTCAGCAGCCCGCCGGGCACCGGCCAGACCCAGACCGCCATCAACACCATCGGCGCCCTCGTCGACCAGGGCAAAACCGTCCTGGTCGTGGGGGACCGGCGTGCCAGCCTGGGTGAGATCTCCGCGCAGCTGGACACCCTCGGGTTGGACTCCACCCTGTTCCAGCTCGCCGGCAACGCCACTCCACTGCAGCTCAAGGGCCAGCTGGTCCGGGCCATCGTGCGCAACGAGAAATCCCTCGAGCCGCAGCTCAGCAACCTGCACACCACACTGATCGAGCACCGCCACGCCCTTCGGGACCACGTCGCCTCACTGCACAACGTCCGCCAACGCTGGGGCTGCTCGCCGTACGAGGCCATGCAGTCGCTGGCCGGGCTGACCTCCCTCCAGCCTGCACCGGCCACCACCGTGCGGCTCAAGCGCAGCGTGCTGGACAGCATCCGGGACCGCGAGGAACTGGCCGACCGGCTCCGCCGGGCAGCCGAGCTGGGAAGCTTCAGCCGGGCCTCGACGATGAGCCCCTGGCACGGCGCCCGCCTGCTGACCCGCAAGGAGACCCAGGAGGCCCAGCAGGTCGCCCGCTCCGTAGCCGGCAAGCTGCCTGAACTGCGCAACCGGATGAACGGCGTCGCCGAACATGCCGAGATCCGCCTGGGCCGCACCTTCGCTGAGTGGGGCGACCAGGTTGAACTGCTGGTCGCAGTGCGCGAAAGCCTCGACAAATTCACCCCGGACATTTTTGACCGTCCGGTCCACGACCTCATCTCCGCCACCGCGGCCTCCTCCTGGCGCCGGGAACGGAGCATCGAGATGCCGTCCATGCAGCGCTCCCGCCTGCGCCGGGTGGCGAAGGAATACGTCCGCCCGGGCGTCCACATCGCCGACCTGCACAGCTCCCTGGTCCTCGTCCAGGAGCAGCGGGCCGCGTGGGCCGACTACGCCACGACGCAGCGCCATCCGGCCGTCCCGTCCGGCCTCGGGGAAATCATTTCCCTGTACCGCGAGCTGGAAGCGGAACTTGCCGAGCTGGGCCAGGCCGTCAGGCACACCGCGGCAGGCGGAGACCTGCACGGCACACCCTACGAAGAACTCATGGAGCGGCTGGAACGGCTGGTTGCCGACACCGGCACGCTTGAGACCCTGCCGGAGCGCACGCTCCTGGTGGAGAACATGCGCGAGCATGGCCTCGGTGAACTCCTCGCCGATCTCGCCGAGCGCGAGGTGCCGGCGGACTCCGTGGCTACGGAGCTTGAGCTCGCCTGGTGGCAGTCGGCGCTGGAAGCCATGATCAGCGGCGACGATTACCTGGCCATGTCCGACGGCGACGCCCTGCGCCAGCTCGAAGCCGAGTACCGCCTCGCGGACAACGCCCACATCGCCAGCGGTGCCGCCCGGCTGCGCTGGAATCTTGCCGAACGCTGGCGGGCGGCTCTCGCGGAGCACCCGCGCCAGACCGAACTGCTGCGCAGCCTGCTCAAGGACGGTCGGGTCACGCTGGCGGCGCTGACCGGTCAGGCCGCGGAACTGCTGCCGATGCTGGTTCCGGTGTGGTCGGTCAGCCCCTATCTCCTGACCGCGGTCTTGCCGGTGGAGCAGCGGTTCGACGCCGTTGTCATCCTCGACGCCGAGGCGACTTCGCTGCAGGCTGTCCTGCCGGCCATCGCCCGGGCCCGGCAGGTCATTGCCTTCGGTGACGACCGGATCGCCAGCCCGCGGACCTTCACGGTCAGTGTGGAGCGGCTTGCCGCCGGCGAGAGCTCCCACCAGGGCGTGGAGAGCGCGTACAAGGCGCTGGCCTCGGTGCTGCCCGTCTGGAGCCTGAAGACCATCTACCGCGCCGTTGACGAAGACCTCGTGCGGCAGCTGAGCAGGAGCTTCTACGACGGCGGACTGCGCCGGCTGCCGGAGGGCCAGTCCGCTACCGGGCTGGACCGTGCCTTGACGGTGGAGTACCTGCCCGACGGCACCGGACTCCCCAGCGCGGACCAGGACGGCGTCGAATCCGTGGTCGCCGAGGTGAACCGGGCGGTGGAGCTTGTCTTCGAACACGCACGGCTCCGGCCCCGCACATCCCTGGCCGTGGTGACCGGGAGCCTCCGGCACGCAGCCCGGATCGGCGAGTCCATCCGGCTGCAGCTGCCCAACTATCCGCTGCTGGCCAGCTTCTTCACCGCCGGGGACGAATCTTTCCGGGTGGTGGACCTGGAACGAGCCCAGGGTTTGGTCCGCGATCATGTGATCTTTTCACCGGGCTACGGCCGCACCCCGCACGGGCGCGCGCTGCACAATCTGGGTCCGCTGTCCGCGGATGGCGGACGGGCCAAGTTTGCCCTCGCTATGACGAGGGCGCGCCGGTCGCTGTACGTGCTGAGCTGCTTCCGTCCCGAGGACCTCGACGTGACCCGGCTGAGCCACGGCGCGGTGGACTTCTATGAGCTGCTGGACCGGGAAATCGCGGGCAACTCCAATCTCGGCAGCCCGGCTTCGCGGGCGGCTGCCAGCGAGCAGGCGCTGGGAGCTGACCCCCTCGTGGCGGATCTCGGCGACCGGCTGCGGGCAAGGGGTGCCCGGGTCTGGCACCAGTACGACGGCGCCCTGAACATGGTGGCCGCGGCCGATCCGCTGAGCACCCTCGGGCAGGACGACGCCGAGATTCCCCGGCCGGTGGCGATTGAGTCCGACGGCACCGAACAGTACCGCCGGCTGACCGTCCGTGAACGCAGCAGGCTCCGTCCGCAGCTCCTGGAGCGACTGGGCTGGCGCTACATGCCACTATGGACCATAGAGGTCTTCACCGATCCTTCGGCCTGCGCCGACCGCATCGGCGGATACCTGGGGCTGGAAAAGCCGGCCGTGACGCACCGCCAGCCGGCTTCGCCGGGATTCTTCGACGACGACGTTGAGAACCTGGCCGTCAACGAAGCGCAGGCCTTTGACGGTCGGACCGCTTCGGGACAGCCGGACAGCGCGCATCAGGACAGAACAGATCAGGGCAGTAAGGAGGCCGGCGGCATGAATGCTGACGGTGACACCCGGGACAACGACGACGTGCAGAATGGCGCCGGGGTCCAAAACGACGACGGGGTCCGGAACGACGGCGGGGTTCAGAACAGTGCCGAGGCCCAGAACGACGGCTCCCGGGAGGACGCCAGGGACGGCACACCCGCCGTGCCTTCCCCGGTCCCGGCCGGCGTGCTGCCGAACAAGGCCGCTGAAGACGACCCGCGGCGCTGGGGCGATGAGCCGGGCGGCTACGACCACGACTCCTGGCTTGAAGAACAGAAACCCCCGCACTGGGGCTAGTCGTTCCGGCCCTGCCCAGGGCCGGGTGATACTGCACCGCCCGGGCCCTGCCGCGCGCCAGGGTGATACTGCACCGCTTCGGAGCGGGCTTTCCGGCGGTCTCCGCCGGGTAGCAGCCTAGCCAGGGGCGGCCCCAACCAGAACGAAGAACAGCTTTCCCTGGGTGGAGGCACCGGCGAGACGGTGCGCCTGCTCGGCATCGGCAGCCACGACCAGGAGGCCCTCGGTTTCCCCGGTGGCCAGCCATGGGCCGGCCCCGCCGCCGTGCCCGGACGTCCACAGCACCGGCACCGCCGCGGCGAGCACCTGGGATACCGCTGGTTGGTCAAAACCGTTGCCGTTGGTCATCACCACATTGACGAGCTGTCCGGGGGATAGCAGCTGGATTGAGGCGGGATCTGACATCCGCAGCGGCACGGCGGCCGATCCCGGCGGACTTCCCGCCAGCAGCCCGGGCCCCAGGAGCTGGGAGTCGGAAAGCAGCTGGCCCTTGCGGAGTGCCACAGCCAACTGCTGGCCCCGCAGGGAATCGGTGCCGCCATAGCTGCCCGCGGGTACGAGGTCGCGGGGCACGCTCAGAACCGTCAGATCATCCGGGACGAGTGTTTTCCCGGCTGGAAGGTCCCGTGCCGCGGCGAACGCCGGCACCGTGTCGGCCGGGGCCGGAGTCAGCTGCTGCACCGTGAGACCGGCAGCGACGCACAGCAGCAGCGCCACCGCCAGCCGCCGGTGCCGGTTCAGCCAACGGACCAGTTGACGGGACGGCCGGCCGGCGCATCCTGGTCCGTGCGGAGGGCTTCCGGAGGTCGGCCCCCGTGCGCGGCGCCTGGCGGAACGGCCGATCCTACGAACAGTAGAATGGCGCAAGGCACCGCGAAAAAAGACGCACTGGGATGCCGCGGGGATGGTGCCGACGGGCGGGGCGAACGGTGCAAGAGTGGCCATAGCCCGACGCTACGCATCGGCGCGGAGACAGTGCAGGTGTCGTTGCGGCTATGTGGGAAAATCTGCCCGGAGATGCAGCAGCCTGCGCAGGCAGCAGGCAGCATCTTGCGGCAGGCGACAGAGCACGGGTCGGCGGCAGGCCGCGCAGGCGGTTCCTAGCTTGCGGAAGCGGCGGCGGGGGCCGGAGTTGCTGCCGGCGCGGGAGCCGGGGCCGGGGAGACGGTGCTGCCCTTAGCGGCGCGGGAGTCAGTCCGGTAGAAGCCGGAACCCTTGAAGACGACGCCGACGCTGTTGAACTTCTTGCGCAGGGTCCCCTGGCACTCCGGGCAGGACGTGAGGGAGCTGTCGGTGAACGACTGCACGATCTCGAAGGCGTGGCTGCAGTCCTTGCAGGCGTATGCATACGTGGGCACTGGAAATCCTCCTCTGGGACAAACGAGCAGGTCCCGTGCTGTGCGGTCAGGATCTCCGCCGATTTGGTGATAGCGGAATCCGTCCCTTAGCAGTCGCAGGGCCTGAGTGCTAATTCTATCACCCCCGCCGGGCGCCCACCTTGAGCCCTATCGCTGCAGTCGGAGCAGACCGGCCGGCGTCAATGCTGCCGCCACCTTCCGGTCGAAGGACTCTGCCGGGATGCTGCCGGCCGGCAGCACCTCGGTGTCGTACACGACGGCGGCGCTCGGCAGCGACGGCAGCGGCCCGCCGTCGGACGCTGGAGTCCCGGCAGGGATGACGGAAGCCAGGGCAGCCAGGAACTTGTCGTAATAGCCGCCGCCCTGGCCGATCCGGTTGCCGGAAAAGTCGACGGCGGTGGCCGGCAGGATGATGCCGTCGGCGTGCCGCATAACGGCTGTGTCGTGGCGTTCCCCGGCGGGCTCCAGGATCGGCGCGTAGCGGCTCCGGACGAACTCGGAGGCCGGCGTCCAGTACACCCAGCTCAGCGCCAGCCCGGGTTCGCAGACCGGCAGCAGGATCCGGTGCCCGGCCCCGTGCAGCGCCGTCAGCAGGTCCAGGGTGGGCGGCTCGGAACCCACGCCAAGATAGGCGGCGAACATGCCTGGGGTGCCGCGGGTCAGCTCTGTTGCCCAGGCGAGTCCGTGCCGTGCGATGCCCGCCCCGGCGATCTGCAGCGCGGCCGGCGTCACTAGGGCACGCCGCGCCCGATGGCTGGCCCGGATCTCTTCCTTCGACGCCATGATGCCCCGTCCCTTGTGTCATGCGGTCCCGGGAAGCAGCGGCTCCTGGCAGCCCGAATGATTACCCAATGTTTGGTCCCTCCGTTAGATTAGTCGAGTGACTACACCCAACGCTCCCGTCCGTAAGGCCGTCATTCCCGCAGCCGGCCTCGGAACCAGGTTCCTTCCGGCCACGAAGGCCATGCCCAAGGAAATGCTGCCAGTCGTTGACAAACCGGCCATCCAGTACGTCGTGGAGGAAGCCGTCAAAGTAGGGCTGAACGACATCCTGATGATCACCGGCCGCAGCAAGCGCGCGCTCGAGGACCACTTCGACCGCGTCCCCACGCTGGAAGCCACCCTTGCGGCCAAAGGCGACACTGACAAACTCAAGTCCATCCAGGACGCCAGCAATCTCGGTGACATCCACTATGTGCGCCAGGGCGACCCGATGGGCCTGGGCCACGCAGTCCTCCGCGCCAAGCAGCACGTCGGCTACGAGCCGTTTGCAGTGCTGCTAGGCGATGACCTGATCGACGCCCGCGACGAACTGCTGAGCACCATGATCGAGGTCCAGGCAAAGACCGGAGGATCGGTGATCGCCCTGATTGAGGTCGAACCCTCCGAGATCAGTGCCTACGGCTGCGCCGACATCGAAGCGATCGGCGGCGAAGAATACGTCCGCATCAAGCACCTGGTCGAGAAGCCGGACGTCAAAGATGCCCCGTCCAACCTCGCCATCATTGGCCGTTACGTCCTGCACCCGGCGGTCTTCGAGGTGCTGGAACGCACCGATCCCGGCCGGGGCGGCGAAATCCAGCTCACGGACGCGCTGCAGGAGCTCGCCTCCGGTGACGGTGAAGGCTTCGGCGTGTACGGCGTGGTCTTCCGCGGCCGCCGCTACGATACCGGCGACAAGCTCAGCTACCTGAAGGCCTGTGTTCAGCTCGCCTGCGACAGTGACGATCTCGGCCCCGGCCTGCGCGAATGGCTGCCGGGCTTCGCCTCGACCCTCGCTCCCAGCCCGACCAAGTAGTTCCGGTGGGGGGCAGCTACACCTGGCCGGTTACGCTGGAAAGCGGCGACGTCGTGCTGCGCCCGATCCGGTACCGGGACCGCAAGGAATGGTCCGGGGTCCGCTCCCGCAACCGGGAGTGGCTTGCCCCCTGGGAAGCGTCCAACCCCATCCCCGGGGGCGGCCTTCCCGACTACCGCCAGATGGTGCGTTCCCTCAAATCACAGGCCGCCCTGGCCACGGCCCTCCCGTTCGTGATCACCGAGCGGACGCCCGGCTCTCGGGAACCTGTGATTGTGGGACAACTGACGGTGTCCTCGATCGTGTGGGGATCAGCGATGATGGCCACTCTGGGTTACTGGGTGGACAAGGACCGTGCGGGCCGGGGAATTGCCCCGACTGCCGTGGCGTTGGCGACGGACTATTGCTTCGAGGTCCTGGGGCTGCACCGGATGGAGATCAACATCCGTCCCGAAAATGCGCCGAGCCTCCGGGTGGTCGAGAAACTGGGCTTCCGTGACGAGGGCTACAGGCCGCGGTTCCTGCACATCAACGGGGAATGGGCCGATCACCGGAGCTTTGCCCTGACCTCGGAGGAAGTTCCGGAAGGGCTGCTGGCACGCTGGCAACAAAGCCGCCCCGCGTAGCCGGCCAGCACCTTCCCGACCAGCCCTTTCGCCGTAAATCCAGTCAATTGCCAGTTCCCCCGCGACACACCGGGGACAATGCGGCCCCGTGCCGCGGATTGCTCATACGGTTTTGATGTGGACATCCCTCTAAGCAGCTCTGTGATCCTTGTCATTGCTGTTGCGCTCTGGATTGTGTGGGTTGCCCCCTACATCCTCCGGAACGGACAGCACCACCTGCAGCCCGCGGGCGAGCTCGTGGCGGACGTCATCGATCGAGAAACAGCAGCCCCGCAAGCCGGGACCGTCATGAAGATGGCGGCCCAGCAGGAGAAACCCATGACCAGTACCCAGCGCCCCGAGTCCGTCCCGGGAACCAGCGTGCTCGACGGCGGCCCCCAGCCTGGGGGCCCCGGCCCGGCTTTCAAGATCCGTTATGGCCGGTTGGCTCTCGCCCTGACGGGCTTGCTCTCGCTGCTCACGGGTGTTGTGTCGTCAGCCTTGCGGCTCTTCGGCCTCGGGTCAGTCTGGTTGCCCGTTGTCGCGTTGCTCGGCGCTGTGGCTGCCGTCTTTACGCTTCGCTGGCTCGCGGTCCGGGACCGACGCCGCAAAATGAACGCCGTGTTCCGCGAGGCCATGGGAGCGCCCACACATCCGGTCCGTCCCGCCCCGGAGCGCGCCCCGCAGCGTTATCCGGCGGAGGAGCCGCGCGAACGGCCCGAGAGCCCGCTCTTTGACGCCCAGGCCCACACCGCCGAACGCAAGCCCGCACCCAAGCCGCTGACCGCCCAGGAACTCCGCCAGGCGGCCCTGGCGGAAGCCGCTGCCTCCGGCGACACCTCCTTCCGCGGCGGCCCCCAGGCCTTCCGGAGCGCTGAAGAATCCAGCTGGGAGCCGGTGGACGTCCCCAAACCCACCTATGTGGAGGCACCGAAGGCCGAGCGGGCCGCACCCGAGCCGCTTGACCTGCCGGAAGCCCCGAAGGCCGTCGGCAAGCCGTCGCTCAAGCAGGGCCTTCCGCAGACGCCGGCCGGCAACTCCGGCCTGGACTCCGAATCGAAGCCCCTGGGCAAGGCGCAGAGTGCCCTGAGCAACCTGGACGACGTCCTGCAGCGGCGCCGGGCCTGAAAAACCAAGCATTTCAGAGCCCCGGGCAGCCAGCCATGGCAGCCCGGGGCTTTTTTGCGCCCTCCCGGCCAAATATCCGGCGGGTCCAAACGGCGGGGAATCAGGCGCGGGCCGGTAGCCTCAGGACATGACACGGATTTGCGTTGCCGGAGGAACCGGCCAGGTGGGCCGGGAAGTCGTGCGTCGGGCCATCGCGGCCGGCCACGGGGTCGCCGTGATCAGCCGGAACCCGCCTCCCGCCGGCTCACCGGTCCGGACCGACGGCGCGGAATACTTCGCCGCGGACGTCAGCACCGGCGAGGGGCTGGCAGCGGCACTCGTCGGGGCCGACGTCGTGATTGACTGCCTGGAGGGGAGGTCCGGAAAGGCCCTGAAAGAATTCGCCGACGGCGGCGCCCGGCTGCTTGCCGCCGCGCAGGATGCCGGCGTGGAGAGGGCCGCAGTCCTGTCCATCGTCAATTGCGACCGCAGCAGCTTCGGCTACTACGCCTCCAAGGCGGCAAAGGAACAGATCTACGAGCGGTCCGGACTGGAGACCGTCGCGCTGCGGGCAACGCAGTTCCACTCCCTCCTCGCGGCGATCTTCGCTGCCGGCTCGAAGCTGCGGATCATCCCGGTGATCAAGGGTGCCCGGTTCCAGCCGATTGCACCCGCCGACGTCGCGGCGGCCCTGCTGGAGGCGGCGCTTGAACCGGCCGGCCCGCGGCACGGCGTCCGGACCATCGGCGGCCCGGAGATCGAGGAGATGGGGGAGTTCGCCCGGCAATGGAAGGCCGCCACCGGCTCCCGCGGACGGATTGTCCGGTTCCCGCTGCCCGGCGCGATGGGCAAATACCTGCGCGCGGGGCTGAATTTGGTGCCGGAGGGACGCCACGCCGGTGAGACTTTTCGCGGCTGGCTGGCAATGAACGCGGATAGTTTGTAGCCTAGGGACACCGGCAACGCCGTTCCTTCTGGACCGGCGTTGCTTCGGGGCTATAGCTCAGTTGGTAGAGCGCTTCGTTCGCATCGAAGAGGTCAGGAGTTCGAATCTCCTTAGCTCCACCATTTGCAGGGGTTTTTGAACCTTTGCATCGTTGGAATAAACACTTTGATAACACTTTGGCTTTTAGCTCGATCCATTGTGGGCCGAAAATTTCTGTGTCATGCGCCCGGCGTAGCGAGGGCAGCGGCCGACGCTCCACTGGTTGTAGTCCGCCCGGGCGGTGATCCGGGCACCGTTGGATGCGCGATGCCGAACTGATCTCAAAGGCCGAGGGTCGCCGTTAGGAAGAATCCAGCCACTGACTGCGGGGGCAGGTCATGTGGCAGGGCAAAGAGGACGTCCCCGAGCGAAGGGATCAGAGCGGTCCCCTCAGTGTTGAACTGCCAGGCAGGGAACACCGTCTGCCCATTGGCCGGGTAGGAGTGCAGCAGCCCACTGGCTGCGACGCTCTGGATTGTCAGAAGTGGCAGGTGCAGGCGTTCCGCCACCGCGGCGGCGGTCAGCGAGGAGGCGTCCATCAGGGACCGCGCCGCGGCATTCGCTGCAATCGCTCGGGCTGTTTCCTGTTGGGTGGTCGTAATGCCGGCGTTCTCGTCCCAGAAGTCGTTCATGGCGAATCTGTCCGCATGTCGGCCCGGACCTCCTCGGTGGTGAGGACTGCGCCTTGCAATAAGTCCTTGAGCCCCTGCCCGATGTTCTTGACCAGCTCAGGACCGGAAACTACGGCGATGCTTTCCCTAGCGCGTCCAACTCCCTGGCACGGCGGCGAGGTTCCGGACGGTAGGCGTCAACGGAGTTCAGGATCTTGTCGATGGTCATGGGTCTCATGTGTGCGGAGCCTCGCGGTGCCTCTCCCGCCCAAAACCGGCCGAATCGGAGAAAATCGGGACCCACACAGGAACCAACCACGTGGTCACCACATTTTTCCGCGCCATTCGGCGACCTTCGCAGCCTGGTGGATGCCGGGAGGGACGGTCCAGATGCCTGCCGTGTCCGTACGTGCAAACGGCCAGATCGTTCCCGGTCACCGGCCCGTGCTGCAGCCGGTCCTTCAGGTCCTTGCCGTCCGCCAGTTCCATCGTGAGGATGGGCTGGGATTCGCCGAGGGTCCGGGTCTCCGCTCCGGCGTCGAAAAGGGTCATCAGGCCCGGATGGTTCAGCGTGGGCTCTTCGAGCGGGAAATCCACACCGACGATCTGGGTGACGAGGAGCTGCCGGGCGTTCTCGGCCGGCACTGCCTCGACGACGGCGCCGACGGTCAGGCCTTCCTGCTCGTCGTAGAAATCAGCTTCAACAACGGTGTACTTGCGGCCAACGGCCATGGGAACTCCTCGGGTAGTGGGTACCCCCCATATGTGCGGCCCGCAGAAATCCGCTCACTCGCCGGCCTCGCGTGAACGCGCGGTGAAGATTCGGGCAATAGACCCTCCATGTCCGACTATTGGTCGAGTCCGGCAGTCAGGCCTCTATACGTTGGATGCATGAAATCCCCCCTCACGCACCGCAGCGCCCTGACCGGCGGGCTGATCCTCGCCGTCTGTTCGGCGTTCCTCAGCCCCGGCCCCACCCAGGCCGACGACGGACAGAGGAGCGACAACGGCCCGGGCCAGCCCGTCCACCTCAACCTCGGAGCTACCGATCTGCCCGAAAACCGGACGGTGACAACACTGGCCCCGGGCGTCACACTGACAAAGATCAGCCGCGGCGGGGCGGACTCCGCACTCTTCTGGACCGCGGAAGTGGCCATTCCCTCCGATTCGCCGGATCCAGATGCGCCAGCCTCGGCGCTCTCCAGCCAAGCCAAGGCCCAGGCCACCGCCGACAAGCTCAAAGCCGCCGGCGTCGACGCCCGCGTCGAACACGTCCAGTCCCCACAGCTGGCTGATGCCGGCGGCGATCTGGGCTACCGGGTCCGGGCCGGCGACTTCACCGCGAAGGCCGCCGGGGACGCCACCGTCGCCAAGATCAAGGCGGCAGGGTTTGCCTCCTCGGTGATCTATACCGGCTGGGACGGCGACACGGACACCAGCACGAAGACCCGCGGACCGTGGAACCTTGAAGTCATCACGATCGACCCCAAGTCGTACAAGGGTGAGCTCGCCGCCTCGTTCGGCCCGGACCTGGAGAAACGGGAAACAACCAGCCAGCTGGCGGCCGATGCGCACGCCATCGCCGGGGTCAACGCCGGCTACTTCGTCTTTGACCCGAAGGCCGGCGCCGAAGGCGACCCTGCAGGTGTCGGTGTCTACGGCGGCAAGACCCTCAGCGAGCCTGTCGCGGACCGCCCCGCCCTCGTCATCGACGGGAAGAAGAACGCGACCAGCATCGAGCGCCTCACCTGGGCCGGGTCCCTTTCCTCCACCTCCGGTGAGACGGCCCTGGACGGCATTGACCGGGTCCCTGGCCTGATCCGCAACTGCGGCGGTGCACACGACCTGCCCACCCCGCTCGCGCTTCATGACGTCACCTGCACGAACGCCAATGAGATTGTCACCTTCACCCCGGACTTCGGACCGACCACTCCCGCCGGCCCCGGTCTTGAAGTCGCGGTGGACAGCCACGACACCGTCGCCGCCGTCTCCGAAACCCGCGGCGAGTCCGTTCCCGCCGGCGGCCACACCGTCCAGGCCATCGGCAACGATGTCGCCAAACTCCGTGCACTCGCCCCGGTGGGCGCCAAGCTCAAAATCGGCACCGGCCTCGCCGGCCAGGACGGGAAAACCGTCCACACGGACACGGCCACCAGCATCGTCAATGGCGGCCCAGTGCTCATCAAGAACGGGAAGGAAGACGTCACCGTAAAGCATGACGGCATGGTCCACCCCAACGACGGGAACAGCTTCTACTATGGCTGGGTCCACAAGCGGAACCCCCGCACCTTCGCCGGGACCGATGCCCAGGGGAACACCCTGCTGGTCACCGCCGACGGACGCTCAACTGCCTCGCTCGGGCTGAGCCTCAAGGAAGAAGCCGACGTCGCTTCGTCCCTGGGCATGGTCCAGGCCATGAACCTTGACGGCGGTGGCTCAACAACAGCCGTTGCCCGCGGAACCGTCCTCAACAGCCCCTCCGGTGGTGCGGAACGGGCCGTCGGGGACGCCCTCCTCGTGCTCCCCTCCCGCAAAGACGATCTGCTGCGGGACGCAACCAAGTAGAGCAAGCGTGCCGGCGACAACCGGCAGAGTCTCACGACAGGGCCTGGAACCATACAGGCCCTGTCGTGGGTCTTGAGGTTGGTGGAAATCCTGAGCGCCGGACACATACGATTCGAATCGCCCGCCTACTGGAACATCTCCGAAGCCGAAGCCGAAGCCGAAGCCGAAGCCGAAGCCGTAGCCGAGTCCGCCGTCGCCCAGACCATCGGCAGCCTGCGCCTGGCCGAGGATGAGCACAGGACCGCCGTCGCCGACGCCACCGAGTGGGGATGCAAGACCATCGCCGCATCCCACAGGGCCGACGAGTACCGCTCCGCCGGGAACGCCGCGGACGCCGACAAGTTCGACAACCTCGCCAAGGCCCAGTCCCAGATCCACGACGCGATGGCCGCCGTCACCGCCGGGGACCCTACCTCCTCTATCAGCTGGTTCGAGGAGAAGATCCGCCGCCAGGAGGCCACCGTCCGCGGCGAGCAGGAACTGGGCTCCTCCTCGCTGGAGTCCCAGTTCGCGTCCCTGGAAGACCTCGGTGAGCAGACCGAAGTGGAGGCCCGCCTCGCCGCGCTGAAGTCAGGGAGCCCGCAGACGTCACTCGACGCCTGAGAATGATCACAAAATGCCCCGGCGCCAGCAATGGTCCGGGGCATTTTGTGGTCAGGATGGGTATCCGTTGAGGGCTATTTGTTCGTCGAGGTGCATGCCCACGCTGATCCAGAACGCGAATTCGGATTCCCACGCAAACGCCGCCGGCTCGGCTGAACATGCGGACCAGGCGAAATATCCCAGCCGGCAGGACGCCGAACTAGCCAGGGCCGCCCTCGGCAACCTGCTGTTCATCAGCCCGCCCCGGTGGTTCATGACCGGGAAGTACCGTAACGACCTGTTGATGCGAACCGACCCCTTTTGAGAGGCTCCACCATGAGCGCCACCCGCACCCGAGGCATCCTCACGGCCGCCGCAGCCATCGTCCTGGCCGCGTCCGCTATCGGCGGCACAGTGGCCGCCCAGGCCGCCGGCAACAACGACCAGCAGGGCGGCGCCGGGTCCGGCGCCCACGCCGAAACGGACACTGCCCTGGCCGACGCGTTCAACAGTGTTGACCGGAACACGAAGTGGCAGCAGACCTCGAAGCTGAAGCTGAACTTCCCGACGTACCACACCGAGGGCATCGCCTACAGCCAGGACCACATCTTCCTCTCGGCCGTGCAGATCACCGAGCCGACCGTGAAGTTCCCGACCCCGCAGGGCGGCTTCGACCGCACCCCGGGCAAGGGCGTCGGCCACCTCTTCGTCATGGACAAGGCCGGGAACCTGCAGAAGGACATCATCCTGGGCGAAGGCGACATGTATCACCCGGGCGGGATTGACTTCGACGGCACCAACGTCTGGGTGCCCGTGGCCCAGTACCGACCCGACAGCAGCGCCATCATCTACCGCGTCGACGCGAACTCCCTGGATGTGCACAAGCAGTTCGAGGTCAAAGACCACTTCGGCGGCATCGTGATGGACAAGCAGACCGGCCACCTGGTCGGCAACACCTGGGGTTCGCGCCGCTTCGCCGAATGGGACCTGCAGGGCAAACAGCTATCAACCTGGGAGAACCCGAACTACTTCATCGACTACCAGGACTGCCAGTACGTGCCCAACTCCAAGATGCTCTGCGACGGGATCACCAACCTCCCGCAGACCCCGGCAGCCGGAGGCACCGCTGCCACCTACGAACTCGGCGGTATGGCGATGATCGACCTCAAGACCCACGGCGTCATCCGCGACGTTCCCTTCCAGCAGTGGTCCACCGCCGGGCACGTCGCCACCCGCAACCCGTTCAAGATGACCGCCGACGGGAACCACCTGACCATGAAGGTCGCCCCGGACAACGGCGACGAAGGCAACGGCACCGAAATCCTCACCTACGAAGCCGCCGTCACCGCCGCCAAGTAACCCGCGCCGGGTCTCGGACTGCGGTGGCTGACGGGCCACAAGCGCAGCCCAGGGACGCTGGCCGCCCGCTATAGCCACCCCTGAACAGGAACGATTGGACATTCCATGATTCACTCAGCACAACGATTCACCCGGCAGCGGATCGCCGCCGCTACCGGCGCAGTAGCATTGGGGGCCTCGGCGCTCACCGCTGGCCTGGTTGGCGTGGGCGCAGGCCCCGCCACCGCAGGCGAAAACCACGGTGGCACCGCGACCCCGATCCAACACGTGGTCGTGATCTTCCAGGAGAACGTCTCCTTCGACCACTACTTCGCCACCTACCCCAAGGCCGCCAACACCCCCGGGGAAACCCAGCAGGGCACCGGCACCCCGGCGGCAGCCTTCACCGCCGCGAAAAACACGCCCAAGGACATCAACACCCTGGCCACCGCCGGACTGCTGGCACCGAACAACCCCAACGCCGCCCAGCCGGCCCGGCTCTCACCGATGCAGGCTGTCACCTGCGATCAGGACCACAACTACACCGCCGAGCAGAAGGCCTACAACGGCGGGGCGATGGACAAGTTTGTCCAGTTCACCAGCCGCGATTCCTGCGGCACGAACCAGTACGGGCGCGCCGGGCTGACCATGGACTACTACGACGGCAACACCGTTACCGGGATCTGGAACTACGCCCAGAACTACTCGATGAGCGATAACCACTTCAGCACCGCCTTCGGCCCCTCCACCCCCGGCGCCCTGAATCTCGTCTCGGGCCAGACCCACGGCGCCACCGAATACACCGCCGCCGGGCAGCCCGTGGCCACTCCGGCAGCAGGAAGCAGCGTTGTCCGCCAGCCCGATGCCAACGGCGTCGGGACCGTCATCAACGACCCGGACCCGGTCCACGACGACTGCTCGAACAACAGCCACGCCAAGACAAACAACCTGGCCGGCATGGCCGGGAAGAACATCGGCGACCTGCTCAACGCCAAAGGCACCTCCTGGGGCTGGTTCCAGGGCGGCTTCACCCCCACGAGCGCCGCGACTGAGACCACCCCGGCTTCGTGCCTGTCCAGCCACACGAATGCGGCCGGCGGGAGCGTCGTGGACTACTCCCCGCACCACCAGCCGTTCCAGTATTACGCCTCCACCGCCAACCCGCATCACGCGGCTCCGGCGTCCGACGCGGAAATCGGCCACAACGGCCAGGCGAACCACCAGTACGACCTCAGCTCGTTCAACAAGGTCGTCAACACGGACAACATGCCGGCGGTGTCCTTCCTGAAGGCGGGCATGTCCCAGGACGGACACGCAGGCTACTCTGATCCGGTCGATGAGCAGAAGTTCATCACCAACACCGTGAACGAGATCCAGAAGTCCAAGAACTGGGAAAACACCGCTGTGGTCCTCGCCTACGATGATTCGGACGGCTGGTACGACCACGCCGCCGCCAAGGTGAAGAACTCCTCCAACACCACCGACGACGCCGCGTGGTGCCAAAACGCCGCAGCCGGCGGAGTGCCGATGGCCGGCGGTTACGCTGACCGCTGCGGACCCGGCCCGCGCCAGCCGCTGGTGGTCATCTCCCCCTACGCGAAGAAAAATTCCGTGGACCACACCCAAACGGACCAGGCATCGATCCTGCGGTTCATCGAGGACAACTGGCACACCGGCCAGATCGGAGACGCCTCCGCAGACGCCACCGCCGGCTCAGTGAACGGGATGTTCAACTTCGACAAGTTGCGCACCGACAAGGTCCTGCTCAATGAACAAACCGGCGCCGTCGAATCCATCACCAAAGGCAAAGACGACAAATCCGACAATCAGGACGGCAAGGACTTCGGGAATTAAAACCCAGGGACTCCGGACCTGATCGTCAGCGCTGCATCACCACAAAACGCCACCGGGCTAACCGCCGGGTGGCGTTTGGCATCCGATTCATAGGAGCAGGACGGGACGCTCAGGCCGCGGCGGCCAGGTGCGCGATCGGGCTTGAGCGATCCCGTGACGGGTGAGCCCACCGTCCAGGAACACCTCGGAGGTCACCAAGGAGGCGGTGCCTTCGCCGGCCTTGAGTTCCGGGCCCTGTTCGGCGGCACGAGTACGCGTCCAGGCCGGGCGGCTCAAACTGCGTCTCACCCCCTGTTGGCGTCTCGTCTTTGCATTCTCGTCGGCGGCTTTCTTCTTGGCCCGGTCGTCGGCAGCCAGTCTCTCGAAGACAGCCTGCAGGGCAATTTTGGCTTTGCGTGGCGTGCTGCCGGTCGCAAAACGTTGCGGGCGACGGAGTCCGTCCAACGTCCTGTAACGCCCTGTCGTCCTGTAGAGGTTCTTTGCCAGTTTCGCTGGCTCTGACATCCCGTCCCACGAGCCGGGGCTTATCTTGTGGTTGGCCATTATGCTGCGCTCGGCAAAACGCGTTGTACCTCAAGCCAGTCGGCGAGGTCTTCCGCGCCGTAAACCACGGCGCCGCCGAGCAAGCGATGGAAGATGGGCCCCTGACGTTTGGTGGCCCAGTTGGCAAGCGTCCCGGGGGACCGACGCAGGTAGAGCGCGGCTTCAACCCGCGTCAAGAATTCCGCCGGCATCCTGTGGATCGTTTTGATATTGCGTTCAGTATTCATGCATTCCTCTATTCGCCGTTTTCCCCGACGGGTGTCACTTTTTGCATGAGATGGAGTGCACCAGCGTCAATCTCGGTTCGCCTCGAAGAGGTCCGGAGTTCGAATCTCCTTAGCTCCACCATTTGCAGGGGATTTTGAACCGCTGGCTGCATGGCTAGGCACATTGATAACACTTTGGCCCGGAAACTGTCCCAGCTATGATCTGCGCATGGTGACGGTCAGCAGACTGCCGCCGCGTTGCTGATTCATCCATGGGGGACACCGTGAAGACTCTGCCTGCCGCTGTTCGAACCACTTTGAGTGCTGCCGCCCTGGCCGGGCTCATGGCCGCCACGGCGTGCGGCACTCCGGCGCCATCAAGTGGCCAGGCAGGACCGGGCACGCAGTCGGGTGCCTTGCCATCTGCAACCGGTTCCGCATCCGGTTCCGCAGTACCGGCGACCACCGTGCCCGTGCCGGCGCCCGCGCCCACGGCTCCTGCTGCGGCGCCCCCGGCGATGCGGATCTACACGTTCCCGGACGGCCACATCTCCTTTTCCTACCCGGCCGGGTGGAGCATCAAGACCAAGCCGGGCCCGGCACTTAGTCAGGAGGCGCAGAGGAACTCCTTCGACGCGGTCATCACGGATCAGTCCGGCCAGGAGGTGGCCAGCGTCCTCAGTGGCACGTACGGTGATGGCGCTGCCGGACCGGCGAAGCGGACGGTCTTGGATCACGCACCGGTGCCCGCAATCAACGACAAGCGGGGGGAGGCTACGGAATTCGGCTTTGCCTATGACGAGTACCCCGGGACCACGGGCCCCGCCCACTACTTCATGGACGTCCGGCGGGCCTCCGAGTTCCTGGCCCCGGTCGATTCCTCGGGGTCCAATCAGGTGTGGCTCCCCAACGGGATCCTGACCGCCAGTGTCATCTTCGGCGATTCACCCACCCGGCAGGCTTTCACTTCGCCCGGCGCAGCGAAGGCCTGGATGGGCACCGAACAGTACGCCCGGCTGAAGGCTCTGCTGCTCAGTCTGAAGTACAGCTAGGGAATGGGGATTGCTGGGGTCCGTGACGGCGACCGGGAGTCGGGATGTATCGTTGACTATCGTTGTATATCGTTCGCGGTCCACAGAGGAGAGCATGATGCGTAATTCACACCCGGCAGGCGGCTTTCGCGGCAACAATGTCGACGGCATGTGGCAGGCCGTTGAGGAGCTGCGTTCAAGGTTTGAGAAGCGCTCGGGCACCAGGGCCGGTCGAGGCGAGGTGCGATCGGCGGTGCTGGCCCTGCTCGCGGAGCGGCCGATGCACGGCTATCAGATCATCCGTGAAATCGAGGAGCGCAGCGGTGGCAGCTGGAAGCCCAGCGCCGGCTCTGTCTACCCAACGCTGCAGCTCCTGGCCGATGAGGGGTTCATCAGCGCCGAGGAATCCAACGGCCGCAAGATCTACTCACTGACTGAAGCGGGCCGGGAGGATGTAGCCGGTACCGATGAGTCTGCGCCATGGCAGTCAACGGGCCCGGCGTCGGGCACCGGGTTCGCGGCGCTGCCCAAAGCGGGCGTCGAGCTCGCGCAGGCCGCATCCCAGGTGGGTCGCACCGGCTCGCGGGAGCAGGTGCAGGAGGCCGTGACGGTGCTCAACGACGCACGTCGTCGGCTGTACTCGATCCTCGCCCAGGACTGACGGGGGTGGCGTCGGTTCGTCGGGACCGGGCAGACCCGGTACCCGGCGCCGGGAACACCCGTGCCCGTTACCGCCGCATCCTGCGCTTCGCCGCCTGGCATCTCGCAGTGACCTGGTGGTTTGAGCTGTTCCTGCCCCGGATCGGGCTGGTCAGGGTCGCGGAGCGCACCCGGGCGAAGAGGATGCTTCGCTTCGCGCAGCGCTTTCATGCGCTCGCAGTGGACCTTGGCGGCCTGATGATCAAAGTCGGTCAGTTCCTGTCCTCCAGGCTCGACGTGCTTCCGCCCGAGATCACCAAGGAACTTGAGGGACTGCAGGACGAGGTGCCCCCGGTGCCGTTCTCCGCGATCCGCAGCCTTGCCGAGGCGGAGCTGGGTGCGCCGCTGGAGAAGTTGTTCGCCTCGGTCGAGGAGACGCCGATCGCAGCAGCGTCCCTCGGGCAGGCGCACCGGGCGAGGCTTCTCCCGGGCGATGCCGCCGACACCGGCCTCGACAATGTGGTGCTGAAGGTCCAGCGACCGGGCATCGACGCCATTGTCGACGTCGACCTGGCGGCCCTGCGCAAAGTGGGCGGCTGGCTCAGCCACGTGCGCCTGGTCTCCGACCGCGCCGACATGCCCGCACTGGTCGAGGAGTTTGCGCAGACCAGTCTTGAGGAGATCGACTACCTGCATGAGGCGGAGAATTCGGTGCGGTTCGCTGATGATTTCGCCGACGACGACCGGGTGGGTGTGCCCGACGTCGTCTGGGAGCGGACCACCCGGCGCGTGCTTACCCTCGAAGACGTCACGGCGATCAAGATCACGGACGCGGAGGCGCTTCGCGCGGCGGGCATCGATCCGGCCCAGGTTGCCCCGGTTTTCGCGTCGGTCATGTTCGACCAGATGTTCACGAACGGCTTTTTTCACGCCGACCCGCACCCGGGCAATATCTTTGTCACTCCGGCTGCTGTCGCGTCCACAGAGCGCCCCTGGAAGCTGACGTTCATCGACTTCGGCATGATGGGCGAGGTCCCGGCGAGCACGCGCAGCGGCCTGCGGAAACTGCTCATTGCCGCCGCCGCGCGGGACGGCAAGGGGCTGATGACCGCGATCAGCGACGTGGGTGTGCTGGTGCCCTCGGCCGACACGGTCGAGCTTGAGCGGGCAATGACGCACCTCTTCGCCCGGTTCGGCGGAATGGGCTTCGCGGATCTGCGCGAGGTGGACCCGCGGGAGTTCCGTGATTTTGCGGTGGAATTCGGTGACGTGGTTCGCTCGTTGCCGTTCCAGTTGCCGGAGAACTTCCTGCTCATCATCCGGGCGATGTCACTGACATCGGGTGTCAGCAGCTCGCTGGACGCCCGGTTCAATCTGTGGGACTCGGTCGAACCCTATGCGGCGCAGCTGCTGCGCGACGAGCGTGGCAACATCGTGCAGGACCTGGCTCAACAGGCGTTCGATGCCGCAGGGCTGGCCCTGGGCCTGCCGAAACGTCTGGAAGGGCTCCTCACCCGCATCGAGGACGGTTCATTGTCCGTTGCCAGTCCGCGCCTCGAGCGGCAGGTGGCACGGCTCGACCGCACGGCACAGCGATCGGCATCGGCGCTGGTTTTCGGCGCCCTGCTCATCGCAGGTTCTGTGGTCCGGGCCGACGACTTGGTTCTCGGCAGTGTGCTGATGATCGCGTCGGTGGTTCCCCTGCTGCATGGGCTGTGGGCGGGCCGCAGCGGCCTCTGAGCGCATAGGTTCTGTCCAGTCACGTTCAGGGCCGGGCCGTCCGTATCCACCGGACCCCCTCGTTCCGATCGCCCACTATGTTGGACACATACAGTTACGAATCGGACGAGGCCGTGGCGGCCCGTGACCCTTAACGCCCAACGAGGGCACAGACCGCTACGTTCCAGTTCACCAAAAAGACGCAGGAGCCCCATTAAAGGATCGTCCGTCGTGGCCCGGACGGCGTGGGCCGGCGCCGCAGCCGCGGGAATCGTCCTGCTCTGCCTGGGGCTGGGCCAAACGCTCTACTTCGGGACAGTCACCAACGCCATTGAACGGGACCGGCTGGGCAGCACACTCATCCTGGCCGGAGCCATTCTTGGCCTGGGTGCCGCCGGCTGGTCGCGGTACCGGGGCGATCCGTTGTGGGTCACCGTTATGGTCGCGGCTCCGGGCGTGGTCATCGGCGGGCTCAATCTTGTAGCCGGCGGAAGCTTGCTGCCGCACTTCGGGGCGCTGTCCGCCGTCCCACTGGGACTGGCCGGGACCATCGCCGGCGTTACGGTCCGGGTGCGCCGCATCCGTTTCTGAGCACGCGCGAGATCGCACCCGGGCCACATCCTCCTGTGGGCGAGTTCCCCTCGCCGCCATGCAACCTAGCGCAGCCCGATATCCTGTCCAGTGAGACGAGGAGAATCATGACCACCCTGAAAGAACGCCTGCACGCCGACGTCGTCGGCCACATGAAGGACCGCAACAAGGTTGCACTCACTACGGTTCGCAACGTCCTGGGCGAAATCGAGACCCGCGAGAAGTCCGGCAAGACCCCGATCGTGCTGGACGACGCCCAGGTGACGTCGCTGCTGCAGAAGGAAGCCGCCAAACGCCGCGACACCGCCCGCATCTACACCGAGGCGGGGGAGTCCGAGCGGGCCGCGGCGGAAATCGCCGAAGCCGAAATCATCGAAGCGTACCTGCCGAAGGCACTCACCGCCGCCGAGGTGGAGGCGATCGTCGACGAGGTGATCGGTGGCCTCACGGCCGATGGCACCGAGCTGACCATGCGCCAGCTGGGCGCGGTGATGAAGCCGGTGACCGCGAAGGTCGCCGGACGCTTCGACGGCAAGGCCGTCAGCGAGATCGTGCGCAGCCGCATCCCGCAGTGACACAGCCTGTCCCGCCCGGGAATCCGCAGCCCGGGCAGGACGGCTGATTCCTGCCGGCAGTCGCCTGTATCCTGAGAAGGTGCGTCGAATGGCAGTATCCGCCATTATCAAGCGCGGTTCGTGACCGGACGGCTGTCCGAAACCCCGGACCGTTTCCCCCGGCGTCGCGGAATCCCGCCGCAAACGTCAGTCTCCGATCCGCCCTCGGACTCTGGGATTGGAACCCTTATCGCAACCGCAGTACCGGACAGCCCCCTGGCAGTCCCGACGCCCGCCCCCGCGTCCCCGCACGCCGCCGCAACGGATGAGCCTGCCGTCGTGACATGGGCCGAGGCCGGCCACAGCCGGACGGCCCAATGGCGGTCCGCGAACGGAAGGCCCGCACCCGCCCGCGTTGAAGTTGTCACCGACTCCCTCACCGCCGATGAGGCGAACCGGATGGCGTCCCAGGGCATCGCAATGCTCTGGCAGGGCGACTTCCACAACGCCCGGCAGATCCTCAACGCCTTGGACCGGCGGGTGGGCACCGGGAAGAAAAAAGCCGCCGACACCCCGGCCGACGAGTTCTACCGGCACCGGCAGTCCCGCTCGCACCGCGCACGCATTCTCGGCCTGCTGCTGATCCCGCTTGACCCCGGCCCGGTGGTGCCGCTGCGGCGCTCCCCGGATATCCAGGAGGCCGCCGGGGAAGCGTACGGCGACATCAGCGAGCCCTCGGTGGTGTCCCTCCACGAACTGGTCGGGGCAATCGGCGCACACGAGTGGCGGCGCAACGGCGTCTACGTCGATGCCCTGCAGGAACGCATCCATCCGCACTACGGCACGTTCTTCCCGACCCGCAGCGAGTATGTCGGTCTGCTGGCCGCCGCTCCGCTGCCGTCTGACGTGCTGGCGTTCGACGTCGGCACCGGCACCGGGGTGCTCGCTGCCGTCCTCGCCCGCCGCGGCGTGCACCGCGTGGTGGCGACGGACAATGAACCCCGCGCGGTTGCCTGCGCCGTCGAGAACTTCCTTAATCTAGGGGTCCAGGACCGTGCGGAGGCAGTCCTGACCGACATGTTCCCGGCCGGCCGTGCGCCGCTCATCGTGTGCAACCCGCCGTGGATCCCGGCCACCCCGCATTCTTCCTTGGACAATGCCGTCTACGACCCCGGCAGCCGGATGCTGTTCCGTTTCCTGAACGAGCTTTCCGACCATCTGGAGCCTGGCGGTGAGGGCTGGCTCATCCTCTCGGACCTGGCCGAACACCTGGGCCTGCGCTCCCGCGACCAGCTGGTTGGCGCCATCGAGGCGGCCGGGCTGAAGGTGCTGGACCGGTTAGACACCAAGCCAACCCACCCCAAGGCATCCGACCGCAACGATCCTCTGTTCGCGGCCCGGGCGGCCGAGGTCACCTCGCTGTGGCGGCTCGCGACCCGCTAGTCCCACGCTCCGCCGCCCATGCCGTTCTGACCCCACATCGAAAGAGAAATACCCATGAGCCTGATCCGGCTGCAAGACGTCAGCGTGCGCTTCGACAACACCCAGATTCTCCGGGAGGCATTCTTCCGCCTCGAGACCGGCGACCGGGTGGGCCTGATCGGCAAGAACGGCTCCGGCAAGACGACCATCCTCAAACTGGTCCTAGACCAGGTGACCCCCGACACCGGCACCGTCACCCTGGAACTGGGCACGAAGGTGGGCTACTTCTCCCAGTTCTCAGAACTCAACGGGGAAGCCACAATTCTTGACGTGCTCGACGCCCTGTTCACCGGGATCAAGGCGATTGAGGCCGAACTGGCTGACATTGACACTGCCATCGCCGCTGACCCGGCGGCAGCCGAACTCGACCGCCTGATCGGCCGCCAGGCCGAATTGTTCGAGGAAGTGGACCGGCTCGACGGCTGGGACTACCCGCGCCGCATCGACACCGTCCTCACCACACTGGGCTTCGACGAGGCCCACCGCAACTGCGCGATCGACGAGCTGTCCGGCGGCTGGCGCAACCGTGCGGCCCTGGCCAAGATCCTGCTCGAAGGCCCCGATGTGCTGCTGCTGGATGAGCCCACCAACTTTCTGGACGTGGCCGGCGTCGAATGGCTCGAAAGCTGGTTCCGGGACTTCAAGGGCGCCGCGATCATCGTCTCGCACGACCGGAAATTCCTCGACGCCGTCGTCACCCGGATCATCGAGGTGGAAAATTACCACCTGCACGAATACCCGGGCAGCTTCGGCGAATACGTCGTGCAGAAACAGTTCCGGCTCAAGACCCTGGAGCAGCAGTTCGTGCACGAATCGGAGCTCCTGGCCTTTGAAGCCGAAGGGATCGCCGACCGCCGCGAGGCAGCCAAGGCGGCCGGCGGCGGGCTGGGGAACCAGCTGGCCAAGATCAAGAAGTCCCGCACACCGCGGCCCGTCGACCAGATCGTCACCGAGATCTATGGCGGCCTGCACGTCAAGGATGTCCTCTGCCGGGTGGAGGGACTGGGCAAGTCCTACGGCGAGAAGCTGCTCTTCGACGACTTGTCCTTCGAGATCCGCCGGGGCAACCGGATTGTGGTCCTTGGCTCCAACGGCAGCGGCAAGTCCACTCTCCTGAAGGTCCTGACCGGCGAAGAGCAAGCCGACGCCGGTGAGGTGGCCTGGGCCAAGGGGCCCGGCTTCGTTTCCTACAACCAGATGCTGGAGGACCTCGACGACGCCGACACGGTGTCCCACGCGGTCAACGCGCTCCCGGACAGCCTGGCGTTCAGCGCCACGAAGAAGTCCGTCAACCGGTTCCTCGCGATGTTCCAGTTCTCCGAGGCGGACCTCAAACAGAAAATCGGGAACCTCTCCGGCGGGCAAAAGGCCCGGGTGGCCATGGCACAGTGCCTGCTCTCCGGCGCCTCGGTGCTGCTGCTGGACGAACCGACCAACCACCTGGACATGTCCAGCACCCAGGTCATGGAACGGGCACTGGTGCATTTCCCCGGGGCCGTCGTGGTGGTCAGCCACGACCGGTTCTTCAGCGAGAAAATCGCCAACCGCCACCTGGTGTTCGGCGCTGACGGTGCGGCACCGGGCGAGATCGACGTCCGCGCCGCGTAGGGGCGATCAGCCCGCGGACTGCGGGCAACCGGAACCCTGCGGACCGCCGTCGCCGCGGGATAATGGGAGCATGACCAAAAAGGATCAGGACCGCGACCCGTGGGACGAGTTCGACAGCCTCAAGCCGGCCGGGCCCGACCGCGTGGGCGGATACCCCGGGGGTGAACCCGTAGGCTTCGGCTTCCGCACGGGCGTCCGCAGCGCGAAGGTGGCCATCGGCTTCGCCGTCTACGCCCTGGCCCTGGGAACCATCCTGGTGGTGATCGGTGCGGTGGTCTTCATTGGCCAAAGCCAGTGGCTGCTGCTCGGGCTCATGGTGCTGATCGAGGCCGTCTTCGTCCTGGCGTTCAGCCGGCTGCTCGCGCAGGCACGGCAGCGCCGCTGACGATCCCTGTGCAGACAGTCCCGACGTGGCCGACGGCTACTTCCGGCTCCGGGAGGTCAGGGCAAGGTAGGCCCCGAGGGCGCCGACCCCGCCGACGCCCGCGGCGAAAAGGGTCTTCGGCCAGTTCCGCCAGCGGTCGGGCTGGACCGACACCAGGTCCCCGACGGCATTGATCAGGGCGGCGGTGATGAGTCCGGCGACGATCCGGTTCCCGGTCTTGTCCGCCTTGTCCATCAGCCGGTCCAGCTCATCGACCCGGAAATGGATGTCGATGCCACCGCGCTCCAGGACATCCACCATCCGGCGGATGATCTCCGGCGCGTCCGTCCCGAGGCGCAGGGCTTCCCGGCCGAGCTTCTTGAGCCGGTCCGCGAGTGCCTCGGGCGAGAGCGAGCCGAGCAGGATCTTCTGCGTGAAGGGGCCCAGCTGGGTGGTCAGCTCGAATCCGGGATCCAGCTGTTTGCCCAGGCCGTCCGCCATCACCAGCATCTTCAGCATGAGGGCTATGTCCCGCGGCAGCCGCAGCTTGTGGGCGCGCAGCAGGGCCGCCAGTTCCGTCAGCACCGCCACAATCGGAACCTCCGCGAGCGGCCGGCCGGCGTAGCGGTCCACGAGCCGGCCCAGGGCCGATTGCAGCTCGCCAAATCCGCCGTCCGACTGTGCCCCGCACAGGCGGACCAAGGCCGTGGTCAGCCGAGCGGAGTCCTGCTCCACCACAGCGAGCAGCATCCGGACGAGCTGGCCGCGCGTGGAGTCGCTGACGTGGCCGACCATGCCGAAGTCGATGATGCCGAGGCGCCCGTCGTCCTCCACGAAGAAGTTGCCCGGATGCGGGTCGGCGTGGAAGAAACCGTCCTCGAACACCATCTTGAGCAGGACGCTGCAGGCCGTCCGGGCCAGCTCCCCGGCATCAATCCCGGCGTCCCGCAGCGCGGCGGCGTCGTTGACTTTGATGCCACGGATGCGTTCCAGCGTGAGGACCCGTGAGGTGCTCGTGGCCCAGAAGACCCGGGGGATGTGGACGCGGAGGTCGCCCGCGAAGTTCGCGGCGAACTGCTCTGCGTTCCGGGCTTCCTGCACGTAGTCCAGCTCCGCGCGCAGGGTCTGGGAGAACTCGTCCACGAGGGCTGCCAGATGCAGGCCGGCGGCCCTGGCGGAGGCCCGCTCCGCCCGTTTCGCCAGTTCGGCCATGATCTCCAGATCCTCATTGATCTGGGACACGACGCCGGGGCGCCGGACTTTGACCACGACGTCGACGGGCTGGCCGCCGCCGGCGGCGTCACCGGAGAGGCCCGGTTCGGCGTCCTGCGCTTCCACAATGATCCGGCCGCAGTGGACCTGGCCGATCGATCCGGTGGCGAGGGGCGAGTCGTCCAGTGACTCGAGCAGCAGTTCCGCCGCGGTACCGAGCTCTTCGGCGATCACGGCGCGGACTTCGGCGGCAGCAATGGGAGGGGAATCGTCCTGGAGCCTTGCGAGTTCGGTGGCGTATTCCGGCGGCAGCACATCGGTGCGCGTGGACACGATCTGGCCGAACTTGATGTACACCGCGCCGAGGTCCTCCAGGGCGAGCCGGAGCCGTACCGGCATGCTCACGCCCCGGGGCGGAAGCCGGTGCTGCCGCAGGGTTGCGTCGGCAGGGCGGAGCCGGTCCAGCCCAAGACTTCCCAGCGCGAAGCCCAGCCCATGCCTCGTCAGGGTCTCCACGATGTCCCGGAACCGGTCCCGCCGCGCGCTCATGACGCCAGACTACACGGCGGTGTTGCGGCCCTGCCTGCCGCGGGGCCGGGCGCCGGAGACGCCCGCTAGAGCCAGCCTTTCTTCTTGAAGATGGTGTACATCAGCGTGGCGGTGGCGGCCATCAGCCCGATTGCCATCGGATAGCCGTAGGTCCATTGCAGTTCGGGCATCCGCTCAAAGTTCATCCCGTAAATGCCGGCGACGAATGACGGCGCGAAGAAAATGGCCGCCCAGGAAGAGATCTTCTTGACCTGCTCGTTCTGCTCGGCGCTGGCCTCGTTCTGGCGGTTGGCCGTCAGCGTCCCGTCGAGGGTCAGGGCGTTCTGCAGGAGGTCCCGGAAGGAGTCAGCGCGGGAGATCAGCCGCTCCACATGGTCCTCGACGTCGCGGAGGCTGTGCTGCAGTTCGGTGTCGACGTGGTACTTTTCGAAGCCGCGCCGGAGCTGTTGCATCATCGCCGGGAGCGGATGAATGGCGCGCTGGAAATGGATGACCTCGCGGGCGAGTTCGTAGATGCGCCGGGACACGAGGGGGTCGCCGCTGAAGAGCTGGTCCTCGATCTCGTCAATATCATTTTCCAGCCCGGCCACTACGGGACCGTAGTCATCCACCACCTGGTCCATGAGCGCGTACAGGACGGCTTCGGGGCCGTGGCACAGCAGGTCCGGGCGCCGCTCCAGCCGGCGCCGGACCTGGCGCACCACCCCCGTCTCGGCGTGGCGGACGGTGACCACAAAGTTCCGGCCGGTGAAGACGTGCAGTTCGCCGAACTCCACCGTCTCGGTTTCATCCAGGTACCGTGCGGGCCGGAGCACGGTGAACAGGTTGTCGTCGTAGCGTTCCAGCTTGGGGCGCTGATGCGCGGAAATCGCATCCTCCACCGCCAGCCCGTGCAGGTTGAATTCGGCCGCCACGGCAGCCATCTCGTCCGACGTCGGCCGGTACAGGCCAATCCAGGCCATGCCCCCGTGCTCGGTGAGGGTCTCAAAGGTCTGCTCGAGGTTCCGCGGCTCGGCACTGCGGATGCCGTCAACGTAGACGGCGTTGTCGATGATAGTCACCGGGACATTATCCAGTGTTTACCTGGGGTTCGTCGGAACCGGACCGGCGCGACGCGGCCCGGCCGGGAACGAGGGAGCTGCCCTGGGCCAGCCGGCTGATCAGCGGTTCGGTGCGGTACGGGATGTGCGTGTGCAGGGCGAGGACCGTCTCGGTCCGGATGACGCCCTTGATCCGGAGGATCGAACGCAAGGCGGCCTGCAGGTTGTGCGTGTCGGTGGCCACCACGCGGCACCACACATCGCCGCGTCCGGAGATCTCGTGGACTTCCAGGACCTGTGCAATCAGGCGCAAGGCGCCCACCACGCCGTCGAGTTCCCGGTGGTTGACCTCGATCGTGACGAAGGCGACGACGTCATAACCCACCGCTTCAAGATCGATCTCGCGGCCTCCGTCGTGCAGCAGGCCCGAACGCTGCATGCGGCGCACACGGGACTGCGCGGTGTTGCGGGCGATGCCCAGTGTTTCGCTGAGTTCGCCGATCTGGATCCGCGGATCCCGGATCAGTTCGAGCAGGATCTTCAGGTCGGTGGGGTCCAGGCTGTTCAAATCATCACTCCGGTTCATTCAGTCAACAGCTCATTGACTGTTTTGATCAATTTTCGCATGGAGTTCAGCCCGTGGGGTCAGTAATGCCGCATTCTTTAGGTATCCAATATTTCGCGGGCCGGCGGTTCCCCCACCACAGGGAACACGCGGCCCGCTTCCACGCAAGGGCACGGACATGACTGTCTTCAGCGAACTCCGCATGCGCCCGGCCACGGCTGACCGCTGGGGCTGGGATGCTTCGACCACCGCACGGCTGGTGATGGCCGGCGTCGTGATCTTCACGCTGCTGGTCGGCGCGAATCTCGCCACGCCGCTCTACCCGCTGCTGCAGGCCAAACTTGGCATTACCGCCCTGGACGTGACCGTGGCCTTTTCCGCCTACGTCCTGGCGCTGGTGGCCACCCTGATCCTGGCCGGCCACTGGTCGGACCACATCGGCCGCCGGGCCGCCCTGGTCCTCGCGGTGCTCGTGGGCCTCGCCGGCGGATCCGTTTTTGCCATGGCGGACAGCCTGTTCGCGCTGTGTGCCGGCCGGGCCCTGCAGGGCATTGCGGTGGCCCTTGCCACGGGAGCCAGTTCGGCGGCCCTGCGGGAGCTGCTGCCGAGCCGCCCCGAGTGGGCCTCGCGGTTTACCCTGCTGGCATCCGCCGGCGGAGTGGCGGCCGGTCCGGCGATCGGGGGAGTGCTCTCGCTGCTGCCGGGGCCCACGTCCACGCCGTACTACCTGCACTCCCTGGTCCTGGCCGCGCTGCTGGTCCCGCTGTACCTGCTCAAGGCCCGGCCGGCCATCACTTCGATTTCGGGTCCGCAGCCGCTCAGTGTGCTGGCTCCCCGCCGGCCATCAGTTTCCCGTGAGGCACGCGGCGCCTTCTGGCTCGCGTCCTCGGTGGGGTTCCTCAGCTTCACCGTGTTCGGGTTCTGCCTGTCCCTGGCGCCCGGCTATTTCGCCCAGATCGTCCACGCCGATTCACGGCCGCTGATCGGTCTGCTGGCGGGGCTGACGCTCGGGGCCTCCGCGCTCAGCCAGCTGACCGCCGTACGGGGGCGCTTCGTGGTGCCGATCGGGCTTGGCATGCTGGCCGTGTCGGTGCTGCTGATCGCGGCTGCTGCCGCCTGGAGCAGCCCCTGGCTGTTGATCCTCGCGAGCATCACCGCCGGATTCGGGCAGGGGGTGTCCTTCCGGACCGTCTTCAACGATGTGGCCGGGAAGGTCGAGGCATCGCGCCACGCCCAGATCATCAGCACCGTCTACGTCATCACCTACCTCGGCAGCGCCTTGCCCGTCATCGGGCTGGGGCTCGCAGCCGGTGTTGTTGGCCTGCAGGCGGCGGTTGCCGGCTTCGTCGTGCTGTGTTCAATCGCGGCGGTCACCCTCGCCGCCATTACGCTGCGCGGGGCGTTGCGCGGCGCCTGACGGACCCGGCTGCGGGCCGGACGGACCCGGCTGGGAGGGGCTGCGGTGACCCAGTGCCTAGTCGGGCAGCGGGCCCTGGTTGCCCTGGATGTGGTCGAAAACGAGCGTTGTCTCGGTATGGCCCACGACCGGATCGGTCGCCAAGTTGTCCAGCACCCAGTCGCGAAGGTCCTCGGTGGTGGCGACGGCGATGTGCAGCAGGTAGTCCACTGAGCCCGAGGTATGGAACGTCGAAAGCACCGCGGGGAGCTTGGGGACGCGCGCCGTGAAGCGGTCGATCTGCTCGCGGTCGTGGGCGCGGAGTCTGACGGCGATGAGGGCCTGCACGGAGCGGCCGATCGCGGACAGGCTCAGCTTCGCCTCGAAGCCCTGGATGATCCCGCGTTCCGAAAGCGCCCGGGTGCGCATCAGGGCCGTGGACGGCGCGATGCCGACCAGCTCGGCCAGCTGCTTGTTGGAGATCCGGGCATCGGCGACGAGTGCGGCGAGCAGGCGCTCGTCGATGGCGTCCAGCGGCTCGCCGGAACCGGCTCCCGGCCGAAGATTCTTCGCACTGCTGCTCACGGGTCCTCCTTGAAGTGTTGTCAGTTCATCATAAACGGCGCATTCCGGCATTTCCATTCGCAGGCCCTACAAAACCCCGAATTATTGCCAGATACTTGCGGAATTCAACGGTGAATATTCATAAGGAGCAAGGTGCTTTCTCAAGACTCGCTGGCTGTCCACGCCGGCCGGAATGGCCTCACTGAACTGGGTGTGCACGCAGTACCGATCGATCTCTCCACCACCGCACCGCTTCCCTCCGTGCACGACGGCGGCCTGGCCTACGAGCACATGGCAACAGGCGGTACCCACGTGGAGGGCCAGAGCACCGTCTACCAGCGGCTCTGGAATCCCACCGTGGCGCGGTTCGAGGAGGGCGTTGCCGTCCTCGAGGACACCCCGGAGGCTGTCGCGTTCGCCACCGGCATGGCGGCGCTCAGCGCCGTGCTGCTCGCCGTCGTCGCCACCGGAAAGAAGCACGTGGTGGCGGTGCGGCCGTTGTACGGCGGAAGTGACCACCTGCTTGCCTCGGGGGTGCTCGGCAACGACGTCACGTTCACCACCCCGGAGGGTGTGCACGCCGCGCTCCGGCCCGACACCGGCCTGGTGATCCTCGAGACGCCGGCCAATCCGAGCCTGGAGCTCGTCGATATCGCCCGCGTGGCTGCGGCAGCCGACGGTGTCCCGCTTCTGGTCGACAACACCTTCGCCAGCCCGATCCTCCAGCGCCCCTTTCGGCACGGTGCCGCGATGGTGCTGCACAGCGCCACCAAGTTTCTCGGCGGACACGGCGATGCCATGGGCGGCGTCGTGGCCGCGGCACCCGAGTGGACCACGAGGCTGCGCCAGATCCGCGCTGTCACCGGGGGCATCCTCACGCCCTGGCCCGCGTACCTGCTGCACCGCGGCCTGGCCACGCTGCCGGTCCGGGTGCGCGCCCAGCAGGCCAGCGCGCAGAAGGTCGCGGCCGCCCTCGCCGGGCACGGGCTGGTTCGCCGTGTCTTTTATCCGGGGCTGCCGGAGTGCGATCCGCAGGGGCTGATCGGGACGCAAATGGCCGGTCCCGGTTCGCTGATCGCCTTTGAGGTGGCCACCGCCGAGCACGCCGAACGGATTCCCTCCGCCGTCAACATGATCACGCATGCGGTTTCGCTCGGCGGCATCGACACCCTGATCCAGCACCCGGCCGGGCTGACCCACCGGCCGGTGGCCGCCGACGCCAAGCCGCATGCCAGCCTGCTGCGGGTTTCGGTGGGACTGGAGGACCCGTCCGACGTCGTGGCCGACCTCGTGCAGGCCATCGAAGCTACCCGCTAGCGGCCGGCCGTGCGGGATGCACGACGGCGGTGATCACCGCCGTCGTGCAGGCAAGCCCCATCACGGTCAGTGCCAGGGCCGTCCAGCCCAGTGACTGGAAGACCAGGCCCCCGGCCCAGCCGATGACGCTGGAGCCGAGGTAATACGCGAGGTTGTAGAGCGAGGCCGCCTGGGCCCGGCCGGTCGTGGCAATCACTCCGGTCCAGCCGGCGCCGACGCTGTGCGCCGCGAAAAAGCCCGCGGTGAACAGCAGCAGGCCCGCCATGATGAGCGCCAGCAGTTGCGTCAGCGTCAGCGCCAGGCCCGCCACCATCAGCACCGTCCCTGCGACCAGCACCGTGCGCCGCCCGAACCGCTCCGTCAGTCCGCCGGCCCAGCGCGAGGACACCGTGCCGGAGAGGTAGGCCAGGAAGATCAGGCTGATGACGGTGGCCGGCAGGCTGAACGGTTCACCGGAGAGCCGGAAGCCCAGGTAGTTGTAGACGGCCACGAAGCCGCCCATCAGCAGGAACGCCTGGACGTAGAGCGCCAGGAGCCGCGGATTCCGCCCGTGGCCCGCCAGCGTCCGGAGCGCCCCGCGGAAGCCGCTGGCAGCCGCGGCCGTGAATCCCCGGGCCTGCGGCACCAGGGCGACGAACAGGGCCGCTGCCACGGCCGCCAGGACCGAGACGGCCAGGGCCGCGGCCCGCCATCCCCACAGTTCGCCGACAAAGCCGGCGAGCAGCCGGCCGGCGAGGCCACCCAGGGTGGTGCCGGCGACGTAGGTTCCGGCCGCCATCGCGGCATGGGCCTTGTTGACCTCCTCATTGAGGTAGGCGATGGCGATGGCGGGGATGCCGCCCAGGGCCGCGCCTTCGAGCATCCGCAGGCCCAGGAGCATCGGGAAGCTGGAGGCGAGCGGGACCAGCAGGCCCAAGGCTGTGGCGGCGGAAATGCCCCACATCATGGCCCGGACCCGGCCGATCCGGTCGGCCAGGAAGGACCAGGGAAGCACCGTCACGGCCAGTCCCACGGTGGCCAGCGAGATGGTGAGTGCCGCCTCGGCCGCCGTCACCTGCAGCTCCGCTGCCATCATCGGCAGCACCGCCTGGGTGGAGTACAGCTGGGCAAAGGTGGCGACGCCGGCGAAAGCCAGCCCCGCGAGGATCTTCCGGTAGGCCGGGGATCCCTTCGGATGCCCCGGCCACACGGCAGGTCCGGCTGCGGCGTCCGGGCCCGGGGCCGCGCCGGTGGCGCTTCCGGTCATGGTGCCCTCTACCGGGTCCGGCCGGACCTGGCCGGCGGGAGCGGGGCGGCGGAGCAGCGGCAGTCGTGGCATCTCCCCAGAGTAGGCCCAGCCAAGGCATGCTTCCAATGCATGATTCACATAGAATCAATGGCAAATACGGAACGATTTGAAGGGCTGGTCATGGACGTAGAGCACAGGCATTTGGTGCAACTGCTCCCGCTGCTGCCCCTGCTGGCCGAGCTCGGGCGCACGCAGCACATCACGGAGACCGCCGAAGTGCTGGGGCTGCCGCAGTCGACGGTCAGCCGGGGAATCGCACGGGCCAGCCGCATCATCGGGACGGAACTGCTGATCCGCGACGGCCGCGGCGTGCGGCTGACTCCCGCGGCCAAGGCGCTCCTGCCCCACATCGAGGCCGCGCTGGGCGAGTTCCAGACCGGGCTGGACCTGGTCCGGCACGAATCGGAAGTGGTGCGCGGCCGGATCGCCGTGTCCTTCCAGCACACCTTCGGCGAGGCGATGCTGCCGCTGCTGATCAGCGCCTTCCGCAGCCGGCATCCCCAGCCGGCCTTTGACCTCCGCCAGGGCGCGCGGGACGCCTGCCTGGCGGAACTTGCCGCCAGCGACGCGGACCTGGCCTTGACCGCCCCGATCGCGGCGCCGAGCCGGCTGATCTCCTCGGCCGCCCTGTACCGGGAACCGCTGCGGCTCGTCGTCCACCACCGGCACCCGCTCGCCAAGCGCCGCCGCGCCCGCCTGGCGGAGATCCGGCATGATCCATTCGTGGCGATGGGTGCAGGCTACGGCCTGCGCTCGCTGACGGATGCACTGTTCCGGGAGGCGGGCTTCCGGCCCCGCATCGCTTTCGAAAGCCAGGACTCGCACACGGCCAGGGGACTCGTCTCGGCGGGTCTCGGGGTGAGCATCCTCCTGCCCGGGGAGCTGGCCCCGGGCCACCACACCCCAGCGCAGTCCGGGGACCTCGGCTGGGTGGAGCTCGCCCTGGATTCAGGCCTTGCCTTCCGGGAGATCGGCCTGGCGTGGCGGGAACGGCGTGGGGGGCCGGACGCCGAGCCGGACCCGGTGCGGCTGTTCCGGGAACTGGTGCTCAGCGAGGGCCCGGCACTTCTGGCAGGCTTCGTCCGCGGCCGTTCCGGCACCTGAGCCAGCCCCCGGCGCGAATTCGCCGCAGCAGAACGAATTCGCCGGAAGTCCCGCGATTTCGGGCTGTTCCGGCGATTTCGAGGGGCGGGTCGGCGGAGGACCGGGTGGGTGTCCGGGACGAGCAGGTGAAGGTCGTGGGCAGGAGACCGCGGTGGGGCGCGCCGTCCGTCCAGCAGGCCGGCAGGACGTCAGCCCAGCAGCCCCGCCATCACCTCCGCCACGGAACCGGTCCGCGCCTGCTGCCAGCCCGTCCCGGCCCAGAGGTTCAGCCGTTCCGCATCCCCGGCGGCGGCTGCTGCCGCGCGCAGGGGGGCTGTGAGGTGGTGCACGGCAGGATAGGCCTCCGGTGCGTCGGGGTGGTCCCGGACAAATTCGTTGACCAGCGCCCGGGCCGGCCGTCCGGTGAAGGCCCTCGTCAGCAGGGTCTGCGTGAAGTGCGGGCTGGCGAGGGCGTCCTTATGCAGCTGCCGGGCGCCGCTCTCGTCCGTGCGGAGGAACGCGGTGCCCAGCTGGGCTGCCTGTGCCCCCGCGGCCAGCACGTCGTCCAGTCCCGCCCGGTCCATCACCCCGCCGGCAGCAACAAGCGGGAGCCCGACGGCGGACCGCACCTGGGCGAGCAGCTCCGCCGTCGTGCCCTGCAGGCTGTCTTCGTGCCCGGCATCCAGGGAGGCCCCCTGGCCTACGGGGCGTGGCTGGAAGGCCGCGCTGTGGCCGCCGGCGCTCGCATGCTGCACCACCAGCGCGTCCACGCCCTGCCCGGCGCCCTCGAGCGCCTCGGCAACCGTGGTGACGGTGGCCAGCACCGCTGAGCCAGCCCGCTGGAGCGCACGCACAACATCGGCGCCCGGCAGCCCGAAAGCGAAACTGACCAGTTCCACCGGATCAGCCAGGAGCGCCTCGACCTTGCCCAGCCACTGGTCGTCGTCGTCGAGCCGCAGCGGCGGGATCTCCACGCCGTACCGCCGGGCGTCCGCCCGCAGCTGGCCGCGGTACTCCTCGAGCTGCGCCTGCACGGCCTCCGACGGCGGCAGCTGGGCGGGATCGGGGACAAACACATTCACACCGAACCGCGCCCCCAGGGTCCGGGCGCCGCCGATCTCGGCCTGCATGGCCTCGACGCTTTTGTATCCTGCGGCGAGAAAGCCCAGGCCGCCGGCGTCATGCACGGCCGTCACGAAGCCGGGCGTCGACGTCCCGCCGGCCATGGGGGCCGCGATGATGCGGGCGCCGAAGAGGGTATGCGGCATGAGTCACTCCTGGAGACGATTCAGTAGGCTGGTCTGGTGACCCATTCTGACATCCCGCCGGCGGCGGCCTCCGACCTTCCTTCCAGCACCGCGGCAGGGACTGTGATCGGCCTCGACATCGGCGGGACCAAGACCCGCGGAGTCCGCTTCGAGGACGGCCGGGCCGCGGCCGACCACTCGGTCGGCAGCTCGAACGTGCAGAACGTCAGCCGCGAGGAAGCGGCCCGCCATCTCGCGGAACTCTTTGCCCTGATCGGCGGGGGAACCGTGGCCCAGGTCTACGCGGGAGCCGGCGGCATCGATACCGTCGCCGACGCCGCGGCGCTCGCCGCACTGATCGCCCCGCATGTGCCGGGCGCCCGGATCACCGTGGTCCACGACTCGAGGCTGCTGCTGGCGGCCGGCGGAGCGAGCACCGGCGTAGCCGTTATCGGCGGCACGGGCTCGGCCGCCTGGGGCAGGAACAGCAGCGGCGGCGAAGCGCGCGCGGGCGGCTGGGGTTACCTGCTGGGCGACGAGGGCAGCGGGTACTGGCTGGGCCGCGAGGCCGTCCGCCACAGCCTCCGCCGGATGAACCAGGGCCTGGCACCGGACGAACTGACCACGGCCCTGCTGGCCTCGTGCGGTGTCGACGACCCCAACAAACTGATCGCGCTCTTCCATTCGACGGACACCGGACGCCGGTACTGGGCCGAGCGGGCCCGGCTCGTGGTCGAGGCTGCCGCAGCCGGTCACGCCGCCAGCCAGGAACTCGTGGACCAGGCCGGACGGGACCTGGCAGCCCTGGCGCTGCAGACTGTCCGCCAGCTCGGCATCGACGGCCCGGTGATCCTGGGCGGCGGGCTGGGCATGAACGTCCCCCGCCTGCAGGGATCCTTCCGGTCCGCACTGGCCGCCGCAGGGGTCACCGACGTCCGCGTCCTGGAGCAGGACCCAGTGTTTGGTGTGCTCCAGCTCGTGGCTGAGCAGGGCTGACCCGGCTGCCGAGCCACCCGGCTGGCCCGGCCCTGTTCAAACAGGGCTGACCCGGCTGAACAGGGCTGGCCAGGACTGGCCCGGCCCGGCCGGGTCACCACGCTGTCCGGCCACTACGCTGGAGGGATGAGCCTGAACTTCGACACCCGCCCCGCTGCCTACGCGGTCATCATCCGCGACGGCGCCATCCTCCTGGCGTACTGGAAGCAGGGCGGCAAGGAAGGCTGGACCCTGCCGGGCGGCGGCCTGGACCTGGGCGAGCACCCCGTCGACGGCTGCCGCCGGGAGATCCATGAGGAAACCGGCTACCACGCGGAGGTCGGCGCCATGCTCGGGATCGACGTCGGGCACTGGCCCGCGGAGATCCGGATCGACGGCGGCGAACGCGATTTCCAGTCTCTCCGGCTGATCTACGAAGCGACCATCACCGGCGGTGAGCTGCGGCACGAGGTGAACGGCAGCACCACGCACGCGGCCTGGATTCCGCTCGGGGACGTCACAGGGCTGAACAAAGTCTCGCTCGTCGACGCGGCGCTCCGGCTTTACCGCGAACGCCCGCTGGACGGCAAACTCTCCTGACAGCAAACCTTTCCCGACAGCAACCTTTCCCGGCAGCAAACTTTGAGGAGGAATTCCTAGCCAGGGCCGTGGGGTCCGGTTTATTCTGAAGGAGCCGCGGGGACGTCCCGGCAGAACCGGCACCCCGGTATCAGCGGGTACAGCAACCGGCAGGGCAGACGAGAACGGGGAGGTGGAGACGATGACTGCAGAATTCCTGTGCGCACAGCGCGCGATTATCAGCCAAGTCCCAATTCCTGCCCCGGCCACCCGCACCCACTAGCTTTTCAGCTGCCGGCTTCCACCTGCAGCGGCGGAACGTGCTCCGGGGCCCCATCAAAGGGTTTCCAGTGACTGCTTCTTTTGCACGTCCGGGCGCTTCCGGCGCCACACACACCATCACCACCAACATTCCCGCGGGTCCGGCGGACTACGGCTTCACCGCCGCCGTGGCCGAGCGCTTCGCGGCCCACCCTGCGCCGGGCGGCACCGGCGCGGGCCGGGTCATCCGCGTGGACCGCAATCTGGTTCTTGTCGCCACGCACGACACGACCCTCCATCTGCCCTACCCCGCCACCGGGGAGCTGCCCGCCACAGGGGACTGGGTCTGGCTGGGATCCAGCACCGCGGGAGAGCCCGCCATCACGGGGATTCTGCCGCGGCACTCGGAACTGAGCCGCAAACGCGCCTTTGAAGCCTCATCGGAGTCTCAGGTCCTCGGCGCCAACATGGACATTGTCGGCATCGTTGTACCCGTGGACCGGCCGCTCACCCACAACCGGCTCGAACGCACCCTCGTCGCGGCCTGGGATTCGGGAGCCACCCCGCTCGTCATCATCACCAAGGCGGACCTTGCCGACCTGGCGGACGACGTCGTCGGCTCGGTGATCCTCCAGGCTGCCGGCGTCGCGGTGGTCACCACCTCCGCGGAACACGGCGACGGCCTCGACGAACTGCTGGGCCACCTGCCGCCCGGCGGAACCCTCGTGCTGCTGGGCCCCTCGGGCGCCGGCAAATCCACCCTCATCAACGCCCTCGTCGGCGCCGAAGTCCAGGCCACCGGGGCAGTCCGCACTGGTGACGGCAAAGGCAAGCACACCACCACCTCCCGCGAACTCGTGCCGCTGCGTGGCGGCGCCGTTCTGATGGATACACCCGGGGTGCGCGGCTTCGGGCTGTTCGACGCCGGGGGCGGAATGGCGGAGATGTTCGGGGACCTTGAGGAGCTCTTCGGACAGTGCCGGTTCTCCGACTGCGCCCACGGCCGGGAGCCCGGCTGTGCCGTGCACTCCGCGCTCGCGGACGGATCCCTCGATGGCCGGCGCTGGTCGAGCTACCTGAAACTCCAGCGCGAACTCGCAGCCGTGGCCCGGCGGCACGATGCTGCCGCCAGCCGCGCCTACGCAAGGCAGTGGCAGCGGACGATATCGGCTGCCGGCAAGAGCCAGCGCTCGGCAGAAAAGGACCGCCACGAGAGAGATGAAAGGAAGGGTTCAAAGGGTGCCTGCGACGGCCGGGGCGGGCACTCCGGGGGCGCGCGGCGGACACGCCGACCGGTCCAAGCCCCCAGAAGCAACGCGGGGTCACTTCGCGCCCGTCCGAGGCCCCCGGATGGGCGCGAAGTGACCCCGCGTTGCGTGGGGGCGGCGGGGCAGGGAGGCCGGAGGGGCCGCGGCGATATCTTTTCCGGTCCGGCACCCATCCAAAGCCGCCGCGCCTACGAACTACTACGTCAGCCACAGTGCCCTTGACGATATCCCTGACTTTGTTAGTCGCGCTGGCTAGGCTGGGTCCTACCTTCTTTACAGCCAAAAATCAGCGTGTCTATGATCAGTTGGCTGGACCGTCCGATGTTGCCGCCAACAGTTAGGTAAGCCCGGAAATGGCTGAAGCCATGATCGAGTTCCAGAGCGTCACCAAGCAGTACCAGAGCGGGCAGGCTGCTGTGGATGACCTGACCATGTCCATCGACAAGGGCGCCATCACGGTTTTCGTCGGTCCCTCCGGCTGCGGCAAGACCACCTCGCTGCGGATGATCAACCGAATGGTCGAGCCGACCTCCGGAACCATCACCGTGGGCGGTGAGGAGGTCACCTCCGTGCCGGCAGCGAAGCTGCGCCGATCCATGGGCTACGTGATGCAGTCCTCCGGGCTGATGCCGCACCGTTCCGTGCTGGACAACATTGCCACCGTGCCGCGGCTCAACGGTGTGTCCAAGGCCGACGCGCGGAAGCGCGCGCAGGAGCTGCTCGACGTCGTCGGGCTGGCCTCAGCGCTGGGCAAACGGTACCCCTCACAGCTGTCCGGCGGGCAGCAGCAGCGCGTGGGGGTGGCGCGGGCGCTCGCCGCAGATCCTCCCGTGCTGCTCATGGATGAGCCCTTCAGCGCCGTGGACCCGGTGGTCCGCGACGAACTCCAGCAGGAACTCCTCCGGCTCCAGCGCGACCTCGCCAAGACCATCGTCTTCGTCACCCACGACATTGACGAGGCCACCGTCCTCGGGGACAAGGTGGCGGTGTTCGGCCTCGGCGGCAAACTGGCGCAGTACGCCACCCCGGAGGAAATACTGCGAGCCCCGGCCAGTGACTTTGTGGCGTCCTTCGTGGGCCGGGACCGCGGCTTCCGGCACCTGGGCTTCAGCCCGTCCGACGGCGTCACCGTGCACCCCGCCCGGACGATCACCACCGCGGAACTCACGCTGGACGGCAGCGCCTCGGGCGAGTGGCAGCTCGTGGTCGATGATGACCTGCGCCCGCTCGGCTGGTCGGGCCCCGGCAGGGGACCGGCGACGGTTCCCGGCGGATCCCTCTTCCGGAAGGGCGACACGCTCCGCCGCGCCCTCGATGCGGCACTGTCCTCGCCCTCCGGTCTCGGCGTCGCCGTGGACGCCGACGGCCGGGTCGCCGGCGTGATCACCGCCGAAGAGGTCCTCGCCGTGATCAAGACGGACCGGCACGTCCGCCAGGGCGCGCTCTGATGGAGTGGTTCCTGGCCAACAGCGCGCAGGTCTTCGGCCTCGCCGGCCAGCACCTCGTCCTCGCCATCCTGCCGATGATCTTCGGGGTGCTGATCGCGGTCCCGCTGGCCCAGCTCGCCCGGCAGAACCGCGGACTCCGGTCCGTGGTCCTGACCGGTTCCTCGCTGCTCTACACAATCCCTTCCCTGGCCCTCTTCATCATCCTGCCCACCATCCTGGGCACCCGGATCCTGGATCCCGTCAACGTCGTTGTGGCGCTGACGATCTACGCCGTCGCCCTCCTGGTGCGGGCCACCCTGGACGCCTTTGACTCGGTGGACGAGGACCTCCGCCAGGCCGCCGTCGCCATGGGGTTCAAGCCGTTTGCCCGCTTCCTGCAGATCGATCTGCCGCTGTCCCTCCCGGTGCTTTTCGCCGGACTGCGCGTCGTCTCAGTCAGCAACATCTCGCTGGTCAGTGTCGCGGCCCTCCTTGGCATCGGCAACCTCGGGATGCTGTTCACCTCCGGCCTGCAGCGCGATTTCGTCACCGAAGTGGTGGTGGGCATCATCGCCATCCTCATTCTGGCCCTGCTGATGGACGCGGTCCTCGTCGTACTCGAGCGGCTGCTGACCCCCTGGACCCGCGCCGCTGCCACCGGCGGCACGGGCGCCGACGCCGGCCAGGACAAAACGGGCCCCGCTGCCGCTGCGCTGCGGCTTTCCGACGCGCAGACTGCCGGCGGTGCCTCATGAGCAACGTCGTCACGGACACTTTCGCCTGGCTCGGCGATCCGGAGAACTGGGCCGGCAGCGCCGGAATCCCGGCACGGCTCGCCGAGCACCTGCTCTACACCGGCCTGGTCATGCTGATTGCCACCGCCATCGCCATCCCCATCGGCCTGTACGTGGGGCATACCGGCCGCGGGCGGGTTGCCGCTGTGGCCGTCGCCGGGGCCCTCCGTGCCCTGCCGACCCTCGGCCTGCTCACACTCTTCGTCCTGCTCGCCGGCATCGGGCTGATGCCGCCGATCTGGGCCCTCGTGATCCTGACCGTCCCGCCGCTGCTCGCCGGCACCTACGCCGGCATCGCCAGCGTGGACCGGAACGTCGTCGACGCGGCGCGGGCCATGGGCATGACGGAGCTTCAGGTGCTCTTCCGTGCCGAGTTCCCGAACGCGCTGCCCGTGATATTCGGCGGGT
Organism: Arthrobacter sp. PsM3; assembly: GCF_030433895.1. Taxonomy (GTDB): domain Bacteria; phylum Actinomycetota; class Actinomycetes; order Actinomycetales; family Micrococcaceae; genus Arthrobacter. The sequence goes on along the minus strand of NZ_JARUXE010000002.1, from coordinate 66,688 downwards.
TCCGGACCGGCGTGCTGCAGGCCATCGCCACGGTCTCGGTGGTGGCCTACATCAATCTCGGCGGCCTGGGACGGTACCTGTTTGACGGGCTCGTGCTCTCCGACTTCCCCCAGATGCTGGGCGGGTCCCTGCTCATCGCCGGACTGGCCATCGCCGTCGACCTCGTCCTCGCACTCATCCAGAGGCTGTTCCTGTCCCAGGGGGCCTCTTCCCAGCCAAACCGGAGCCATCAGGCTGCGGTTGATCTCACAGACCCTGTAACTGCGGGGACTGTTGTTCAAGGAGGTACGTCATGAAGGAAACCCGCCAACGAGCACTCGGCAGGCGCGCATTCGGCGGCCTGGCCGCCGGCGTCGGCCTGGCCATGGCACTGTCAGCCTGCGCAGGCTCTTCCAATCCGCTGTCCTCAGCCCCCGCCACGGGCGGGGCCGCGTCCGGTTCGGGCTCGGCACTCGTCATCGGTTCCGCCGATTTCCCCGAGAGCCAGATCATCGCGGAGATCTACGCCGGGGCACTGAACGGAGCCGGCGTCACGGCGAGCACCAAGCCGAACATCGGTTCCCGCGAGGTCTACTTCAAGGCCGTCCAGGACGGATCGGTGGACGTCATCCCGGACTACAGCGGCAACCTGCTGCTGCACGTCAGCAAGGACGCCACGGAGGTCTCGGCCGAGGACATCTACAAGGCCCTGCCGGGCAAACTGCCCGAGGGACTGGCCGTGCTGGAGCCCTCCAAGGCCGAGGACAAGGACGCGATGGTAGTCACGAAAGCCACCGCGGAGAAGTACCAGTTGAAGTCGATCGAGGACCTCGCCAAGGTCTGCAGCGAAATCGTGGTGGGCGCCCCGGCGACCTTCGCGGAACGCGCCTACGGGCTCCCCGGCTTGGCGAAGAACTACAACTGCGTGCCCAAGAAGCTGGAGCCGTTCAGCGACGGCGGCGGGGCGGTCACGCTCAAGGCCCTGCTCTCTGACCAGGTCCAGGTGGCCGACATCTACACCACCACCCCGTCCATCGCTGACAACGACCTTGTGGTGCTGGAGGACCCGAAGAACAACTTCATCGCCCAGCAGGTCCTCCCGCTTTACAGCAAGGCCAAGATGACAGACAAGGCGAAGGAAACCCTGAACGCCGTGTCCAAGGTCCTCACCACCGAGGACCTGATCAACCTCAACCGCTCAGTCAGCGGCAGCCAGAAGCAGAATCCCAAGGACGCTGCGGCCGCATGGCTCAAGGACAAGGGACTGGTCAAGTAACAGGCGCTCCCGGACCTCTTTGACGAACGACGGCGGCTGCCGGTCCCACCCCGGTTTACCGGGGAGAGCCGGCAGCCGCCGTCGCCGTTTTTGTGCCTGTGACGGCCGGACACCCCTGTGAGACAGATCTCGCCGGAAGTACATCCGCCATATGGCATATTTGATGAATGGCAGAATTCAAGCAGTCCACCAAGCTTCATAATGTCCTTTACGACATCCGTGGACCGATCCTTCAGGCCGCCCAGCAGATGGAGGCAGAGGGTCACCGCATCCTCAAACTGAACATCGGAAACCCGGCCCCGTTCGGATTCGAAGCGCCGGACGCGATCCTGGTGGACATGATCCGCCACCTGCCGCATGCCCAGGGCTACAGCGATTCCCGCGGCATCTTCTCCGCCCGCACCGCCGTCTCGCAGTACTACCAGACCCGCGGTATCCAGAACATCCACGTCGATGACATCTATCTGGGCAACGGCGTCAGCGAACTCATCACGATGTCCCTGATGGCGCTGCTCGACGACGGTGACGAGGTCCTGATCCCCACCCCGGACTACCCGCTCTGGACCGCCTCCGTCGCCCTGGCCAGCGGCCGCCCCGTGCACTACCTCTGCGACGAGGACTCCGGCTGGCAGCCGGACCTGGCGGACCTGGAAGCCAAGATCACCCCGCGCACCAAGGGGATCGTGGTGATCAACCCCAACAACCCCACCGGTGCCGTCTATCCCGAGGACACCCTCAAGAAGATCGTCGCGCTGGCCGAGAAGCACGGCCTGGTCCTGTTCGCGGACGAGATTTACGAAAAGATCCTCTACGAGGACGCCGTCCACGTGAACATGGCCAGCCTCACCGGCGACGACGTCCTGTGCCTGACGTTCAGCGGCCTGTCCAAGGCCTACCGCGTCTGCGGCTACCGCGCCGGGTGGATGGCCATTTCCGGGCCGAAGAAGGACGCCGCGGACTACCTTGAGGGCATCAACCTGCTCGCGAACATGCGCCTGTGCGCGAACGTCCCGGCCCAGCACGCGATCCAGACGGCGCTGGGCGGGTACCAGAGCATCAACGACCTGATCCTGCCGGGCGGACGCCTGCTCGAGCAGCGCAACAAGGCCTATGACATGCTCAACGCCATTCCCGGGGTCAGCACGCAGCAGGCCCGCGGCGCCATGTACCTGTTCCCGAAGCTCGATCCCGAGGTGTACCGCATCCGCGACGATGAGAAGTTCGTCCTGGACCTGCTGCGCGAACAGAAGATCCTTGTCTCCCATGGCCGGGCCTTCAACTGGGTCCGCCCGGACCACTTCCGGATGGTCACCCTGCCGCTGGTGAAGGACCTTGAAGAGGCCATCAACCGCATGGCGGACTTCCTGAGCCGGTACAAGGGGAACTAGCCTAGGCTCAGCAGCGCGGCGCGGGCGGTTGTCCGGCGGTCCGAACGGAGGCTGCCTGAACCGGAAAGAGGCTTGTGATGGCGGACGTCGTGAGATTCAAGGACCACCCTTCTGACACCCTGAAGGTGGGCAAGGGCTTCAGCCTGAAAGCCGCGGACCCGGACTCCACCCCTGGTTATACGGGGGACAAGAACGACGGCGAGGTGCTGCTCACCGACCTGGATGACAACCTCGCCATGCTCCAGGAGCAGCTCTTCGCCGAATCCCGCTTCGGCGGCACCAAACGCATCCTGCTGATCCTGCAGGCCATGGACACGGCCGGCAAAGGCGGGATCGTCACCCACGTTATGGGCGCCATGAACCCGCACGGCGTCCAGATGAAGTCGTTCAAGGCCCCCACCCCGGAGGAGAAGTCCTATGACTTCCTGTGGCGGATCGAGAAGGAAGTTCCGGCTGCCGGAATGGTGGGCGTCTTTGACCGGTCCCACTACGAGGACGTCCTGATCCACCGCGTCCACCGCTGGGCGAATCCGAAGGAACTCGAACGCCGCTACAACGCGATCAACGAATTCGAGGCCAGGCAGACGGCCGCCGGCACCAAGATCGTCAAGGTCATGCTGCACATCAGCCGGGACGAACAGAAGCAGCGGCTCCTCGCGCGGCTGGATGAGCCGGCAAAGCTCTGGAAATACAGCAGCAACGACCTGAAGGAACGCGCGTTCTGGAGCGACTACATGGACGCCTACCAGAAGGCGTTCGAGAAGACCGGCACCGAGCTTGCCCCGTGGCACGTCGTGCCCGCCAACAAGAAGTGGTATGCCCGGATCGCCGTCCAGCAGCTGCTGCTCGACGCACTGGAAGGGCTGAAGCTGCAGTGGCCGGTTCCGGACCTGGACGTCGCCTTGGAACGGGAACTGGTCGAGCGCTCCTGACCGGCGGGCTGCGGCTAGCTGTCCTGTGAGGGCTGGTCGCGGGCCGCGGCCAGCCGCTTGCGGGCGCCCTCCAGCCACTGTTCGCAGCGCTTGGCCAGCGCCTCGCCGCGTTCCCAGAGCGCGAGGGACTCCTCGAGGCTTGCCCCGCCGGCTTCGAGCCGGCTGACGACGCCGACGAGCTGCTCGCGGGCCTCCTCGTAGCTCAGAGACTCGATGTCGGCGTTGGGCTTTGTTTCTGCTGCCATGGCGTGCTGCTCCTTGCTGTGTCCCGCAGGACGGGTCGATCGGGTGGGTTGGTCCATCAGTCTTCGGCGGGTTCCTGGCCGCCGGTCGACTCCGCGGTGAACCGGCCCCCGGCGACGCGGACCGTCAGCGGCGTCCCCGAGGGTGCCTGGTCAGGGTGCCGCACCACGTCGTGGCGGGTGCCGGGTTCCTGGCCGCCGTCGGCGAGCTGCACCACGGCGTACCCCCGGTCGAGGGTCTTCTGCGGCGAGAGGGCGCGGACCTGGGCCTTGAGGTGCACCAGCTGGTCCGCGGCCCGGACGACGGCGGTGGTGACGGCCGACTGCGAGCGGCCTTTAAGCCGTTCAATATCGTCGTGCCGGATGTTGACCATAACCTCGGGGGAGGCCAGCACCGGGCGGGAGCGCAGCGAGGCCAGCCGGTCCGTTTCACGTTCCACCAGCCGGGTGGCACCGCGCCGGAGCTGGTCCCGGGCCTGACGCACGCGGGCGAGCTCCTCCACAACGTCAGGGACGATCCGCTTGGCGGCGTCGGTGGGCGTGGAGGCGCGCAGGTCCGCGACATCGTCCAGGATCGGCCGGTCCGCCTCGTGGCCGATCGCACTCACCACCGGGGTGGACGCCCCGGACACCGCCCGAATGAGTTCTTCATTGCTGAAGGGCAGCAGATCCTCCAGGGCGCCCCCGCCGCGGGCGATGACGATCACGTCCACCTCGGGGTGAGCGTCGAGTTCGCGCAGCGCGGCGATGATCTGCGCGACGGCCGTGTTGCCCTGGACGGCCACCTCACGGACTTCGAATTCGACGGCGGGCCAGCGCAGGGCGGCGTTGCGCAGCACGTCCTTCTTGGCGTCCGAGTCGCGGCCGGTGATCAGGCCGATCCGGTGGGGGAGCAGGGGCAGGGGTTTTTTGCGGGCGTCGGAGAACAGCCCTTCCGCGGCCAGGGCGTGGCGCAGCCGTTCGATCCTGGCGAGCAGATCCCCTAGCCCCACCGGCCGGATGTCCTTCACGGACATGCTCAGCCGGCCCGTCTTGAGCCAAAACTCCGCCTTGAGCAGGGCCACGACCCGGGAGCCGCGCTCCAGCGGGACGTCCTGCCGGTCCAGCACCTTGGTCCAGACGGAGGCGGGGAGGGAAATCTCAGCGTCGATGTCCCGCAGCGTCAGGTAGGCGTTGGTCCCGCGCCGGTTCAGTTCGATGACCTGTCCCTCGACCCACGCGGACGGGGCACGGTCGATGTGCATCTTGAGTTTCTGGGACAGCAGCTGCAGCGGCCAGGGGTTTTCGGGGCTGGTTTCCGCAGCCGTGCCCGGAACCGTCGTGGCTGCCGCGACGTCTTCAGACATGCCGGTACCCCTGGACGGAGATGGCCTTGTACATACGGGTGGGTGTCCTTTGCCGGGGCGGTGCTGTCCGCAGGCAAACCCCCGGCGATTGCGCGTCAGAAGGGGCCACCGGCAGACAACTCGAACTTGTCGGTTTCAACTCTATCCATAGCTCTATCACCGGGGACCGACTTTATCGTTCCGCACGCCGCCCCCGTAGGATGGCACTACCCACCAACCAACTAGGAATACTTGTGCGCACTTTTGTCTCGGCCGTAGCAGTACTCATTGGGCTTGTCCTGGCGGCGGTCGCCGTTCCGGCCATGTGGGTGGACCGGAACATCGTCCAGGAGGACGGCTTCGTGGCGTTCACCGCCCCGCTGGGCAAAGACCCTGTTTTTCAGCAGCGGCTTGCTTCGGCCGCCGTCGGCAGTCTCGGCGCGGAGCGGATCCCCGAAGCGCTGAGCGGGCTGGTCACGCCCATCCTGAAGAGTGCGGCCCAGTCCCTGACGAGCATGCCCGGCTACCCCGACGCCTGGACCGAAACCCTGCGCCGGAGCCACCGGCTGAATTTCGCCGACCCCGCGACACTCCCCGCCGGGGCCGGCGCTGCCACCTCGCTGACCCTGGACCTTGCGCCCCTCGTCGGCCTGGTGGCGAAGCAGGTGGCGGACGCGACCACCCTGCCGCTGGAGGCCCCCGACCAGCTGCTGATCACCATCGGTCAGCCCGAGCACCGGCAGATCCTTGAGCGGATGTCCGCCTACGCACCGATGGGCTACGCCGCGGCCGTCGGGGCGCTCATCGCCTTCGCCCTCGCCTTCGTCGCCGCCCGGCGCCGCTGGACTGTCCTGGCCGGCATCGGGATCGGGGCCCTCGTGCTGGCCGGCGCCTGGACACTGGCCGCCGGCACCGTCGGCGGTGCGGTGGCGCGAACCAGCAGCGGGAACGAAGTCGCGGAGATCTTCAAGAGCGAGTTCGTCTCGGCCGCCAGCTCAAGTTTCGCCCAGTGGACAATGGTGACCGCCGTAGCCGGCGGCGTCCTGCTTGCCGCCGGGCTCGTCCTGCGCTTCGTCGGCGGGCGGCCCAACACCGGTAGCATTGGGGGATGACCTCCACCGCTGTATCCATTCCGATGCCAACCGTTCCCCGCCGGCGGCGTTCGCCGGAGGATGTGCTGGCGGCTGCCGCCGTCTCCGGCCCGAAGAAGGTCCTGCTCGCCGCCCCGCGCGGCTACTGCGCCGGCGTCGACCGTGCGGTCATCGCGGTGGAAAAAGCCTTGGAGCATTACGGCCCGCCGGTCTACGTTCGCAAGCAGATCGTCCACAACGTGCATGTCGTCAGCTCGCTCGAGGAAAAGGGCGCGATCTTCGTTGACGAGACCGACGAGGTCCCCGAGGGCGCCCTGGTGATCTTCTCCGCCCACGGTGTCTCACCCGCCGTGGTGCAGTCTGCCGAGGACCGGGGGCTGCGGACCATCGATGCCACCTGCCCCCTCGTGACCAAGGTGCACAAAGAGGCTGTGCGCTTCGCGAAGGACGACTTCGACATCCTGCTGATCGGCCACGACGGCCACGAGGAAGTCGAGGGAACCGCCGGCGAAGCCCCCGAACACATCCAGATCATCAACGGCCCGCATGAGGTCGACAAGGTCACGGTCCGGGACCCGGAGAAGGTCATCTGGCTTTCCCAGACCACCCTCAGCGTCGACGAAACCATGGAAACGGTCCGGCTCCTCAAGGAACGCTTTCCGACCCTGCAGGATCCGCCCAGCGACGACATCTGCTACGCGACCACCAACCGGCAGGTCGCCATCAAGAAGATCTCCCCGCAGGCTGACCTGGTGATTGTGGTCGGATCGGCCAACTCGTCGAACTCGGTCCGGCTCGTGGAGGTGGCCCTGGAGTACGGCGCCAAGGCCTCCTACCGCGTGGACTTCGCCAATGAGGTGGACGAATCCTGGTTTGAGGGCGTGGCCACCGTCGGCGTGACCTCGGGCGCCTCAGTCCCGGAGGTCCTGGTCAAGGACGTCCTGCGCCTGCTCGCCGACTACGGCTACGGCTCGGTCGAGGAAGTCGTCACGGCGGAGGAGGACCTGCTCTTCTCGCTGCCGAAGGAACTCCGCGCCACGCTGAAGCAGGCCGGCGACGTGACCCGCGCCCTCGGCGGCCGCGGCTCACGCCCCGCACAGACCTCCTAGGCCGCGGACTCGCGGTCCTCGTCGGCGGCGTCGCCCGCGGGCCCGTCTGCCAGCCGGCTGCCGGACCCGATCGCCGTACCGTTCCCGGGCTGGAGTTCCGGGGCAGCCACGGACCGCGGTGTCACCTCTACAGCTGCGGGTGTGGTCAGCCCTGCCGCATCCAGGGCGTTGAGCTTCCGCGCGGTCGGCAGCACCCGGGCCTCCAGCGTTCCCACCATGGAGTTGTAGCGGTCAACGGACGTTTTGAGCGAGGCGCCGAGCTTGGTGACGTTCTCGCCGAGGGTTCCCATCCGCTCATAGAGCTGGTGGGCGAGCTCGAAAAGCTCCCGTGCGCTGTCCGTCAGCACGTCCTGGCGCCAGGTGAAGGCGACGGACTTCAGGACCGCCAGCAGGGTCGACGGGCTGGCCAGCACCACGTTCCTGGACAGGGCGTAGTCCAGCAGCGCCGGGTCCGCGGACAGTGCGGCCGCCAGAATCGACTCGGCCGGCAGGAAGCAGACCACAAGTTCCGGGGAGTTGCCCGGAATGTCCCAGTACTTCTTGCCGCTCAGTGCGTCCACGTGGGCCTTCAGGGCCTTGGCATGGGCCAGCAGGTGGGCCTGCTGGCCGCCCGGTGACTGCGCGTGCAGCTGCCCGCTGGCTGATGCGCCCAGCTCCTGCGCCGCCAGGTACGAGGAGAGCGGCACCTTGGCATCGACGACGAGCTGCTTCTGGCCCGGAAGCTGCACGACGAGGTCGGGCCGGACACTGGTGTCCGTCGCGGCGCCCTGCGTCTGCCCGCTGTGCACCTGCTCGTGGAAATCAACGTGGCGCAGCATCCCGGCCGCCTCGACCACGCGCCGCAGCTGGACCTCGCCCCACTGGCCGCGGGCGCTGTTGGACCGGAGCGCGGACTCCAGCGCATGCGTTGAACGCAGCAGCTGTTCGTCGGACAGCCGGGCTTCCTGCAGCTGCTGGGCCAGCTGGCCATACTGCTCCAGGCGGTCGCGCTCCAGCAGCGACACCTGCTGCTGGACCGCGGTGAGCTTTTCGGCCACCGGCGCCAGGGCACGCAGCACGCTGCCGTCCTGGTTCCGGGACTCGCCGAGTTCCCGGTTCTGGGCAGCCAGCAGCCGCCTCTCGGCGTCGGCCGCGGCGAACTGCGCGCTGACCTCCGAGAGCCGGCCCGACACGGCGTCGAAGTCCTGCTCCACCGCCTGGGTGCGGCGGCGGACCAGCAGGTAGACCACGGCGGCGCCGGCCACCGCGCCGACCAGAAGCATCAGAAGGGAAAGAATCAGTGCAAAAGCGTCCATGCCTTCACTTTGGCACGCCCCTGTGACAGTTTCCGGCCGACTCCCTGCTGGCGGTGAACCATGCGCCGGACGGGCCGTCGTGGAGGACCCCTGGCCACAGCAGGTAGAATTAGTACTCGTGGCTCTTACTATTGGCATCGTCGGACTGCCCAACGTCGGCAAATCAACTCTTTTCAACGCACTGACCCGCAACCAGGTGCTCGCGGCGAACTACCCGTTCGCTACGATCGAGCCGAACGTCGGCGTCGTCAGCCTTCCGGACCCGCGGCTTGCCAAGCTGGCCGCCGTCTTCGGATCCCAGCGGCTCCTGCCCGCACCGGTGTCCTTCGTGGACATCGCCGGGATCGTCAAGGGCGCGTCGGAGGGCGAAGGCCTGGGAAACAAGTTCCTCGCCAACATCCGTGAGGCCGAGGCCATCGTCCAGGTGGTCCGGGTGTTCGATGACCCCGACGTCATCCACGTCGACGGCAAGGTGGACCCCCGGTCGGACATGGAGACCATCAACACCGAGCTGATCCTGGCTGACCTCCAGACCATCGAAAACGCCATTCCCCGGATCGAAAAAGAAGTCAAGATCAAGAAGCGGGAAGCCGGCGAACTGGCCGCCATCAAGGCGGCCCAGACGGTGCTGGAACGCGGCGACACCATCTTCGCCTCGGTCAAGAGCGACAAACTGGAGATGGAGCACCTCAGGGAGCTCAGCCTCCTGACCGCCAAACCCTTCATCTACGTGTTCAACGCGGACGAGGGCATCCTGGGCAGCCCCGAGAAGCAGGAAGAACTTCGGAGCCTCGTTGCCCCCGCGGACGCCATCTTCCTCGACGCCAAGCTCGAATCAGACCTCGTTGAGCTGGACGAGGAAGAGGCCCGCGAAATGCTCGAAATGAACGGGCAGGACGAATCCGGACTCGACCAGCTGGCCCGCGTCGGCTTCCACACCCTCGGGCTGCAGACCTACCTGACGGCAGGACCCAAGGAAACCCGGGCCTGGACCATCCACCAGGGCGACACGGCCCCGCAGGCCGCCGGCGTGATCCACTCGGATTTCCAGCGCGGTTTCATCAAGGCCGAGGTCGTCTCCTTCGACGACCTCATCGAGGCCGGGTCCATGGCCGAGGCGAAGTCCCGCGGCAAGGTCCGCATCGAAGGCAAGGAATACGTCATGGCCGACGGCGACGTGGTGGAGTTCCGCTTCAACGTGTGACGGCATGATGATTTCATCAAGTAATTAAGGATTAACTCGAGAAGCCCCGATTCCAGAATCGGGGCTTTTCTGTGCCCCGAGACATTAGCGCGGAGCGACCGGCGCGTCAATACTCATTGCGGAATTCGGCCGGTGAAAATCCGTCGAATGTTGCAGCTCGGTAACGAACTTTACAGCTGGTCAACTTTCCGGGCCCATCGATCATTTTGGGGTTTACGCTACATCCCATGTGAGACGGGCCACACTGCCGCTGGGGGAGTGTGGACGTCTGCCGGTGCCTACGGGACCCGGTCTCAACCACACCACAGAAACAAGGAGGCGGAATGCGATTCGGTCGTATTTCCAAAGCAGTGGGCGTGGCAGCAGCAGCTGCTCTCGCCCTCAGCGCTTGCGCCGGCAACAGCGGCGGGACAACCCCGACGACTGCTGCGGCAGCTGGCAAAACAGGCGGATCGGCAACCGTAGTCGAGGTGAACGCCTTCAACACGTTCAACCCCAACACGGCCGACGGCAACACGGACATCAACTCGAAGATCAGCTACGCCACGCACTCTGGCTTCTTCTACATCGACAACAAGCTGAACGTCGTTCGCAACGAGAAGTTCGGCAAGATGGAGAAGTCCTCGGACGATCCGCTGACCGTCAAGTACACCATCAATGACGGTGTGAAGTGGTCAGACGGTACGCCGGTCACCACCGCCGACCTCCTGCTGCAGTGGGCCGCCTTCTCCGGCTACTACAACGACGCCGACGCCAAGGCAAAGACCGGAACGTCCTACTTCTCGTACGCCGGGGACCCCACCGGTCTCGCCCTGACGGATTTCCCGCAGCTCAGCGACGACGGCAAGTCCATGACGATCAAGTACTCCAAGCCTTTTGCCGACTGGGAAATCGCGCTTGGCGGACCCGGCATCGACATCCCGGCCCACGTGCTCGCCAAGAAGGCTGGCCTGACGGACGCCAAGGCATTCGTTGACCTCCTCAAGGGCATACCGCGCGGCGACAAGGCGGCTCCCAAGCCGGCCAACGCGCAGCTCCAGGCCATGTCCGCGCTGTGGAACACCGGCTTCGACACCAAGACCCTGCCGGCGGACCCGAGCCTGTACCTCTCCAACGGTCCCTACATCGTCAAGGGTGTCAACCAGGACCAGTCCCTGACCATGGTCAAGAACAAGGACTACAAGTGGGGTCCGGAAGCAAAGCTCGACGAAATCACCGTCCGCTACATCGGCGATTCCGCTGCCCAGGTCCAGGCGCTCAAGAACGGCGAGGCAGACATCATCGCTCCGCAGGCGTCCGCTGACACAGTGGAGCAGCTCAAGACCCTGGAAAGCCAGGGCGTCACGGTCGACGTGGGCAACCAGCTCTCCTACGACCACATCGACCTGAACTACAGCGGACCCTTCGCCGAGAAGAACGTCCGTGAGGCGTTCATGAAGTCCGTTCCGCGCAAGGACATCGTCGACAAGATCGTCAAGAAGCTTGACCCCAAGGCTGCGCCGCTGGACTCCCAGCTGTTCGTGCCGGACCAGGCCTCGTACGCCGACTCTGTCAAGAACAACGGATCCTCGGCGTACCAGGACGTTGACATCGAAGGCGCCAAGAAGCTCCTCAACGGTGCCACCCCCGAAGTCCGCATCATGTACAATAAGGACAACCCCAACCGTGTTGACGCCTACTCGCTGATCCGCGAATCCGCCACCAAGGCCGGTTTCAAGATCGTCGACGGCGGCCTCGGAAAGTCCGACTGGGGCAAGGCCCTCGGTGACGGCTCCTACGATGCCACCATCTTCGGCTGGATCAACTCGGGTGTCGGTGTCTCCGGCGTCCCGCAGATCTTCAAGACGGGCAACGATTCCAACTTCAACATGTTCAGCGATCCCGACGCGGACAAGCTGATGGACGAACTGATTGTCACCACGGACAAGACCAAGCAGAATGAACTCATCACCCAGATCGACAAGAAGATCTGGGCCTCCGCCTACGGCCTTCCGCTGTTCCAGGCAGTTGGTGTGGACGCGTACAGCGACCGCATCACCGGCGTGAAGTACATGCCGAACCAGACCGGTGTCTGGTGGAACTTCTGGGAGTGGGCTCAGAAGTAGCCGACCACCGCACGTAGCATTTGCCGGAAAGGCGTCGGGACCAGGGCACGAAGGGTCCCGACGCCTTTTTGGCGACACCCCCGATGCCTTGGCCCGCGCCGTACTATCTGCGGGAAAAGGCCAGAGTCTGCGACCGGTCCGGGCAATCCCTGGGCCCGAATACCGAGGTTCGATTCCAATGGTGACCTACATAGTCCGGCGGCTGATTACGGCCGCCCTCATTCTTCTCGGCGCTTCCTTCCTGGTGTATCTCCTGACAGCGGCCTCGGGGGATCCGCTCGAGGAGTACCGCGCCAGCAGTGCGCCCAACAAACAGCAGCTGATCGACGCGCGGACCGAACTCCTGCAGCTGGACATTCCCGCCCCGCTGCGGTATTTCAAATGGCTCGGCGGTGCGGCGCAATGCCTCATCCCCTTCGCCAACTCCTGCGATCTCGGCAAGAATATCGCCGGCCAGCCCATCACCGACGCCCTGGGGCACGCGCTGATCCAGACCCTGACACTGGTCACCGGCGCCACCATCCTGGCCATCCTGATCGGCATCACCCTGGGCATCGTCACCGCCCTGCGCCAGTACAGCACGCTGGACTACGGCGTGACGTTCATGGCGTTCCTGTTCTTTTCGCTGCCGATCTTCTGGGTCGCCGTCCTGCTCAAGGAATTCGGCGCGATCGGCTTCAATGACTTCCTCAGGAATCCCGAGGTGCCGATGGCCACCGCGCTGGCCATCGGCGCCCTGTCCGGCGTCATCACGGCGGTGGCCGCCGGCGGCGCCATGAAGCGCAGGCTGCTCACCGGCGGCGTGGCCTTCCTGTTCGTGAGCGCCGTGCTGATCTACTTCTCCGCCACTGAATGGTTCAAGAACCCCGGTCTCGGCCCCGTCGTCATCGCCATTGCGGGCGTCGGCATCGCGTTCGCCGTCACGCTGCTCTCGGCCGGCCTGAAAAACCGCAAGGCGCTGCAGTCCTCGCTGATCGCCGTCGGCGTCGGACTGGTGGTCTACTTCGTGATCCAGCCGCTGCTCGACGAGGCCACGTTCCTGATGATGGTGCTGCTCGCCGTGGCGGCCGTACTGGTAGGCCTGGCCATCGGATTCCTGATGGGAGGCTACGACCGCGGCCAGTCCATGCGTGCGGCGGCCCTGACTTCCTTCCTGGTGGGATTCCTCATCATGCTGGACCGCTACATGCAGGCGTGGCCGAGCTACTTCAACAACAGCCGGGTCCGCGGACGCCCCATCGCCACCATCGGCGCCAGCACCCCGAACATCGAAGGTGATTTCTGGATCCTGAGCCTGGACTCCTTTACGCACCTGATCCTCCCGACCCTGGCACTAATCCTCATTTCACTCGCCGGCTACACGCGGTTCACCCGCGCATCGATGCTGGAAATCATGAACATGGACTACATCCGGACGGCCCGGGCCAAGGGCCTCTCGGAACGCACCGTCGTCATGCGCCATGCCTTCCGGAATGCGCTGATTCCCATCGCCACCATTGTGGCGTTCGACATCGGCGGCCTGATCGGCGGCGCCGTCATCACCGAATCGGTGTTCTCCGTCCGGGGGATGGGCTTCCTGTTCCTGGACGGCATCCAGCACATCGACCCCAACCCCGTCATGGGTGTTTTCATCTGCGTGGCCATTACGGCCATGGTCTTCAACCTCATCGCGGACCTCGCGTACTCCGCACTTGATCCACGGGTAAGGGTAAAAGCATGAGCCAGCCAAGCCAGCAGGACGAAATCATGGCCGAAAGCGCGGGGGTGGACGGCCCGGACGTGGTCGGCATCGAACCCGTTCTTGAGGCCAAAGGCCTCAGTCAGGGCCAGATCGTACGCAAGCGGTTCCTCGGCCACTCCGGCGCGATCATCGGACTCGTGGTTTTCGCCATCATCTTCATCATGGCCTTCACTTCCGTCGGCTACGCGGGCATCCCCGGCTGGTGGAAGTACAGCCATGAGGACGTCTCCCCGCTGATCAACGACGGCGCCCCGACCGCCTCGATCTTCCCGCCGGCCTGGGGGGAACACCCGTTCGGCCAGGACCGGATCGGCCGCGACCTCTTCGCCATGACCATGCGCGGGGCCCAGCAGTCGATCACCATCATGATCGTGATCGGCCTCATTGCCGGCCTGATCGGGGTCATCGTCGGTGCCCTGTCCGGCTATTTCCGCGGCTGGACCGAGGCCGTCCTGATGCGCCTCACCGACGTCATCATCATCATCCCCGCCCTGCTGCTGGCAGCCGTGATGGCACAGCTGGCCGGACGGCGGGACTCGGGCAGCTGGTTCGCCTCCTTCGCCAGTAACAACGGCGTCCTCGCCATCGGGATCTTCCTGGGCCTGATCAGCTGGGTGGGACTGGCACGCCTGATGCGCGGTGAATTCCTGTCGCTGCGTGAACGTGAGTTCGTCGACGCGGCAAGGATCTCCGGGGCCAGCAACGCACGCATCATCTTCAAGCACATCCTGCCCAATGCCGTCGGCGTGCTCATCGTCAACGTCACCCTGACCATGTCGGCCGCCATTCTGACCGAGACGGCCCTGAGTTACCTCGGCGTCGGCGTCAAGGCGCCGGACACCTCGCTGGGGCTGCTCATCTCGCAGAACCAGGCGGCCTTTGCGACCCGGCCGTGGCTCTTCTGGTTCCCGGGTCTGTTCATTGTGCTGATCTGCCTGAGCATCAACTTCATCGGCGATGGCCTGCGGGACGCGTTCGACCCGCGCCAGAAGAAGTTCAACGCCAAGAAGGCCGCGGAAATCGAAGTGGATCCGGCTCCGGTCACGGCGTTCGACGAACTCAAGGGCAAGTAGATGACGGTCCGGTTTCGAGCCGGGCAGCCGGGCGGCCGGCTACTGGCCGGCAACGGCCCAGTAGCTGGCCGCCAGAAGCAGCACGTCGGCGATCATTGCCTTCCAGCGGTAAGTCACCCTCGCAGGGGTGACGGCGGCGTCGCCGGCCGCCAGCTGGCCGCTTTCGGCCAGCTCATCCCAGCGCTCCCGCACCAGCCGGGCCGCCTGGCCGGAGTCCGTGGATTTGAGATCCCCAGGCCGCACGGACCGGGCCGGGCCGTAGGTTGTGGCCGGAAGCCCCTGGAGGTCCTCCGGCCGGGCGTTGCGGCCGCCCCAGATCCCGGGCGCCGGGGCGGCCCACGACGTGTAGCTCTTCCCCGCCGTGACCAGGGTCAGGGCGAAACGCGTGTCGACGTGCACCAGAGCCGCCCATGGAACCGTGATGGAGCGCAACGGGTTCTCCAGGCTGATCCCGGCGTCAGAGACCACGACGGCGGGGAGCCAGAACAGCTGCCAGCCGAGGAACGCGATCAGCACCAGCGGAGCGATGCCGGCCAGGGCACCGGGGCCGGCGGAGGCCGCCATGGCCACGATGCCGACACCGGCCACCGCCCAGGACAGCCACGCGAACCATTTGTTCGTTCTGGCTTGGAAGATTTCAACTTTACCGGCGTGCGGCGCGGAGCTCATGCCCCCAATAATTCAGTATTCCGAGCCACAGCACTAATCCCCGGTGCACCTGCGGCCCGGACGGAAGGAAGACCCCATCATGACTGACTTCATCGCCCTCGACCCGGCCGTTACCCCGGCGCCTGAGCGGGAGGAACCCGTACTCGAAGTCCGCAACCTGAGCGTTGACTTCGGTGTGGACAAGAAATGGGTCCCCGCAGCGATCGGCCTGAACTACGAGGTGCGCGCCGGTGAAGTGCTCGCGATCGTGGGGGAGTCCGGCTCGGGCAAAAGCGCCAGCTCGATGGCCCTGCTCGGACTGCTGCCCAGTAACAGCCGCGTGACGGGAAGCGTCAAACTCGCCGGCCAGGAGCTGCTCGGAACGAACGAGGCCAACATCCGGGCGGTCCGTGGCAAGGAAGTGGCCGTGATCTTCCAGGAGCCTATGACGGCCCTGAACCCGGTCTACACCGTGGGCGCCCAGATCGTGGAGACCGTCCGGCTGCACAGCGAGGTTTCTCCGGACGAGGCACGGCTGCGCGCCCTGCGGATGCTCGAGCTCGTGGAGCTGCCGGATCCGGAGAAGGCCTTCCGGTCCTACCCCCACCAGCTCTCCGGCGGCCAGCGGCAGCGCGCGATGATCGCCCAGTCCCTGTCTTGCGACCCCAAGCTGCTGATCGCCGACGAACCCACCACAGCCCTGGATGTGACGGTCCAGGCGGAAATCCTGGACCTCATGCGCAACCTGCGGAACAAGCTGGACAGCGCCATCGTCCTGATCACCCACGACATGGGCGTCGTGGCTGACCTGGCTGACCGGATCGCCGTGATGCGCCGTGGCGTGATCGTGGAAACCGGCACGGCGGCCGAGATCTTCCACAACCCGCAGCATGAGTACACCAAGGCCCTGCTCGCTGCCGTTCCGCACCTTGGCCAAGGCGGCGCGGACTCGTCCGGGGAAGTGGACGTGACCGCCGCCCTTGCCGCCGCGACCAAGGCCGAGCTCTCCTCGATCCCGGAAGATCAGCTCCTCCGGCGCGAACGGGAGAACGCCGAGGCCCTGGCCGCAGCCGAGGCCGCGAAGCCGCAGGGCGAGCCTGTGCTGGAACTGACGGACGTGGCGATCGAGTACCCCAAACAGGGCCGCGTTCCCGCGTTCCGCGCCGTGGAGGGCGCCAACCTGGTCATCTATCCGGGAGAGGTCGTCGGGCTGGTGGGGGAGTCAGGTTCGGGCAAGACCACGATCGGCCGTGCCGCCGTCGGTCTGCTGCCGGTCGCGGCCGGCAGCATGAAGGTCGTCGGCCAGGACATCTCGGCCGCCAAGCGCAACGGCCGGCAGCTTCACGAGATGCGCCGGCACGTGGGCATGGTGTTCCAGGACCCCTCGTCGTCGCTGAACCCGAGGCTCCCGATCGGCGAGAGCATCGGGGAGCCGATGTTCCTCGCCGGGGTGGCGAAAGGTGTGGAGCTGCAGAAGCGGATCGAGGAGCTGCTGGACCAGGTGGAGCTCCCGCGGAATTACCGCAACCGCTACCCGCACGAACTCTCCGGCGGGCAGAAGCAGCGCGTCGGCATCGCGCGGGCGCTCTCGCTCAAGCCGAAACTGATGGTCGCCGACGAGCCCACCTCGGCCCTGGATGTCTCCGTGCAGGCCAAGGTGCTCGACCTCTTCCAGAACCTGCAGAAGGAACTCGGGTTTGCCTGCCTGTTTGTCACCCACGACCTCGCCGTCGTGGACGTGCTGGCGGACCGGATCTGCGTGATGCAGCGCGGCCGCATCGTCGAGCAGGGCACCCGGGACCAGATCCTGCGCAACCCGCAGGAACCCTATACCCAGCGCCTCCTGGCCGCTGTGCCGCTGCCCGATCCGGAAAAACAGCGGGAGCGCCGCGAGTTGCGCGCCCAATTGCTGGAGGCCGGAACGAGTTAACCGCCCCTAACCAGGTTGCCACGGCAGCGAATATTACCAGCCGGTATCGTGTGACGTGAAATACATCGCACTTGACTCCATCGGTCACGCTTTTGTCGGGTCACGGTTTGGCAACAGGGTTCCAGCATTTGGACATTCTCGGGTTAGGCTACTCGTATATGTAGGCCACGTCACAGGGGATATCTCTGTGCCTGCCTGCGGGGAAGCATAAGTCTTTCCCTCACGAACTCCCACAACTCATAGGAGGCGGAATGCGTTTTTCGCGCACTTCCAAAGCACTGGGCCTGGCGGCTATCGCCGCTCTCGCCCTGTCCGGATGCGGCGCCGGTGGCACTGCCGCCGGAAGCGGCACCACCGGTGGCGACACCAGCAAAGTCATCCTGGTCGACGGCTCTGAACCCCAGCGTCCGCTGATGCCGGCAGACACCAACGAAGTTGGTGGCGGCAAAATCATGCAGATGATGTTCTCGGGCCTCGTCAGCTACGACCCGAACGGCAAGCCCGTCAATGAACTCGCCGAGTCCATTGAAGGCAAGGACGGCCAGAACTTCACGATCAAAATCAAGAAGGACCAGAAGTTCACCAACGGCGAGGTCATCACGGCCAAGACGTTCGTCGACTCCTGGAACTTCGGTGCAGCGGCGAAGAATGCCCAGCTCAGCGGCAGCTTCTTCGAAAGCATCAAGGGCTACGACGAAGCCAGCGCAGAAGGCTCGACCGTCGACACCATGTCCGGCCTGAAGGTCGTTGACGACCAGACGTTCACCGTGGAACTGAAGCAGCCCGAGTCCGACTGGCCGCTGCGCCTCGGCTACACCGCATTTGTCCCGGTTCCCTCCGGTGCACTGGCGGACCCCAAGGGCTTCGGCGAGAAGCCGGTTGGCAACGGACCGTACAAGATGGCGGACGGCGGCTGGCAGCACAACGTGCAGATCCAGCTCGTTCCGAACCCGGAGTACAACGGCGCCCGCAAGGCCAAGAACGCCGGCGTGACCTTCAAGATCTTCCAGAACGACGACGCAGCGTACCAGGATCTGCTGTCCAACAACCTGGACGTGCTCCAGACGATCCCCACCAGCGCCCTGAAGAACTTCAAGTCCGACCTCGGCGACCGCACCATCAACAAGCCGTATGCCGGCAACCAGACGATCGCCATCCCGGAATACCTGCCGGAATGGTCCGGTGAGGCCGGCAAGCTGCGCCGCCAGGCCCTCTCCATGGCCATCAACCGCGACGAGATCACCAAGGTGATTTTCAGCGGCGCCCGCCAGCCGGCCAAGGATTTCACGGCCCCCGTGCTTGACGGCTACAGCGACTCGATCCCCGGATCCGAGAACCTGAAGTTCGACGCCACCAAGGCAAAGGAGGCCTGGGCCAAGGCCGACGCCATCCAGAAGTGGGACTCCAACGAGACGTTCACCATTGCCTACAACGCCGACAAGGGCGGACACAAGGCATGGGTCGAAGCTGTCGTCAACCAGCTCAAGAACACCCTTGGCATCAAGGTTGAAGGCAAGCCCTACGCAACCTTCAAGGAAGCCCGCAACGACGCCACCGCCAAGACGCTGACCGGTTCCATCCGCGCCGGCTGGCAGGCAGACTACCCGTCGCTGTACAACTTCCTCGGCCCGATCTACAAGACCGGTGCCGGCTCCAACGATGCCAAGTACGCGAACCCGGAGTTCGACAAGGCCGTCTCCGACGGTCTGAACGCCTCGACCGTGGCTGATGGCAACAAGGCCATGAACAAGGCCCAGGAGATCCTGCTCCAGGACCTGCCGGCCATCCCCCTGTGGTACCAGGTCGCCCAGGGCGGCTGGAGCGACAAGGTCACCAACGTTGACTACGGCTGGGACGGCGTCCCGCTGTACTACAACATCACCGGCAAGTAATCACATAACGACGGCGGGGGCTGCCCAGACTGGGGCCTCCGCCGTCGTTGTGTTTTCCCTGCATTTTTTGACGGCCCGGCTCTTCGGGCGAACTTTTCGTCGGCCGCCCGCCGTGAGTGAACCGGCGCCGGCCTGCATCCATAGTGAAAAGGTTCTTTGATGAACAACTCCACCGCATCCCTGGACAGGATGGCCGCTTCCGGGGGTGTCGTCCGCTCATGACGACCTATATCCTCAAGCGATTCCTCCAGCTGATTCCCGTATTCCTGGGCGCAACCCTGCTCGTCTACTTTCTGGTCTTCAGCCTCCCCGGCGACCCCATCGTGGCGCTCTTCGGCGACAAGCCCGTCAACGAAGCCGTGGCGTCCCAGCTCCGGGCCCAGTACCACCTCGACCAGCCGTTCTGGGTCCAGTACCTGCTCTACCTGAAGAGCATCTTCACCTTTGACCTCGGCCAGGACTTCTCGGGCCGCCCGATCGCCGCCGTGCTCGGCGAGGTCTTCCCCGTCACGGCCCGGCTCGCGATCATGGCCCTGATCTTTGAAGCCTTCTTCGGCATCCTCTTCGGCCTCATCGCCGGTCTGCGCAAGGGCAAGCTGTTCGACGCGACGGTCCTCGTGGCATCGCTGATCGTCATCGGCATCCCGATCTTCGTGCTCGGGTTCCTGCTGCAGTACTTCATCGGCGTCCAGCTCGGCTGGGCCAAACCCACCGTCAGCTCGGCCGCGACCGTCCAGGACCTCATCCTGCCGGCAATCGTCCTGGGCCTGGGCTCCTTCGCCTATGTCCTCCGGCTGACCCGGACCAGCGTGCTTGAGAACATGAGCGCCGACTACGTGCGCACCGCCTCGGCCAAGGGCCTGTCCCGTTTCAAGGTCGTCCGCGTGCACATTCTGCGTAACTCCCTGATCCCCGTCATCACGTTCCTCGGCGCGGACCTGGGTGCCCTGATGGGCGGCGCGATCGTCACCGAAGGCATCTTCAACATTCCTGGGGTCGGCAACCGGCTCTACCGGGCCGTCCTGTCAGGGGAGGGTCCGACGGTGGTCTCGATCGTCACCGTCCTGGTGCTGATCTACTGCCTTTCCAACCTGCTCGTTGACCTGCTGTACGCCTGGCTCGACCCGAGGATCCGCTATGACTCCTGATGAGAACACTTCAAAGCACGGCGCCGCCGCTCTCGTGGAGCGCCACCATGAGCATTTTGTTGCAGACCTCGCCGAGACGCCCCTCCAGGCGACCGACCGCGTCAAGGAGGACAAAGCGCCCCTGAGCCTTTGGGGCGAGGCCTGGCGGAACCTGCGCAAACAGCCGCTGTTCCTGATATCGGCTGTCCTGATCCTCGCAGTGGCGGCAGTGTCGCTGTTCCCGGGGCTGTTCTCCGGGATCGATCCCACTTCCGAGGCTTGCCAGCTGGCGAACTCGGACGCGGGACCCGCCGACGGCCATCCGCTCGGATTCACCCAGCAGGGCTGCGACGTCTATGCGCGCGTTATCTTCGGGACACGTTCCTCGGTGACGGTGGGGCTGTTCACCACCCTCGGCGTACTGCTCATCGGCGGCGTCATGGGTGCCGTGGCCGGCTATTACGGCGGCTGGGTGGACGCCGTTCTGGCCCGCATCAACGACATTTTCTTTGCGCTGCCGCTGATTCTGGGCGCCATTGTGCTCATGCAGCTGCCGATGTTCCGCGCCAACCGGACGGTCTGGACCCTGGTGGTGATCCTGGTGACCTTCGGCTGGCCGCAGATCGCCCGCATTACACGCGGGGCCGTGATCGAGGTCCGCAATGCCGACTTCGTCACCGCCGCCCGGTCCCTGGGTGTCTCCAAGTTCGGCGCCCTCATGCGCCACGTCATGCCGAACTCGCTGGCTCCGATCATCGTCGTCGCCACGATTTCGCTTGGCACGTTCATCGTGGCCGAGTCCACGCTGTCCTTCCTCGGCATCGGGCTGCCGCCCAGCGTGATGTCGTGGGGCAACGACATCCAGGCAGCGCAGGCCTCGCTCCGGTCCAACCCGATGCCGCTGCTCTACCCGGCCATCGCGCTGTCCATCACCGTCCTGAGTTTCATCATGCTGGGCGACGCCCTGCGTGATGCCCTCGATCCCAAAGCGCGCAAGCGATGAAAGGGGACACCTTGAACGCCTCTGTTGAAATCCAGGAAGCTGACGTCCAGGAAGCGGGCTTTGCCGCTGTGCGCCCGCTGCTTGAAATCAAGGACCTGGCGATCACCTTCGCCACCAGCAACGGCGACGTCCAGGCCGTGCGGAACGCGCACCTGACCATCATGCCGGGCGAGACGGTGGCCATCGTGGGCGAGTCCGGTTCGGGCAAGTCGACGACGGCGCTGGCCGCCATCGGGCTGCTTCCGGGCAACGGCCGCGTCTCGGCCGGCCAGATCCTGTTTGACGGCGAAGACATCGCCAACGCCGGGGAGAAGCGGATGATCGAACTCCGCGGCAACAGCATCGGCATGGTCCCGCAGGACCCGATGTCCAACCTGAACCCGGTGTGGAAGATTGGCGAGCAGGTCCGCGAGACACTGAAGGCCAACGGGCTTCCCAGCGGCCAGGACGACGTCGCCACGGTCCTGTCCCAGGCAGGGCTGCCCGACGCCGCGCGGCGGGCCAAACAGTACCCGCATGAGTTCTCCGGCGGCATGCGCCAGCGTGCGCTGATCGCCATCGGGCTGTCCTGCCAGCCGCGCCTGCTGATCGCCGATGAGCCGACGTCGGCCCTGGACGTCACCGTTCAGCGGCAGATCCTCGACCACCTGGACAAGATGACCACCGAGCTCGGCACAGCCGTGCTGCTCATCACCCACGACCTCGGCCTGGCCGCCGAGCGCGCGGACAAGGTCGTCGTCATGTACCGCGGGCAGGTGGTGGAATCGGGGCCGTCCCTGGAGCTGCTGCAGAACCCGCAGCACCCCTACACCCAGCGCCTGGTGGCCTCGGCGCCGTCGCTGGCATCCCGACGCATCCAGGTCGCCAAGGAACTGGGCGTCGAATCGGATGAGCTGCTGGCCCCCGGTGATGCCACAGCCGCCGGACCGGCGGTGGCTGAAGACGTGCTGCAGATCCAGAACCTGAGCAAGGTCTTCAAGCTGCGCTCCGGGTTCGGCAAGTCGACGGACTTCAGCGCCGTCGACGACGTCTCCTTCAGCGTCAAGCGGGGGACGACGACGGCGATCGTGGGGGAGTCGGGGTCCGGCAAGTCCACGGTGGCACAGATGGTCCTCAACCTCCTGACGCCCACCTCCGGCAAGATCGTCTTCGACGGCGTTGACACCTCCACGCTGAACAGCAAGGAAATCTTCGCTTTCCGCCGCCGGGTGCAGCCGATCTTCCAGGACCCCTACGGTTCCCTGGATCCGATGTACAACATCTTTCGGACCATCGAGGAGCCGCTGCGGACCCATAAGATCGGGGACAAAGCCAGCCGCGAGAAGAAGGTCCGCGAACTGCTGGACCAGGTGTCGCTGCCGCAGTCCACCATGCAGCGGTACCCGAACGAGCTCTCCGGCGGCCAGCGCCAGCGCGTCGCGATCGCGCGGGCCCTGGCCCTGGATCCCGAGGTGATCATCTGCGATGAGGCCGTGTCCGCCCTGGACGTCCTGGTGCAGGCGCAGGTGCTGAACCTGCTCGCGGAACTGCAGTCCCGGCTGGGCCTGACCTACCTGTTCATCACCCACGACCTCGCGGTGGTCCGGCAAATCGCCGACCACGTGTGCGTCATGGAGAAGGGCAAACTGGTGGAAACGGGTTCCACCGACGACGTCTTCGACGCGCCGCAGCAGGAGTACACCAAGGCGCTGCTCAACGCGATCCCGGGTGCGCGCCTGATGCTGCCCCCGGAAGTTGCCTGAGCCGTCTGGACTGAACTACAAAGACACCGGAGCCGGTGTCCGCCCCTCGGGGCGGGCGCCGGCTCCGGTCATTTAAGGAACACGGGCGGCTAGCGTTTTGGCGAACCTGGGCGGCCAGGGAACGCGGGCGGCGCTCAGGGAGTTGCAGCGGACTCCGCCGGCACGGGACCCGGAGTCCGGAGGCCGAGATCGTCCAGCTTCCGGGCCAATAGGCCGGCCAGGGCGGCGTGGCCCCCGGGACTCATGTGGACGCCGTCGGCCATGGATTTCGACAGGTCGTAGCGCGTGAGCCAGTCGCCAACGCTGACAAAGGCAATGGCATTCCTGGCCGCCACCGTGCCCAGCAGCGCGTCGACCTCGGAGCGGCGCCCGCCGCCATTGGCCGCGCCGCGGGCGAGGGTCCCGACTATGGCCAGCCGCCCCGCGGGATAGCGCTGCCGGACGCTGGCGATCAGCCGCTCGGCGTTCTCTGAGATCTGCTGGTCGGTTGCGCCGCGGGAGGCGTCGTTGCCGCCGCCCTCGATCACAACCAGGGGCGGCGAACCGTAGGGGAGCAGCCAGTCGCCGCGCTGCAGGGCGTCGGGATAATTGCCGGTGGTGCCGTTGGAAGCGACGAAGCCGGTGCCGCCCCGGCCGCAGAAGTGGACCTTGTAGCCCAGGCTGGCCAGTGCTGTGCGGGGCCAGGAACCGGCGGGCTCGGACTGGGAATCGCCGATCAGCACAGCCGTCCCCGCGATATCCGCCACGACCACCTCGTTGCGGCCGTTGGCAGGATTCCGGTAGACGGTGCCCGCGGGCATGCCTTCCGTTGCGGTCCCCTGGGCCGGTTTCCCGGTGCCGTTCGAGCCTGCGGCCAGAGGCTCGCCGGAAGCCCCGGCCGGCGCAGGAACGCCCGGGCCGGAGAGACCGTACAGGGGGGATTCCCCGGCGCCGCCGGCGGGGGTGGAGGGGGCCTGCCCGCAGCCGCCAACCAGGATGCCTACGGCGATCATCGGTGCGGCCAAACGGGACAGAGCCGGGGCGTTTCGCATGGACGTCTCCGGGTTGGCTGCTGCTGTCCCAGCAATGATGGGGCATGAAGGCCGGAAAATCCAGTGATTTTACTCACGCCCAGGGCTCGATCTCCCGCGCTGACTGCCCGGGCCGGTATGCCGGGATTGAGGGATTTTAGGCCAATAAATGCCCTTGCGTTTAGAATGGATGAAGGTGCCCTGTGCCAAAGGGGCGTAACCGTCGTGCGTTCCGGTTGGAAATGTCGCGATACAACAGCTGACTTCACCACTGAATCGAGCAATAACGCATGTCTGAAACCACCACCAACACCGCGGTAGCCACTGCATCGCGCAGTGACCTGCGCAACGTCGCGATCGTGGCCCACGTTGACCACGGCAAGACCACCCTGGTCGACGCCATGCTCAAGCAGACCAACTCCTTTGCCGCGCACAACCACCTCGAAGACCGGGTCATGGACTCCGGCGACCTCGAGCGCGAAAAGGGCATCACCATCCTGGCCAAGAACACCACCGTGGCCTACAACGGACCGTCCTCCAAGGGCGAGACCATCACCATTAACGTCATCGACACCCCCGGCCACGCCGACTTCGGTGGCGAGGTCGAGCGCGGCCTTTCGATGGTCGACGGCGTCGTCCTCCTCGTTGACGCCTCTGAGGGCCCGCTGCCCCAGACCCGCTTCGTCCTTCGCAAGGCCCTCGCCGCCCACCTGCCGGTGATCCTCCTGGTCAACAAGACCGACCGTCCCGACGCGCGGATCGACGAAGTCGTCCACGAGTCCATGGACCTGCTCCTGGGCCTGGCCTCCGACCTGGCCGACGAAGTTCCGGACCTGGACCTGGACAAGATCCTCAACGTCCCGGTTGTCTACGCCGCCGCCAAGGTCGGCCGTGCGTCCCTCGAGCAGCCCGCCGACGGTTCGGCTCCCGAGAACGAGGACCTCGAGCCGCTGTTCCAGGCCATCATCGAGCACATCCCGGCTCCGACCTACAACCCGAACGGTGTCCTCCAGGCCCACGTCACCAACCTGGACGCCTCCCCGTTCCTCGGCCGCCTGGCGCTGCTGCGTATCTACAACGGCACCCTGCGCAAGGGCCAGACCGTTGCCTGGGCCCGTGCCAACGGTGAACTCAAGAACGTCAAGATCACCGAGCTGCTGGCCACCAAGGCGCTGGACCGCGTTCCGACCGAGTCCGCCGGCCCCGGCGAGATCGTCGCCGTCGCCGGCATCGAGGACATCACCATCGGTGAGACCCTGACCGACGTCGACAACCCGCAGCCGCTGCCGCTGATCACTGTCGATGATCCGGCCATCTCCATGACCATCGGTATCAACACCTCGCCGCTCGCCGGCCGGGTCAAGGGTGCCAAGGTCACGGCCCGCCAGGTCAAGGACCGCCTGGACAAGGAACTGATCGGTAACGTCTCCATCAAGGTGCTCCCGACCGAGCGCCCGGATGCCTGGGAAGTCCAGGGACGTGGCGAGCTCGCGCTG
This sequence comes from Arthrobacter sp. PsM3, assembly GCF_030433895.1. GTDB lineage: Bacteria > Actinomycetota > Actinomycetes > Actinomycetales > Micrococcaceae > Arthrobacter. Next base: position 41,080 of record NZ_JARUXE010000002.1, on the reverse strand, counting down.
GCCATCCTGGTCGAGCAGATGCGACGCGAAGGCTTCGAGCTGACCGTCGGCAAGCCGCAGGTTGTCACCAAGCTCGTCGACGGCAAGGTCCACGAGCCGATGGAGCACATGACCATCGACGTGCCGGAAGAGTACCTCGGCGCCGTCACGCAGCTCATGGCTGCCCGCAAGGGCCGCATGACCAACATGGCGAACCACGGCACCGGCTGGTGCCGCATGGAGTTCATCGTTCCGGCCCGTGGCCTGATCGGTTTCCGCACCAAGTTCCTCACGGACACCCGCGGCGCCGGCATCGCAGCGTCCATCTCCGAGGGCTACGAGCCCTGGGCCGGCCCGATCGAATACCGCACCAACGGTTCGATGATCGCCGACCGCGCCGGTGTTGTGACGCCGTTCGCCATGATCAACCTGCAGGAACGCGGATCCTTCTTCGTCCGCCCCACCTCCGAGGTCTACGAGGGCCAGATCGTCGGCGAGAACTCCCGCGCCGATGACATGGACGTCAACATCACCAAGGAAAAGAAGCTCACCAACATGCGTGCCGCTTCCTCGGACACCTTCGAGAACCTGACGCCCCCGCGCGACCTGACCCTCGAAGAGTCGCTCGAATTCGCCCGCGAGGACGAGTGTGTCGAGGTCACCCCGGAATCCATCCGGATCCGGAAGCTCATCCTGGACGTCAACCAGCGCGCCAAGTCCAACCGCGCCCGCGCGAAGGTCTAGTTTCCGCGTTCTGCGCTGAAGCAACGGATCGTTTGTGAATAAGAGAGCTGCCGGCACGGCAGGCGGTATTGCCGCCGCCGTGCCGGCAGCTCTTTTTGCTGCCCTCGCGGGCACGATGCTGCACGGGCAGGACATCCTGGTCGCAGGCGTCGACGTGCCATGGGGTGCCGCCGCCGCGCTGGTGCTGCTGGGGGCCGTGGAGCTGTGGCTCGGCGCCGCGTTCCGCTCGGCCCTTCCGACCGCGGCCTGCGGAGCCCTCTGCTATGCGCTGGCGGGCTGGTGGTCCACCCTGGAGAACGGCAAGCGGCTCATCATGGGCGACCTGGCCGGAAACCTCTGGATCTACGGCATCGCGGTGGTCACAGTGGGCATGCTGGCCTGGTGCCCGCGCTACCGGCCAGCCCGCACCTGAGCCCCCGGCACGCCCGTTGCCACCCCCGCAGGTACGCCCGATGGAGACCCGGCACCGCCCACACCACTCCGCGCCTCCCACCCCGGGGGACATGCCCATTCTTGGAGGCCGCGGGTGGGCATAACAGCACTATGTCCATCCGTTGCACCATGCGGGGGACATGCCCCTTCGCGTTCCGCCCGCAGCCGGGGACATGTCCATCCTTCGCACTCCGCCCGGGGACATGCGCATTGCCGACAGTGGGCCCGAGAAATCCCGGACACGGACCGTGTCCCCCCATCGGCCGTTCCGCCGGGCATGTCCTTGTGCACATAGCGGGGCGGGGCCCTTTTCCAGACTGAGCCTCCGGCGCCACCATGTCCGCATGGTCAATCTCACCGAAGTACTTTCCAACTACGACGGCGTCGCCCGCGCCAAACACCTCGCTGCCGCGGGCGTCTCGGACTTTCAACTTAAGTCCGCCCTGGCCTCGGGGGCGGTTTCCCGGGTGGCCCGCGGCGTCTACGCTGTCCCCGGCGCCGATGGTCGGCTCATTGCCATCCGGTCGCTGCCGGCGGAGCCAGCATGTGCCACGGCGGCGCAGTTCCAAGGCCTCTGGGTACTGGAACCGCCCGGGCAACCTCATATTGCCGTCCCTCACAGCCGCAGCTATCCAGGCTTCATTTGCCACCGGTCCGCGGCCCCGCCCACCCTGCTGGACACCGTTGTACAAAGTCTGCGATGCCTGCCGGAACTCGACGGCCTGGTGATTGCCGAATCCGCCGTCGTCCTCAAGAGCCTGTCACTCTCGGCCCTGCGGCAGCGGCTGTCCGGCCGCAACGATCTGAGGGCGCGCCGGATGGCGGCCAGGATCGTGCCGCAATCGCAGTCCATCATCGAGTGCATGGCGCGGTACTGGCTGCGGAGGGCCGGTTTCCATGTGGAGTCCCAGGTCAACATCCCCGGAATGGGCCACCTTGATCTCATGGTCGACGGCAGGCTCGGCATTGAGGCGGACGGTGCAGGCTTCCATATGGACCGGGCGAGCTTTGAGGAGGACCGGCGGCGGTGGAACGTGACAACCCGGCGCGGCATCCCGACCCTTGTCGTGAGCTATTCCATGCTCCTGAACCGGCCCGAGGAGTTCATCGCCATGGTCCGCGAGGCGCTGAACGAGCTCTCTGCTGCCGCCTAGCACTGGGCATTCCCCCAGAGACTGCCTGCCGGCCGCGGGGAATGTCCGTCGTTCACAGCCCCCGCTGGACATGCCTACCGTCCGCCGCCTGGACGTCAGGGACATGCCCCACGCATCTGGCCGCCGATGGACATAGTGGCTCTATGTCCATCGGTGCAGGCCAGGGGAGGGCATGTCCACTGGGCGGGCGGGTGGTGCACCTCAGGGGAGGGCATGTCCCCCGGGCCGCGCGGGGCCGCGGTGCGCGCGGCGGGGCGGGGCCGGCGGGACCTGCTTGGCGGCCACCACCAGCGCCAGCGGGACCACGACGTCGGAGCGGCGGGTGCGGATGGTGCAGCCGCCGTCGGTGCGGGCCACCAGCTCACCCAGGGCGTCCGTCAGGCCGCCCTCCACCCGGTACCTGACAACCACCCGGGTTCCCAGATCAGCAGCGGCGAGGAACTCCTGGGCCAAACTCGTCGGGGAACTCACACGTTCATACTAGGTCCGGTAGATTCAATAGTGCGGACCCGTGTGACGCCCGGCTAGGTTCGCGGGAACGGCCCGGGAGATAATAGGCTCAGAAGTCAGCAGTCCGGCGCTCAGGCCGGGAGCAGTTTTCCGGCGGTCGCCGGAACCAACGTGGAGAGGCCAGGGACGTGACGTACGTAATCGCGCAGCCGTGTGTAGATGTCAAGGACAAGGCATGTATTGAAGAGTGCCCCGTCGATTGCATCTATGAGGGTGAGCGTTCCCTGTACATCCACCCCGACGAGTGCGTGGACTGCGGTGCCTGCGAGCCGGTCTGCCCCGTCGAAGCCATCTACTACGAGGATGACACTCCCGAGGAATGGGCCGACTACTACAAGGCCAACGTTGAGTTCTTCGATGACCTGGGGTCCCCGGGAGGGGCGGCCAAGGTCGGCAACACCCACACGGACCACCCGATGATCGCCGCCCTGCCGCCGCAGAACCAAGAGAGCTAAGGCGGGCATCGGTGACATCTGCGCTGCGCAGCTTCGGCCTCAGCCTGCCCGACTACCCGTGGGAGGCCCTGGCGCCTTACATTGCCAGGGCGGCCGAACACCCCGGGGGAGTGGCCAACCTGTCGATCGGGACTCCGGTGGACGCCACTCCCGAAGTTGTGCAGGAGGCGCTCCGCGCGGCAGCGAACGCGCCCGGCTACCCTACGGTCCACGGCACGGCCGGGCTCCGGGAAGCAATCGCCGCGTGGTTTGAACGCCGCCGCGGCGTTCCAGGACTGGACCCGCAGGACATCATGCCCACCGTGGGGTCCAAGGAGCTCGTGGCCTGGCTCCCGTTCCTGCTAGGCCTCAAGGCCGGCGACGTCGTCGTCCGCCCCACCGTTGCCTACCCCACCTATGACATCGGCGCCACGTTCGCCGGCGCTGAGCATGTGGCCGCGGACAATCTCGATGAGCTCGACGCCGCCACCCGCGCCAGGGTTCGCCTGGTCTGGGTCAACTCCCCGGCCAACCCCACCGGCAGCGTCCGCGACGCCGAATCGCTCCGCGGGATCGTCCGGCAGGCCCGCGCGCTCGGCGCTGTGGTGGCTTCGGATGAGTGCTACGCCGAACTGGGGTGGGGCGAATGGGACGTCCAGCGCGGGGGAGCCCCGGTGCCCAGCATCCTGGACCCGCAGGTCGCGGAAGGCTCCCATGAAGGCCTGCTGGCCGTGTACTCCCTGAGCAAGCAGTCGAACCTGGCCGGCTACCGTGCCGCCTTTGTGGCCGGTGACCCCGCCATCATGGCGAACCTGGTCAACAGCCGCAAGCACGCGGGCATGATCGTTCCCTACCCGGTCCAGGAAGCCATGCGCGTCGCCCTCGGTGACGATGCCCACGTCCAGGCGCAGAAGGATCTCTACCGGGGGCGCCGGGAACGGATTGTGCCGGCGCTGGAGCGCTTTGGACTGACCATCCACGAATCCCGGGCCGGCCTCTACCTCTGGGCCACCGCGGGCGAAGCCACCTGGGACACGGTCGGACGGCTCGCGGACCGCGGAATCGTCGTCGGCCCGGGCGTTTTCTACGGCGACGCCGGCAACGGATTCATCCGCGTCGCGCTGACGGCAAGCGATGAGCGGATCGACTCCGCCGCCTCGCGTCTGGCCGCAAGCCTGTAACAATGCTGTGACACGTGCCACAAGAGGCGCGTTTTGGCGGCTTCCGGATGGCCTTGGATTAGTGCCACCCGGAAACTGCCGGTAGTTTTTAACTGACTATCAATGGTGGCTTTCCACAAGAAGGCAGCGCAGCCGTTGGAATCCGTGTCTAAAGCAGGTTCCGTGGGCGGCTTCACCAGATGTTGGACCAGCTTTCTACAGAGGCCCCCGAGGCCTCAGAGGAGACTCCATGACTGAGACCACCAGCGCAACCCTGCGCCATGCCGGCGGCGAGCTCGAACTCCCGCGCATCAAGGTTGTAGAAGGAAACGAAGGCTATGACGTTTCCAAGCTGCTGAAGCAGACCGGTGCCGTTGCTTTCGACCCCGGCTTCATGAACACCGCAGCAACCACTTCCGCCATCACCTACATCGACGGCGACGCCGGTGTCCTCCGGTACCGCGGCTACCCGATCGAGCAGCTCGCCAAGCACTCAAGCTTCCTGGAAGTTTCCTACCTGCTGATCTACGGCAACCTGCCGACCGCCACCGAACTGGAAGCTTTTGACCAGCGGATCCGCCACCACACCCTGCTGCACGAAGAGCTGAAGGGCTTCTTCAGCGGCTTCCCGCGCGATGCCCACCCGATGCCGGTGCTGTCCTCGGCCGTGTCCGCGCTCTCCACGTTCTACCAGGACTCGCTGGACCCCTTCAACGCCGAACAGGTCGAGGTCTCAACCTACCGGCTGCTGGCCAAGATGCCGGTCATCGCCGCCTACGCCCTGAAGAAGAGCATCGGCCAGCCCATGCTCTACCCGGACAACTCCCACAACCTCGTGGAGAACTTCCTGCGTCTGAGCTTCGGCCTGCCCGCCGAGCAGTACGAAGTGGACCCGGTCGTCGCCAAGGCGCTGGACCTGCTCCTGATCCTGCACGCCGACCACGAGCAGAACTGCTCGACCTCCACGGTCCGGCTGGTCGGCTCCTCCAACGCCAACCTCTTCGCCTCCGTCTCCGCCGGCATCAACGCCCTCTTCGGCCCCGCCCACGGCGGCGCCAATGAGGCCGTGCTGAAGATGCTCCGCCAGATCCAGGCCGACGGCACCAAGCCCGAGGACTACATGGAGAAGGTCAAGAACAAGGAAGACGGCGTCCGCCTCATGGGCTTCGGACACCGTGTCTACAAGAACTACGACCCGCGCGCCAAGATCGTGAAGGCCACGGCCCACGAGATCCTCACGAAGCTCGGCGGAAACGACGAACTCCTGGAGATCGCCCTGCGCCTCGAAGAGAAGGCCCTGAATGATGACTACTTCATCCAGCGCAAGCTCTACCCGAACGTGGACTTCTACACCGGCCTGATCTACAAGGCCATGGGCTTCCCGGAGAAGATGTTCACCGTGCTCTTCGCGATTGGCCGGCTGCCGGGCTGGATCGCCCAGTGGCGTGAAATGATCAACGACCCCAACACCAAGATCGGCCGCCCTCGGCAGCTGTACATCGGTGAGCCGGAGCGCAACTACCCTTCCGTGTAATGCCCAGGTATGACCCAGAAGTGCGACGCCGGCCGCTCACCCCTCGGGGTGCGCGGCCGGCGTCGTTTGCGTTCCGGGACAGGGGCAGGGCGGGGCCCGGGCGGGGCTGTGGCCGCCGCTGGCCCCGGCGGGACGAGCCCGGACGGTGTGGCCCGCCGCCGTCCGGGCACATCCGTGCTAAAAAAGACTAATGCCCAAATTTGTCGACGCCGCACTGCGGCGCCAGGAAGTGGTCGAAGCGGTCTTCCGGATCGTCGCAGCAGACGGGCTGGAACGGGCTTCGCTCCGCGAAGTCGCGGACGAGGCGGAACTGGCGGTCGGATCGGTCCGGCACTACTTCGCCAGCAGCGACGAACTCCTGACGCATTCCTTCGGCGTCGTCGTGGACCGGATCGTCAGCCGGCTGACAGCGGCCGATGAGCGCCTCGCGGAGGCGCGGCCCGGCACCCCGGAACACCACCAGGGCGTGTTAACCCTGCTGGGCGAGTTTCTTCCGCTGGATGAGGAACGCGCCGTGGACGCCTGCGTCTGGATGGCGTTCAAGAACGCCGCCAGGACCAAACCGTTCCTGGCCCCGGAAGCCGACCGGAGCCACCGCGCCGTGGCCGCGATCGTCGGGCGGCTCGTGATGGAAGTGGCCTCAGCGGCAAACACAGACGCGGCCATGGACCAGCAGCGGCTGGTCACGGAGGCGGAGCGGCTGCTGGCCACCCTGGACGGGCTCACCATGCACGCCCTGCTGCAGCCCGAATGGATGACCGCGCAGATGTGCACCGACGTGCTGGAGTCCCATCTCACCGGACTGGGCGGCCACGCCGGCGGGCATTAACGTGCGTTAACTTGAGGAATACACTGGAAACGTACGTCTTGCCAAGGAGGCAATCGGATGCACCACACAGGCGGGCCGGGCTGGCGAATCACCATGGACACTTCGGGTCCCATGCTCATTGCACTTTATGTTCGAGACGCCGCCGGCCTGGACAGCGCGGGGCACCCGGCGCTCTGCCAGGCGGCACCGAAGATCCGCCCAGCGGACCACACCCATCTCATTGCGGAGGTCGGCGGGCTGAGCGCGCTCAAGACGGAATGGGAAGCCTGGTGGGAACAGCTCCTGAAGGCCCATCCCGAGATGTCCCCGGAACTGGGCCCGCCCGGCTTCCGCGCCTTCAGTAATTCCCCGGCCCTCCGGCGTGTGCTGCAGGCGCACTTCGGTGCGGCGCTGTCCTGGGCCCGGGAGCGCCGCGGCGAGTACGTTGCCCTTGAGGCTGAGCGCGAAGCCGCCGGCGGGGTGCAGTTGCTGCAGGACATGGTTGACGACCGGCTGCTCGAGGTGGGCCGCGCCGCCAACGATTTCACCCTGACCATCGTTGAACTGCCCCTTGCCGAGCCGCGGGCCTGGTACCTGGAACCCGACAAGATCATCATGAGCACCGAGCTGCTGTCCCAGCCGGAACTGTTCCGCAGCTACGTGCAGCCCGTGGTGGACCTGCTGGTCTGAGCGCTACGGCTACGGCTACGGCTTTGGCTTCGGTGCCTCGGCGACCGTGACCCTGACCTGTCCCGCCGGTACCTCGGCGGACTGCCAGCCGTTGCGGGCCTGGCGCGACCAGCTGCGGCCCTCCGCCTGGACTTCCGTGATGGAGAGGGCTTTGGCGTTGGCAACCGCCCATTGCGCCACGGCCCAGGCCTGGGTTCCCTCGGCGTCCAGCAGGAGGGTGCGGCCCTCGGTGGAGGCCGGAAGGCCGCCGAAGGCCGCGGCCAGACGCTCCTGCACGGCAGCTGTATCGCCGGCGGCGTCCGGGTCCCGCAGCGAGCAGTCGAGTCCCGCGGGTGTCTGGCCGGTCAGCGACGAGGCGAAGGCGCGGGCCATCACCTCGTGCGGGGCGTAAGCGTCAGGATATGCGGACCGCTGGACCCGCTGCGCGGCCACAGTGATGTCCAGCGTCTCGTAGCCGGGGACCTTCGCGAGGGCATCGTAGAAGGCATTGGTCGCGTGGTACGGATCCATCACCTGCTCCAGCGTTCCCCAGCCCTGGGAGGGGCGCTGCTGGAAGAGCCCGCGGGAGTCCGGCCCGGCCTGGTCGCCGTGGCCGATATTCCGGAGTTTGGATTCCTGCATGGCCGTGGCCAGTGCGATGCTTGCCGCCCGGGCCGGGAGCCCCCGGCGGACGGCGACGGCGGTGATCAGGCCGGCGTTGGCGGCCTGGTCCGTGGCGAGGTCGGAGCTGCCGGCGCCCGCAGCCGTGCAGTGTTCGGTGATGAGGACTTCGGACCGCTGCACGAAGGCCATCGCGGTGAAGGTTCCGCCCGCGACCATGGCCAGTGTCAGCAGCAGCACAAATCGACGGCGCAAACTGCCTCTGCGTGCCACGAAACTACTCCCTCGGGCCCTTTCCGGGCCGGTACATTCTGCAAACGCCTGGCGTTCCGCACCCAACCTTAGTTGGCGTGCAGGGCCTCATTGAGTTCGACGGTCTGCCCCTGGCGCGGGAGGACCTCCACTTCACCGGTGGAGGAGTTGCGCCGGAAGAGCAGGTTGGGGACGCCGGAGAGCTCCACAGCCTTCACGACCTGGCTGGTGTCCTCGCCGTCGGCGTCCTTGGCGCCGACCACGCGCACACGGGTTCCCGCTGTGACGTAAAGCCCGGCCTCGACGACGGAATCGTCGCCGATGCTGATGCCCACGCCCGAGTTGGCGCCCAGCAGCACCCGCTTGCCCAGGGAGATCTTTTCCTTACCGCCACCGGAGAGAGTCCCCATGATCGACGCGCCGCCGCCGACGTCGGAGCCGTCACCGGCGACCACACCGGCCGAGATGCGCCCTTCCACCATGGACGTGCCAAGCGTGCCGGCGTTGAAGTTCACAAAGCCCTCGTGCATGACCGTGGTGCCCTCGGCCAGGTGCGCGCCGAGGCGGACCCGGTCGGCGTCGGCGATGCGCACGCCGGAGGGAATGACGTAGTCGACCATGCGGGGGAACTTGTCCACGCCGAAGACGGTGACGGCGCCGCGCTTGCGCAGCCGGGCCCGGGTCAGCTCGAAGCCCTCGACGGCGGCGGGCCCGAAGTTGGTCCACACCACGTTGGGGAGATTGCCGAAGATGCCGTCCAGATTGATGGTGTTCGGCTGCACCAGCCGGTGTGAGAGCAGGTGCAGGCGCAGGTAGGCGTCGGCAGTGTCTGCCGGGGCCTCGTCGAGGTGGATCTGGACGAACACGACCTTCTGCTCGGTGCCGCGGTCGGCGTCGGCGCCGGTCTCGGCGATGTCGAGCAGCGACTGGTCCGCGTTGGCGACGTCACGGAGGCGCTCCGTCGCCGTTCCGAGGGCCGGAGCCGGGAACCAGACGTCCAGGACCGTGCCTTCACCGGTGCCGGTGGCGATCGTGGCGACGCCGTAACCATAGGCGGAGCGGGCGTCTGCGGGCACAGCGGAAGTAGCGGTTTCAGTCATACCCCAAGTCTATAGACGGCGCATGCCCTCCCCGAAACCCGTTACAGCCGGGGCGGCGGGGAAGTTCAGCGGATAAAGTAGGACAGTGACTGCCCCGGACTTGAACGCGCACCCGACCTCCCGCCCGCACGCCGCCGCCCGCCTGGACCTGCGCCAGGACGTGGCGCTGCTGACGGCGGCGCTTATCGACATCTACAGCGTCTCCGGTGCGGAGGGGGAACTGGCCGACGCCGTGGAGCATGCCCTCCGCGCCATCCCGCAGCTCGAGCTGGTCCGGGACGGGGATTCCATCATCGCCCGCACCAACCTCGGCCGCGCCGAACGGGTCATCCTGGCCGGGCACCTGGACACCGTGCCCCTGCCGACCACGGAGGGCTCCCTCGGGACCGTCCCGTCCTACTGGCCTTCAGGGGCGCCCGGCGAGGGCATCCTCTACGGCCGCGGGGCCACCGACATGAAGGGCGGCGTCGCCGTGCAGCTGGCGCTGGCCGCAGGGCTGTTCGACGGCGGCGCGGAACCGGACAAGGACATCACCTTCGTGTTCTACGACCATGAGGAAGTCGAGGCCGTCAAGAGCGGGCTGGGCCGGCTCGTCCGGAACCACGGCAGCCTGCTGGGCGGGGACTTCGCGATCCTGCTGGAACCCACGGACGGGACGGTGGAAGGCGGCTGCAACGGCACGATCCGCTTCGACGCGACCACCGTGGGTGAGGCGGCGCATTCCGCCCGGGCCTGGATGGGACGCAACGCGATCCACGCAGCAGCCCCGATCCTCGCCCGGCTCGCGGCGTACCAGCCGCGCACCATCACGGTGGACGGCCTGGACTACCGGGAAAGCCTCAACGCCGTGAAGATCAACGGCGGGACCGCCGGCAATGTCATTCCGGACCGGTGCGTCGTGGAAATCAACTACCGCTTTGCCCCCGACAAGACCCCGGACGAGGCCGAACAGCACGTCCGGGACCTGCTGGACGGGTTCGACGTCGTCCGGACCGACAGCGCCGCCGGCGCGCGGCCGGGACTCCACCACCCGGCGGCAGCGTCCTTTGTTGCCGCCGTCGGTGCCGCGCCGAAACCGAAATACGGCTGGACCGACGTCGCCCGCTTCAGCGAGCTGGGCATCCCGGCGGTGAACTTCGGGCCGGGCGACGCACTGCTGGCGCACAAGGACAACGAACACGTCGAGGCCGACGCGATCCGCGAATGCCTGCGGGCGCTGCGGAGCTGGCTCACGGCCTAACCCCGCCGGGGCACAAGTTAGGCGGCACAAGTCGGGGGGCACAAGGTAGACCGCGCCCGGCCACGCACACGAGACCAACGCAAAAGGTCCGGAACCCCCGAGGGGGATTCCGGACCTTTTGCGTGTGGGGCTGCGCGGCGCAGGAGCGGGCCGCGTCGGGGAGCCTACTTGGTGGGGATCCCTGCGACCGGCACGTGCATGACGCCGCCGGCGGCCTTCTTGGAACCGCGCTTCTCGATCCAGATCGCCAGGCGGGAGACGGAGAAGTTGATGGCGATGTAGATGACCGCGGCCACGAAGAACACCGGGAACAGGTAGGCCGGGCCGAGGAAGTCGGCCATGATCTGCACTTTGCGCAGCAGTTCTTCGTAGGACACGATGTAGCCCAGCGAGGTGTCCTTCAGCAGCACCACGAGCTGCGCCACGAGGGACGGCAGCATGCGCCGGATCGCCTGCGGCAGCTCGATGCTGCGCCGGGAGGCGAAACTGGTGAGGCCGATCGCGAGGCCGGCTTCGCGCTGGCCCTTCGGGAGGGACTGGATGCCGGCGCGGATGATCTCGGCGAAGATCGCCGAGTTGTAGAGCACCAGGCCGGCCACAACGGCGACGAACGAGCCCGTCGCGAACACCAGCAGCACGAAGAACATCATCAGGACCACGGGCATCCCGCGCAGGAACTCCAGCACGATCCGTGTCGGGATCCGGATCCAGGCGATGTCGGAGATCCGCATGAGGCTCAGCAGCAGCCCAAGCGGGAACGCGATCACGGCAGCCACCGCAGCCGCGCTGAGCGTGGCGAGGATGCCGTTGCCGATGAGCGCCCAGACATCGGGAATCTGGAAGACCGCCCACCGTGTGGGGTCGAAGATTCCCTGCTGGGCAAGTGTCATGACGGCCAGGACCAGGAGGCCGCCGATCACGATGACACCGATGATGGAGCCGATCAGGGAAATGCGGCGGGCCTTGGGCCCGGGGACGTCGTAAAGGACCGAGGTCATCGGGCGATCGCCACCTTTCGTTCAACCACGGTGGCCACATAGCCAAGCGGGACGGTTATGAGCAGGTAGAAGAAGGCGACGCCGACGAGGACCCACAGCACGGCGTCGCCGTTGGCGTTGGCGAGCTGCCGGCCGTAGCCGAAGAGTTCCAGCACATAGAACGCGCCGGCCACTGAGGAGTTCTTCACGAGCGCGATGAGGATGTTGATCATGGGCGGGATCACCGTGCGCAGCGCCTGCGGCAGGATGATCAGGCTGAGGACCTGGCTGAACTTCATGCCGATGCTGCGGGCGGCCTCGGCCTGGCCGACGGGGACGCTGTTGACGCCCGAGCGCACCGCTTCGGCGATGAAGGCCGAGGTGTAGGCGCTCAGGGCGATGATGGCGGCGACTTCGAACTGCTGGAATGTCACCCCGAGGCGGGGCAGGACCACGGCGGCAAAGAAGAAGGCGATGGTCAGCGGCGTGTTCCGGACAATCTCCACGTACGTCATGCTGAAGCCGCGCAGGGCTGCGATGGGCGAGACGCGGGCTGCCGCGAGGATGGTGCCGAAGATCAGCGCAATGATCCCCGAAACCACGGACAGGAAGAGGGTTCTGAGAAAGCCGTCCCAATACTGGGGGAGGTTTTCAATGATGACGTCCATAGGTTCCTTCGGCTGCCTTAAGGGAAGTGGGGCGGAAAGACGGGAGTGGCGGTTGATCGCGGGAAGCGTGGGAGCGGTCTTGATGACCGTTCCGGCGGTGGCTTCCCAGGCCTTCTTGTAGGAACCGTCCTTGTCGAAGGCTTCCAGCTGGTCGTTGATCCAGTTGCGGAAGACGGTGTCGTCCTTCTTCAGGCCAATGCCGTAGGGCTCCTTGGTGAAGGTCTGGTCCGATGCCAGCTTGAACGCGTCCGGTTCCTTGGCCACGAATCCGGCGAGGATCACGTTGTCGGTGGTGATCGCTTCAACCTGCTTGTTGCGAAGCGGCTCGAGGCAGGCCGAGTAGGTCGCGGCCGGAACCAGGACTGCTCCGTACTTCTCCACGATCGTCGCGGCGGGGGTGGACCCGGTCACGGAGCAGACATTCTTGCCCTTGACGTCTTCGGGCTTGGTGATGGAGGTGTTGTCCTTGTTCACCATGAGGGCCTGACCGGCCTCGTAGTACGGGCCGGCGAAGGAAACTTCGGCCTTGCGCTTGTCATTGATCGTGTACGTCGCCACGATGATGTCGACGTCGCCGTTCTTGATGAACTGCTCACGGTTTGCGGAAACCGTTTCTTTCCATTCGATCTTGTCGGCCGGGATGCCCAGCTTGCCGGCAATCAGCTTGCCCATTTCCACGTCGAACCCGACAGGCTTGCCGTCGAGGCCCTTCTGGCCGAACAGCGGCTGGTCGAACTTGGTGCCGATGACGATCTTGCCGGCGGATGAAAGCTTGGCCATGGTGGTGTCGGCAGCAAAGCTCGGCTTCTCGGCGACAGGCGGGTTTGAAGTGGAGGTGCTGCTGCCGCCGCAGGCGCTCAGGCTGAGGGCCAGAGCTGCGGATGCGGCAACCAGAAGGGATTTCCTTCGGGTCATAAATGCCGTCATGACATTCCTTTCATTGGACGGCCGCCTCGCGGCGGCCAGGGTGCGAACTCGGAGGGAACTCAGTGGGTCAGCAGCTTGGAGAGGAAGTCTTTGGCGCGGCTGCTCTTGGGGTTGGTGAAGAACTCTTCAGGTGTGGCGTCCTCGACGATCTGGCCGTCGGCCATAAAGACCACGCGGTCCGCGGCCTTGCGGGCGAAGCCCATCTCGTGTGTCACCACGATCATGGTCATGCCTTCCTTGGCCAGCTGGATCATCACGTCGAGGACCTCGTTGATCATTTCGGGGTCCAGGGCGGAGGTGGGCTCATCGAAGAGCATGACCTTCGGCTTCATGGCCAGGGCGCGGGCAATCGCCACACGCTGCTGCTGTCCACCGGACAGCTGGGCCGGAAGCTTGGGCGCCTGGTGGCCGACGCCGACGCGCTCCAGCAGGGCCATGGCGTCCTTGTCGGCCTCGGTCTTCGAAAGTCCCTTGACCTTGATGGGGCCAAGAGTGACGTTCTCAAGGATCGTCTTGTGGGCAAAGAGGTTGAACGACTGGAAGACCATGCCGACGTCGGCGCGCAGCTTGGCGAGTTCCTTGCCCTCCTCGGGCAGCACCTTTCCGTCGATCTTGATCACCCCGTCGTCGATGGTCTCGAGGCGGTTGATGGCCCGGCAAAGCGTTGACTTGCCGGAACCCGACGGCCCGATGACAACAACGACCTCGCCCTTGCGGACATTGAGGTTGATGTCCTTCAGGACGTGCAACTGGCCGTAATGCTTATTGACGGCGTTCAGGGAGACGAGCGCGTCGCCGGGCACTTGAGTAGTCATAAGAAGAATCTAGCGAACATTGCCGGGATATGACGCCAATCACTCACACTTCCGGCAGATCGTGATTCAAGAGATACCTGCAGGTCAGCCTGCTTGAGGCGGCTTCCGGTACCCTGCGGGACCGGACGGCCGATCCGGGCCCGGCGGCCCCAAGCCCGTGCCGTGCCGGACCGGCGCAGGCGGATATCCGCGCTAACCTGTGGGCATGAGTACCGATCCGCAGCACAACGGAGACCCGGCCCAAGCCGGCGCAGCCGCCGGAAAGACCGCCGCCACAACCGCCGGAAAGGCCGCCGCGCAGACAGCAGTTGATCCCCGCGACACGCCACCCCCGGGCGGGATCCGGCACAAGGGTCCCTTGGAGCTTCGGCGCAAGGCCGCCAAGGTCACGATGTCTGACCGGACCCTGCTGGACACGAAGGGGCCGGGCCAGTTTGTCCACACCGACCCGTGGCGTGTCCTGAGGATCCAGAGCGAGTTCGTGGAAGGGTTTGGCGCGCTGGCCGACCTGGGCCCGGCGGTAAGCGTTTTCGGCTCGGCCCGGACCGTGCCCGGCAGCTTGAATTACGAACTCGCTGTCGAGGTGGGCCGCCAGCTGGCCGAAGCCGGGCTGGCCGTGATCACCGGCGGCGGTCCCGGCTCGATGGAGGCTGCCAACAAGGGCGCAGTGCAGGGTAACGGGGTGTCGGTGGGACTCGGCATCGAACTGCCCTTCGAGCAGGGCATGAACCAATGGGTGGACCTGGGAGTTAACTTCCGTTATTTCTTCGCCCGCAAGACCATGTTCGTGAAGTACGCCCAAGGGTTCATCGTGCTGCCCGGCGGCCTCGGGACGCTGGACGAGCTCTTCGAAGCGATGGTCCTGGTCCAGACCCGGAAGGTGACGTCCTTTCCGATTGTGCTGGTCGGAACGGCGTTCTGGAGCCCGATGGTGGAATGGATCCAGACGACGCTGGTCGCCGAAGGCATGATGTCCGAGGAGGACCTGGACCTGCTGCAGGTCGTGGACGACCCCGCGCTCGCCGTGGAACTCGTGGTGGAAGGCGCCGCCCGGCACCGGAACCCCAACGGCAGCACCACCGGCAACGGATCAGTGAACGGCAACGGGTCCGGAACCGGCGACGCCGGCGGCGCGCGGGGCTGAGGGGCCCCGCGTCGCCAACCGGGCACGCCGTGGTCTGGCACGATGGGGGAGTGAGCTTCTTCCTGGTCTTCCTTGCGATTGCGCTGGCCGGCGCCGCTTTCCTCCTCGGCACCGGCAGGGTGTCGAAAGTCTTCCGCGGCAGACGCGGAAGTGACGACGGCGTGGCCCAGGCCCTCGATGACGGCTTCGACCAGCCGGTTGCCAACCTCCCGCCCGTGCTGCTGCCCGCCGAGGCGGAACCGTCCGACGTCGACCGTCTCCGGTTTGCTGTGGGACTGCGGGGATACCGGATGGACCAGGTGGACCAGGTGCTGGACGACTTGCGGGAACAGCTCTCAGCCAAGGACCGGAAAATCGCGGACCTTGGGACGGAACTGGGACGGCTGCGCGATGTTCCGGAGCAGGCTCCGTGAACAGTGAGCACCCCTCTGCCCGGGCGCCGGAGACGGTGCAGCGGCAGAACCGGCCGGGCGCGGAAGGCGGCCCGGGCGGCCCCGGTGGCCCCATTCCGCGGGGCGCCGGAGCGGCCCGTAGTGCCGTCGCAACAGCCGGAGCCCGGGTGGCCCGCTGGCCCTGGTGGGTCCAGGTAGGCGGACTCTACGCGGCCGCGCGGCTGATCAGTGCCTGCATCTTCATGGCAGCCGCCCTGCATC
Organism: Arthrobacter sp. PsM3; assembly: GCF_030433895.1. GTDB lineage: Bacteria > Actinomycetota > Actinomycetes > Actinomycetales > Micrococcaceae > Arthrobacter. The sequence continues at coordinate 25,259 of NZ_JARUXE010000002.1, read as the reverse complement.
AGGGCGTCAACCCCTGGTTTCCCGCCAAACCGGACTACTGGTCCTTCGTCAATATCTGGGATGCACGCTGGTACGGCGAGGTCTTCCGGAATGGCTACCCGGCGGTCCTCCCCACCGACGGGGCCGGAAACGTCCAGGAAAATGCCTGGGCGTTCTATGCCCTCTTTCCCGTCCTGGGCCGCGTGGTCGCCGGCCTGACCGGCATGGACCCGGCGTTCACCCTGACGCTCATCGCGATGGTGTGCGGTCTGGGTGCGGCGCTGGTCATCTACAAACTCTTCAGGCACCGGGCCCCGCACCGCACCGCGCTGTGGGGAACGGTGTTCGTCTCCACCTTTCCGGTCTCGCCGGTGCTCCAGGTGCCGTACGCCGAGTCCCTGAACCTGCTCCTGCTGGCAGCTGCCCTGCTGCTGGTGCTGGAACGCCGGTACCTGTGGGCCATGCCCGTCGTCGCGCTGATGTGTTTGTCCCGGCCGACCGGTGTGCCGTTCGCGGCGATGATCGGGCTGCTGTTCCTCCGCCGGGCGTGGCAGTACTTCACGGCGGCCCGCAGCACGGCTCCCGGCGCCGACCGCGGCCCGGGCTACGGCACGGCGTCACGGGGTGTCGCGGCGGTGGGTCCCGCCGGGCAGTCCGGCGCCGCGTCGCACGGCGGCAGCCAGCTCTGGTCGCTCGCCGCGCTGGCAGTGGTCAGCGGGGCCTGCGCGCTGATGTGGCCGGCCATCGCCTGGGCCGTCACGGGGGACATCCAGGCCTATACCAAGACGGAAACCGTCTGGCGCGGCCACGACCTGGTGCCGTTCAAACCCTGGTTCGACACCGGCGTACTGCTCTTCGGCCCGGTCCTGGGCCTGCTGGCGCCCTTCGTCTTCGTTGCGCTGTTCGCCTGGTACATGATGTCCCGCCCGGTGCGGGCGCTGGGCACCGAACTGCGGCTGTGGTGCGCCTGCTATCTGGGCTACCTCCTGCTGTTCCTGCACCCCCAGACGAGCACCTTCCGGATGCTGCTTCCGCTGTTCCCGCTTGCTCTCAGCGCGGCCCTGATCTCACGGTCCCGCGCGTACCGGGGCGCGGTGGTCCTCATGTTTCTGCTGCTGCAGATTGTCTGGATCGTCTGGTTGTGGGCCTGGGCGCCGTTGCCCGGCGGAGGCGACTATCCGCCGTGACGCGCTTCACCTTTCGCGGCTCCCGGCCCGGCATGACACGGCGCGGCGGAATGTCCAACGATTAGCTACAGCCGCGTTGTTACGCGATAATAGATGGTAAGCAAGGACAAGAAGCAAACTGACTATATGGCCCTGATGGCTCTACCATCAATGGCCGCCGGCAGCTTGATTGACTAAGCGGACGCAGCCCGGCCGGGCTGGTATGTCATTGGACTAATGAAGGGGATATTCCTTATGGCGGCTATGAAACCACGCACCGGCGACGGCCCGATGGAAGTTACCAAAGAAGGACGAAGCTTGATCATGCGCGTCCCGCTTGAAGGCGGCGGACGGCTCGTGGTCGAACTCAATTCTGCCGAAGCTACCAACTTGAGGGAATGCCTCGTCGGCGTTACCGAATAGCAATACTTAACTCTTCGACAGAGGGCGGGCTCCGCAGCCGGAAGGCTGCAGACCCCGCTCTCTTTTGCCGTCCGGCTTTTCGCTCTCCGCCGGCCCGTGCTTCGTCGGCCGGGGTGCCCGCGGCCTGCGGAAGCTTACTTCTTGACGGCGACCAGCAGGCCGTCGCCGGTGGGCAGCATGGCCGACGCGAGGCGCTCGTCGTCGCGGATGGACTTGCCCACCTGGCGCAGGATCACCGTGGTGGCCTCGCGCGCGGCCGGGTTGGCGACTTTGTCCTTATCGAGCGCATCGTTGACGATCAGCAGGCCGCCGGTCTTGAGCAGGCGGATGGCCTGTTCTACGTAGCCGGGGTAGTTCGGCTTGTCGGCGTCAATGAAGACGAGGTCGTAAGCGCCGTCCGTCAGCCGGGGGAGGACGTCGCGGGCCCGGCCGGAAATGGTCCGCGTGCGGTTGGCCGGGCTGCCGGCTTCCTGAAACGCTTCCCGGGCGGCTTTCAGGTGCTCGACGTCAACGTCAATGGTGGTCAGGACCGCGTGCGGACCCAGGCCCCGCAGGATGCAGACGCCGGAGACGCCCGCACCGGTGCCGATTTCGACCGCGGTCTGGGCCTTGGACGCGGCGGCCAGGACCGTCAGGACGGCTCCGACGCCCGGGCCCACCGGGGTGACGCCCAGTTCGAACGACCGTTCGCGCGCGTGCAACAGGACCTCGTCCTCGGCAGGCAGATCTTCTGCGTAGGACCAGCTCGTGGACTTATCGGCGCTCATGGAATTCGCTTTCTGGGCGGCAGGGGATTGTTCACTCCAGCCTACTGTGTCCGGTGGTACGCGGCCGGGAGGCGCCCCCGCTCCGGCCGTGATGGCGTCCACCCGGGTCCCCGCCGGAACGGCACCGGCTCTTCCCTGCCCCGGGCCCGACGCCACGGCGCCGGCAGCAGGTTGCGCCGTGGGCTGAAGGGCCCCCGGCGTCAGGAAATTCCCAGCTTATTTTGAAATGATGGATATCCGCTCATCCGCGTGGTGATCGGCGCCGAATCAAGGATGCAGGAGCTTGCAGCCGCAAGCACCGTCCACGGCGTAAGCACCATCCACGAGGGGAGCGGACAATGTCGGTTTTGGCAGCTGTCCCTGCAACTGAAGAGTCCCAGACCGCGGCGGAAGCCGAATGGGTGCGGCCCACCTGGGAGGAAGTGGTGACCAACCACTCCGCGAAGGTGTACCGCCTCGCGTACCGGCTCACCGGGAACAAGTACGACGCCGAGGACCTCACCCAGGAGGTGTTCGTCCGCGTCTTCCGCTCGCTCGAGAACTTCAAGCCGGGCACCCTGGACGGCTGGCTGCACCGGATCACCACCAACCTCTTCCTGGACCAGGCGCGGCGCAAGAGCCGGATCCGCTTCGACGCACTGGCCGACGACGCCGAATCCCGCCTGCCCGGACGCGAGCCGGGACCGGAACAGAGCTTCGAGTTCAACAACCTTGACGTCGATGTGCAGGCCGCCCTCGAAGAGCTCCCCCCGGATTTCCGCGCCGCCGTCGTCCTCTGCGACCTCGAAGGTCTGTCCTACGACGAGGTGGCCGTCGCCCTGGGCATCAAACTTGGAACGGTCCGTTCCCGGATCCACCGCGGCAGGACCATGCTCCGGGAGAAGCTGGCGCACCGCGATCCGCGGCCGCAGCAGCCGGCCAAATCCTCGCTGAAGCCGCGGCTGAAGCTGCCGCGCATCGCCGGCCTGCTCTGAACCAGGCGATGCGTCTGCTGCAACGCCTGCTGCGCGGTCCCCACGAACGGCGGGGCCGGCACCTGCAATCGTGCGCGGAATGCCGGCTTCATCAGCGCCGCGAACGCCAGTACCTGGAACGGCTGCGCGGCGCTGAAATCCCGACGGCCAGCAGTGACCTGACCGCGCGCCTGCTGGCACGCACCGAGGAACTCGCCCGCCGGGACGCGCCGGCCCCGCCGCGGCCAGCGGCCCGCCGCCTCCCTCCGGCGTTCCGGGCAGCCGCGCTCGTGACCGGCTGCGCGGCAGCAGCTGCGGTGCTGCTGGGCGGATCGGCCTACCTGATCGGCGGGGACGCCGCCCCGCAGGCGGCCGGAGCGCCCGCCCCGGTCTTCCTGCAGCGGGACCTCTCCATGTCCGCGGCGGCTGCCGCCGAGGAGGGGGCCGGGACGCCCTCGGCCTGGAGCCTGACCGGCAAACCTGACTTCACACCGGACGGGGCCCTCACCGCGGCGCAGCTCGCCACGCTGCGCGCCCAGGGCTGGACCTGCCCGGAACTCCGTGAGCTTGGATACCACCTGGTCTGGGCCAGGGCCGGGGTGCTGGCCGGCGGCGACGTTCTCGAGCTGCGTCTCACCGACGGCCGGGATTCCGCCACCATCCTCGAACAGCACGCTGACGTCCCCCGGCAGTCCGGCACCGCAGGAGCCTGGCCCCAGGCCGCCCAGGCCGCCCAGGCAGTCCCGGTCAACGTGCTCACTGGCCACCCCGCGACGTCGGACGGCTTCACCGCGGCGACGGCGGCGGAGCGCGGCCCCGCGGCGGGCGGGGCAGCGGGGGCCGGCCGCGGGAGCCTCTGGATCAACCACTCGACCCCCTTCACCGCCATTTACCAGGCGGGCGATGCCACCTTTACCTATGTCTCGGATCGGTCCGCGGAACACGCGGCCGACGCTGTGGCAGCCCTGGTCCGGACCCGGCCCGCGGGAGCGGGGGCAGCCGGTGGCGGGGAGGCTGCGATGCCGGGAACAGCCGGCGGCCCGGGAACGGCCGGCGGGGCGGTGTCCGACGCCGGGCCCAACGTCACCGTGCGGATGGAGCGCGGACTGGGCAGGATCGTGGAGATGCTGGCCCCGTGACCGGCGGAACCGTCGAGGGCGCGGCGCATGTGTCGCGGCCGAATCGTCCCGGCCCTGATTGAGAGGGTAATCTTCCTACAGTGCTTGGAATCAATGGACCGGAATTCGTACTTCTGCTGATCATCGGCCTTCTGGTGATTGGTCCCAGCAGGCTGCCTGAATACACCCAGAAACTTGCCAACATCGTCAAGGAAGTACGCCGGATGGCGTCCGGGGCCCGGGAGCAGATCAAGGAAGAAGTCGGCATCGACATCGATGACGTCGACTGGAAGAAGTACGATCCCCGGCAGTACGATCCGCGCAGGATCATCAAGGAAGCCCTGCTGGACGATGACACCAAGCCCGTCAGCGCGGGTGCCCCGGCCGCGGTCGCCACCGTTGCGGCCGCCACCGCGGCTGCGGAACGCCGGCCGGCCCGGGCAGTGGAGCGGCTCCCGGACGGCGAGCGGGCACCCTTCGACTCCGAGGCGACCTAGCTAGCGGGGCTGCAGGCCCAGGGGCTTTCCCCGCAGCCCGCGCGGCACGGCGGCGAGCTTCCCTGCGATCTCCAGCAGTGCCACAGCCGCCGGGGTTTCGGGACGGCCCAGCACCAGGGGGACCCCGGCGTCGCCGCCTTCCCGCAGCAGGATGTCCAGCGGGATCTTTCCGAGCAGCGGAACATCGGTGCCCACTGTGGCGGACAGCCGTTCGGCGAGCACCGCGCCGCCGCCGCTTCCAAACAGTTCCATCCGGCCGCCGTCGGGCATTTCCAGGTAGGACATGTTCTCCACGACGCCGGCGACGCTCTGGCCGGTCTGGGTCGCAATCGCCCCGGCGCGCTCGGCGACGTCGGCGGCCGCAGCCTGGGGCGTGGTCACCACGAGGATCCGGGCCTGCGGCAGCAGTTGGGCCACGGAGATGGCGATGTCGCCGGTACCGGGCGGCAGGTCCAGGAACAGGGCATCCAGATCGCCGAAGTAGACGTCGGTGAGGAACTGCTCCAGGGCCCGGTGCAGCATGGGGCCGCGCCAGGCGACCGGCTGGTTGCCGGTGACGAACATCCCGATGGAAATGACTTTGACCCCGTAGGCCACCGGCGGCAGGATCATGTCATCCACCCGGGTGGGGGCCTGGCTGATGCCCATCAGTGCCGGGACGGAGAAGCCGTAGACGTCCGCGTCCACAATCCCCACACGCAGCCCCTGGGCGGCCAGGGCACAGGCGAGGTTCACCGTCACGGAGGACTTTCCCACACCGCCCTTGCCGCTCGCGACGGCGTACACCCTGGTCAGCGAGCCGGGTTCGTTGAACGGGATCCCGCGCTGGCCGCCCGCGCCGCGGAGCTGGACCTTGAGGGCGTCGCGCTGCTCCTGTGTCATGACCTTCAGTTCGACCTCGACGCCGGTGACCCCGGGGACCGCGGTCAGCGCCGCGTCGCAGTCGGCGGTGATGGTGCCGCGCAGCGGGCAGCCGGCAATGGTCAGGAGCACCGCAACCCGGACGCGGCCGCCGTCGGAAACCTCCACCGTGTCCACCATGCCGAGTTCGGTGATGGGACGGCGGAGTTCGGGATCGATCACGGTGGCGAGTGCGGCGCGCACTGCACGCTCCACGGCGGAGGTGCCCTCAGTGGTGCTGTCCTCTGTGGTGCTGTCGTGGGGAGGGTTCATGCGGTGGCTGCTCAGTTCTCGGGGGATGCCGGAAGCGCCGGTGTGCCGGCGCTGTCCGGTCCGGCGCCTTGCAGCGTGTCCGGCGGTGTGGAGTCGGCCTTCTTGTTCGGCCTGGGGTCGTTCTTGCTGTCGGACTTGACCCGGGCGATCTGCTGGGTCCGGGGGCTGCGCTGCTTGTCGCGGCGGTCCTTGAACTTTTCCTTGATCTTCTCCCGCGGGGACTCGTGGACGCCGGCGGAGGGGTCATGGGTGCGCAGTTCATCCTGCGCTTCCAGCATGTCCTCGAGCAGGCTGCGCAGTTCAGCCCGGACGTAGTCGCGGGTGGCGACTTCCCGCAGGGCGATCCGCAGAGAGGCGAGCTCCCTGGTCAGGTATTCGGTGTCGGAGAGGTTGCGTTCCGCGCGCTGGCGGTCCTGCTGGAGGGAGACGCGGTCACGGTCGTCCTGCCGGTTCTGGGCAAGGAGCAGCAGCGGCGCGGCGTAGGACGCCTGCAGCGAGAGCATCAGGGTCAGCAGGGTGTAACCGAGGGCCCGCGAGTCGAACTGCCACTCCACCGGGGCGAAGGTGTTCCAGCCCAGCCAGATGACCACGAAGACCGTCATGTAGACCAGGAACTGCGGCGTGCCCATAAAGCGGGCGAAGCCTTCCGTGGTCTGGCCGAAGGCGTCCGGGTTGGGCGAGAACTTCGGCAGGATGCGCTGGCGGCCGCTCAGGGGTGTGTCGAGGCTGCCTTTGTCCGATTTGCTGCCCGGCCGGACATGGGGGTTCCGTGGTGCGCTGTTATCAGCCAATGCGGCCTCCAAGCTTCCTTATCGGGACATCGTCCTCGTGGGCGCGCCAGTCATCGGGCAGCAGATGATCCAGCACATCGTCAACAGTCACCGCCCCCACAAGCCGACCGTCGCTGTTGACGACGGGGAGCGAGTTGAGGTTGTACGTGGCCAGCGTGCGGGCCACCTCGCTGATGTGGGCCTGGTCCGACACCGGCTCCAGGGTCTTGTCCACGAGGTTGCCCAGCGGTTCGGGCGGCGGGTAGCGCAGCAGCTGCTGGATGTGCACGACGCCGAGGAAACGGCCCGTGGGCGTCTCCAGCGGAGGCCGGGCAATGAAGATCGACGACGCCAGGGCGGGGGAGAGCTCTTCGCGGCGGACATGGGCCAGGGCTTCGGCGACGGTGGCTTCCGGCGGCAGGATGACCGGGACCGGGGTCATTAGGCCGCCGGCGGTGTCCTCGTCGTATTCGAGCAGCCGGCGGACGTCGTCGGCGCCTTCGGGTTCCATCAGCTGGAGCAGTTCTTCGGCCTGGGCGGTGGGCAGTTCGGCAAGGAGGTCGGCGGCGTCGTCCGGGTCCATTTCCTCCAGCACGTCCGCTGCACGGTTCACGTCCAGGGCGGAGAGGATCTCCACCTGGTCGCCTTCGGGCATCTCCTGCAGGACATCGGCCAGGCGTTCGTCCTGGAGCTCGCTGGCGACCTCGAAGCGGCGCTTGTCGCTCATCTCCTGCAGGGCCTCGGCGAAGTCGGCAGGTTTGAGGTCCTCGTGGGTCGCGACGAACTGGGTGGCGGCCTGGGGTTCGGTGCGGGCGCCCTGCTGGGCGTCGGCCCAGTCGATGATCATGGTCTCGTTGCGGCGCAGCCTGCTCAGCGGCGAGAGGGAATGCCCGCGGCGGACAAAAAGCTTGCTGACAAACCAGTCGCCGGAGCGGTGCTTGTCCATCGCGATGTCCTCGATGGTGGCGTCCCCGCTGCCGTCGGCGAGCGTCACGCGGCGGTCGAACATTTCGGCCACCACGAGGGTTTCGGCGCCGCGCTGCTCGAAGCGGCGCAGGTTTACCAGCCCGGTGCAGATGATCTGGGTCTGGTCGATCGACGTGATCCGGGTCATCGGGACAAAGACCCGCTTCTTCCCGGGGACCTCCACGACGATGCCCACCACGTGCGGGGCGCTCCGGGTCCCGCGGGAGAGCACGACGACGTCGCGCAGCCGGCCCAGGCGGTCGCCCAGGGGGTCGAAGACGTCCAGGCCGAGGAGGCGCGCAACAAACACCCGCGATAGATTTGTGCTCACCAGTACAGGCTACCGAGTCCGCTCTCTTTTAGCTGAATTTACAGCCGGTGCCCAGCCGGATAGGTAAGAATGGTCGTATGTCAAACATTTTTGGTGCTCCCAGGGCTGGCGCCCCCAACGGCCCGGACGAGGCCCGCAGTGTCCCCAAGGGCGACACCGTTGGTTCCTACACCTCCTACCTGGACGCCCAGAAGGCGGTGGACTACCTCGCCGACCAGCAATTTCCGGTGCAGATGGTTTCGATCGTCGGTAACGACCTGAAGATGGTCGAGCGGGTGACCGGCAGGCTGACCTACCCCCGGGTGGCGCTCTCGGGCGCGCTAAGCGGCATGTGGTTCGGCTTGTTCGTCGGCATCATGCTCTCCTTCTTCTCCACGACCGACGGCGCCTTCTCGATCATGACGTCGGTGCTCATGGGTGCGGCGTTCTTTATGCTCTTCGGCATTGTCACGTACGCCATGCAGCGGGGTAAGCGCGACTTCACGTCCACAAGCCAGGTGGTGGCGACCAACTACGACGTCGTTGTTTCCTTCGAAGCGGCGAACGAGGCGCGGCGGCTGCTGCACCAGCTTCCGATGACCCAGCATGACGCCTCGGCGTCCGCCGGGTCGGCCGGCTACTCCCAGCGCGACTACCAGCACCAGCCATACCAGCCGGGTCCGGAGCAGGGAGCCCAGCAGCCGGGCCAGCAGGGCAACGCCCCGCAGCGCCCCGCGGCCTGGACCGACCCGTACGGCCAGCGGACCCCCGATGCCGGCGGACAGCAGCCCGGTGCAGGGCAGCCCGGCAACCAGCCGGCCGCAGCCCAGCACGCCGGGCCTGGCCAGCACGCGGAGCCGGCCCGGCCCGCAGGGCAGGCCCACACCGCAGCAGAGACTGAAGAGGTCCCCAAGCCGGCCGGGTTCGCCTACCCGGACCTGCCGGACGGCCGCCCGCAGTACGGGGTCCGCGTCACCGACGCGCCGAAGCAGGATCCCGACCAGGGCAGCCCGCGCCACTAAGCGGCCGCGCAGAAGGCCTCCGACCGGATGATCCGGTCGGAGGCCTTCTGCGTCTCACCTGCGGCGTGTCAGGTTCTGCGTGACTGCGGCAGTGCGGGCCGGGACGAAGTGCCCTATGCGCTCTGGCCGTCCGCTTCCAGATAGATGCCCGCCATCCAGGACTCGACGTCGTCGGCCCTGCGGGGCAGGGCCGCGCTGAGGTTGACCGGACCGTCGGCGGTCATCAGGATGTCATCCTCGATCCGGACACCGATTCCGCGGAATTCCGCCGGAATGGCGAGGTCCTCGTCCTTGAAGTACAGTCCGGGTTCGATCGTGAACACCATGCCCGGGGTCAGCACGCCGTCGAGGTACAGCTCGCGCTTGGCCTGGGCGCAGTCGTGCACGTCGAGGCCGAGGTGGTGGCTGGTGCCGTGCGGCATCCAGCGGCGGTGCTGCTGGCCCTCGGCGCTGATGGCTTCCTGGACGGAGACGGGCAGCAGGCCCCATTCGGCCAGCCGCTCCGCCAGCACGGTGGTCGCGGCCGTGTGGATGTCGCGGAACCTGGTGCCGGGCTGCGCGGCGGCGAAACCGGCGTCGGCGGCGTCCAACACGGCCTCGTAGACTTTGCGCTGGACTGCGGAGAACGTGCCGTTGGCCGGCAGGGTGCGGGTGATGTCCGCGGTGTAGAGCGAATCGGCCTCGACGCCGGCGTCGAGCAGCAGCAGCTCCCCGGCGTTGACCTTGCCGGTGTTCCGGGTCCAGTGCAGCACCGTGGCGTTGTTGCCGGCGGCCGCGATGGTGTCGTAGCCGAGCTCGTTGCCTTCCTCCCGGGCCCGGGCGAAGAACGCGCCTTCGACGACACGCTCGCCGCGCTGGTGGGTGAGCGCCCGCGGCAGGACCCTGACGACCTCGGTGAAGCCCTGCACCGTCGCGGCGACGGCGGTTTTCATCTGCTCGATTTCCCACTCGTCCTTGAGCAGGCGCAGCTCGGAAAGGGCCTCGGTGAGCTTCTCGTCCAGGGCGTCCAGGATGCCTAGGTCCAGGTTCTCCGGGTCCTTGGCGGTGTTGTAGCGGGCGGTGTCCACGAGGGCGTCGATGTTCTCGTCCACCTTCCGCACCAGCCGGATGGAGATCCCGCCGATTTCCGGGGCGCCAACGTTTTTGGTGATCCCCAGTTCGAGTTCGCTGATGTCGGCGGTGTCCAGGCCGAGGCGGGCCTTGAACTCGGCCAGGGTGGGGCGGGCGCCGATCCAGAATTCGCCGGAGCGGGAGTCGGCGTAGAACTGCTCGGTGTCCCGGCCGGCCAGCGGACGGAAGTAGAGCGTCGCGCGGTGGTGGCCGCCGTCGTCGCCCTTGCCTTCGCCCGCGGGTTCCAGGATGAGCACGGCGTCGGGCTCGTGGTCCAGGCCCAGGCCGGTGAGGTGCGCGAACCCGGAGTGCGGGCGGAAGCGGTAGTCGCAGTCGTTCGAGCGGACCTTCAGCGGACCGGCGGGGACGACCAGGCGTTCGCCTTTGAACTGCTCTGAGATGGCGCGTCGCCGGGCGGCGGCGTGCCCGGCGACGGCGTCGCGTTCCGGACGCTGCACGGGGGACGGGGCCCAGTTGCTGGCCATAAACGCCTTGAAGGCATCGGAGCTGGGCCGCTGTGAGCGGTTGTTGACGCGCTCGTCGAGGGGCTGGGAAGCGGAGACTTGGGTGTTATCTGCATCGTTCACCGTCCCATCGTCTCACCAGCGGAGCGGCTTAGGCCAACAGGACGGCGGAGCTGATCCCGGGGCGCCGCGGCGCCGATCTACTAGGCTGGGGAGGTGAGGATTGACCTGCATGCCCACTCGAATGTTTCCGACGGCACCCAAGCGCCCGCGGCGGTGATGGCCTCTGCCGCGGAGGCGGGGCTCGACGTCATCGCCCTGACCGACCATGACTCCACCGCCGGGTGGGCCGAGGCTGCCACTGCCGCCCGGGGGCACGGCGTGGCTCTGGTTCCCGGCATGGAGATTTCGTGCCGGACGATGGAGGGCATTAGCGTCCATCTCCTCTGCTACCTGCACGACCCGGCGCACCCGGGGCTGCTGGAGGAAATCACCAAAGCCAAGGATGCCCGTTTCACCCGGGCCGAGCGGATGGTCAGCCTGCTCGCGGAGGACTACCCGCTGACCTGGGACGATGTCATCCACCACGTGGCGCCGGGCGCCACTCTGGGCCGGCCGCACATCGCCGACGCCCTGGTCGCCGCGGGCGTGGTCGCGGACCGCACTGAGGCCTTCGAATCCATCCTGACCTCGCATTCACGCTATTTCGTGCAGCACTACGCGCCCGACCCGGCCTTCGCCGTCGAGCTGGTCCGTGAGGCCGGCGGCGTGCCGGTGTTCGCCCATCCGGTGGCGTCCGCCCGCGGCCGGATCGTGGGGGAGCGCGTCTACCAGGAAATGATCGACGCCGGGCTGGCAGGGCTGGAGATCTACCACCGGGACAACCCCGAGGAGGGCAGGACGTTCTTGCGCAAACTCGCGGCCCGGCACGGCCTGCTGGTCACGGGGTCCTCCGACTACCACGGGACAGGGAAGCCGAACCGTCTGGGCGAGAACCTGACCTCGTCCGAGGTATTCGCCCGGATCGAGGAACTGGGAACCGGAACCCCCGTGGTGCGCTGACAGACCAGGGAAGGGTCAGGTCCCCGCCCCGGCCCCCCGTTGCGCTATCAGTTTTGGTCCCCATGGGGCCGGAATGGCCACCAAAAGTGATATCGCAACAGGGGGCGGGCGGGCGTCAGGTGCCCGGGAACTCCGTGAAGGCGGCGTGCGGGGCAAGCCGCTTGGCCATGACATCGATGGCCGGCTGGTTCTGGTCCACGCAGACGAACTTCCGGTCGAGCTTCGCGGCGACGGCGCCGAGGGTGCCGGAGCCGGCGAAGAAGTCCAGGCACCAGTCGCCGGGGCGGCTGGAGGCCGCCACCACGCGGCGGATCAGCCCTTCGGGCTTCTGCGTGGGGTAGCCGGTCTTCTCCTTGCCGGTGGGGGAGACGATCGTGTGCCACCAGACGTCTGTGGGCAGCTTGCCGAGCTCGCGTTTGGCCGGAGTCACGAGTCCGGGGGCCATGTAGGGTTCCCGGTCCACTTCGGCGCTGTCGAAGTGGTATTTCGCGGGGTTCTTGACGTACACGAGGATGTTGTCGTGCTTGGTGGGCCAGCGGAACTTGGCGCGGGCGCCGTAGTCGTAGGCCCAGATGATCTCGTTGAGAAAGCATTCGCGGCCGAAGATGGCGTCCAGCATGACCTTGGCGTAGTGCACCTCGCGGTAGTCCAGGTGCAGGTACAGGGTGCCGTCGTCGGCGAGCAGCCGCCAGGCCTCGACGAGCCGCGGCTCCAGGAAGGACCAGTAGTCGCTGAACGCGTCGTCGTACTTGTGTAGCGCTCCCTTGATCGTGTCATAGGAGCGGCCCTTGAACCCGACCCGGTCGCCGTCGCCGCCGGCATTGAGCACCATCTTGGTTTCCTGGCGCTTCTGGACCCGGCCGGTGTTGAAGGGCGGGTCCACGTAAATGAGTGTGAAGGCGCCGTCCGGCAGCGTCGGGAGGTACTCCGCGTTGTCTGCGTGTACCACCAGATTGCTGCCGTCCGGCGCCCAGACGGTGTCAGTCATGAGGGGGTTTAGGCCTCGGTGCTGCCTGCCGGAGCCCCGACCTGTGCCTCGCCGGCAACCACTTCGCCGTTGTGGCGGCGGGTGCGGGTGCGGCGGCGTGCGCGGGTGGCGCGGTCGACTTCGGTCGGCGCGGCCGCACCGGACCGGGTCGGTGCCTCGGCGGCGGGACCGGTGCTGGCTTCAGCCTCGGCCGGACGACGACGGCGGTCGCCGGAGCGTCCGCTGTCCTTAGCGGCGGTGGCGCCGCCACTGCGGCGGGTGTCGCGGCTGCCGCCGGTGGTGCGGCCGCCGTCACGGCCGCCGGCGGTGGCGCCTGTGGCGCTGGCGTCGCGTCCGCCGCTGCGGGCGCTGTCACGTCCGCCGGTGCGGGTGCTGGCGTCGCGGCCGCCGCCGGCATGGCCGGTGCGGGGGGCGTTCTTCTTGCCGGTCTCGCCCAGGTCCTCCAGGACCTCGGCGTCAACACCGGCCAGCACACGCTTGTCGCGGGGCAGGCGGCCCTTGGTGCCTGCGGGGATGTCGAGTTCCTCGAAGAGGTGCGGGGAGGAGGAGTAGGTTTCCACCGGCTCCGGGACGCTCAGGCCCAGGGCCTTGTTGATCAGGCCCCAGCGGGGCATGTCGTCCCAGTCAACGAAGGTCACGGCCGTGCCCTTGTTGCCGGCGCGGCCGGTGCGTCCGACGCGGTGCAGGTAGATCTTTTCGTCCTCAACGCACTGGTAGTTGATGACGTGCGTGACGTCGTCGACGTCAATGCCGCGGGCGGCGACGTCGGTGGCCACAAGGACGTCCACCTTGTTGTTGCGGAAGGCGCGGAGCGCCTGCTCGCGGGCGCCCTGGCCCAGGTCGCCGTGGATGGCGGCGGCCGCGAAGCCGCGGTCCACGAGCTCCTCGGCTACCTTGGCGGCGGTCCGCTTGGTCTTGGTGAAGATGATGGTCCGGCCGCGGCCGCGGGCCTGCAGGATGCGGGCAACAACCTCGATCTTGTCCATGCTGTGGGCACGGTAGATCAGCTGGCGTATGTCGCGCTTGGTCAGGCCTTCGTCGTCCGGGTCGGCGGCGCGGATGTGCGTCGGCTTGGTCATGTAGCGGCGGGCCATGGCGACGACCGGGCCGGGCATGGTGGCCGAGAACAGGAGCGTCTGGCGGACGGCGGGGGTGCCTGCGATGAGGGTCTCGACATCGGGGAGGAAACCGAGGTCCAGCATTTCGTCGGCCTCGTCCAGGATGACCATCTTGACGTTCTTCAGGACGAGGTGCTTCTGCTTGTAGAGGTCGATGAGGCGCCCGGGGGTACCGACGACAATCTCGACGCCCTTCTGCAGCGACTCAACCTGCGGCTCGTAGGCGCGGCCGCCGTAGATGGTTGTGATGCGGGCGTTGCGCTTGCGGGCGGCGTTCTGCAGGTCGCCGGCGACCTGGACGGCCAGTTCGCGGGTCGGCACAATCACGAGGGCCTGCGGGGCGCCGGGGGCGGGGAGGGTGTCGTAGCCGGCGTCGTCCGGTCCGACGACGCGCTGCAGCGCCGGGATGCCGAAGCCTAGGGTCTTGCCGGTGCCGGTCTTGGCCTGGCCGATGATGTCGTGGCCGCTGAGGGCGACCGGCAGGGTCATGGCCTGGATCGGGAAGGGGTGCGTGATGCCGGCGTCGGCCAGCGACTCCACGATGTCGGCGCGGACGTTGAAGTCCGCGAACGTCTTCTCGGCGATCTCATGCGGCTTCTCGTCCGAGATGATGGTCTCTTCCGGCTCGATCGTTTCCGTTCCGGATTCGTCGGTCAGAAGCTGGTGCGTGTGCAATTCACTCACTAGGGGAGTTTCCTTATTCATTTTGGGCTGCGCTGCTTGCTCAACGGGGCCGGCCGGGTGGCCGTTCCGGAGCACGCTCAGGCGCGCAGGCAATTCCAGTGGAAGCCGATCGCGGGCTATCTAAATGCTGGCACTGGGGACCAGCGGGTCTATCTCAAGATCGCGTAGGGGCGGGCTTGTTGAATTCGAAAATCAAGGAAATCAACGACCGGGCATCCATATCTACCCTTCCAGTCTAGCTGTATGCGGCCCGGAACCTCGACGCAGACTGCCGACGGCGCCCGGGAACCCTGCCGGGCGCTTAGCCCACCAGCTCCAGCCTGACCTCGCGGGTGGCGATGTCGGAGGATACAATCCGGACCCGGACCTGGGTGCCGGGCTCCAGTTCGCCGGGGCATCGGGCGGTGACGGCGGGCTCGGCGATCTGCACGATCCCGGAGGGTCCGCTTCCGTTGCCCGCCCTGGTGCTGGCGCCGCCGTTGCCGTTCTTGCCGTTCGCTGTTTTCCCGTTTCGGGACGCTTTGGAGCCGGAAATGACGACGGCGTCGAACTCCTGGCCGACGTGGTTGACCAGCAGCGCCGCCTCGACAGTGTCGAGCGAGAGACGTTCCAGCCTTGCAGCCAGCTGGTCCGACGCCGCCATGATGGCGGGAAGGGACGGCAGGGCCTGGCGGGCCCAGTCCGGAACAGCGGTGCCGTTGCTGAGGGCCTCGCAGATCACCAGGACAAAACGGTCGATCAGGCGGCGCAGCGGGGCCGTGGAGTGGGCGTAGGCGGCGCCGATGGCGGCCTGGATCGCGGCCTCGGGAACCGTACCGTCGAACGGTGTGTAACCGGCGCCGCGGAACAGCATGCCAGCCGAGTGCACGATCGCCAGCTGCCGTGGGTCGGTGGGGTCGAGGGTGCGCAGGTACTCGCCGTAGCTCATCTGGCCGTCCCAGGGTTTGCCCAGGGCGCGGGTCTGGCGGTGGAAATGCGCCAGCGAGGCTTCATCCGGCGGCGGCATCGTGCGCAGGATGCCGACCTTGCCCGCCAGCATGATCCCCGCGGCAGCCATACCCGTCATCAGGGAAATCTGGGCGTTCCAGTCCTCCACGGGCAGCGGCGGCGCAGCCACGATCCGGTAGCCGCCGTCGGGCAGCTGTTCGATTTCCTGCTCCGGCATGTTCAGGCTGGCGCCTCCGCGGAGCCGTTCCAGCTCCACGCGCTTCATCCCGACTTCCTTGAGCAGCTGCAGGACGGGCGCGGCGGTGCCGGCGTCGAGCTCGGCCTGCACTCCGTGGTAGCTCAGCTTGGCGCGGCTGCGCACCCTCGCGCGGCGGACCTGCACTGCGGAGACCTCGGCGGCGTCGTCCAGCATGAATTCCCAGACGAAGGCGGCACACAGCTGCCCGGCGAGCAGGCTTCCCGCTTCCTCGCTGATGACTTCCGGATGCAGCGGAATCCGGCCGTCCGGGGTGTAGAAGGTCTGGCCCCGGCGGCGGGTCTCGGCGTCGAGCGCCCCGCCGGGGGCCACAAAGGAGGGGACGTCGGCAATCGCGTAGAACACCTTGTAGCCGGCACCGGAACGGTCGATGAAGAGGGCCTGGTCCAGGTCGGTGGAGGACGCCGGATCGATGGTCACGAAGTCGATATGCGTGAAATCCAGCTCCGGAAGCTCGTGCCCGGCCACGGCTTCCTTCGCCTCCCGGAGCGCGTCTTCGGGGAAGGGGCCCGGCAGTTCCAGCGTGGTGCGCAGCGCGTTGAGCGCCTCGGCAAGTTGGTTCTTCTGCTGGTGGATATTCGGGGTCAGGCGATGATGGGACACGAAAATCAGATTAGCTTCATTTGCCCCATTAGTCTTGAATCATGAGCACATCCCCGGCCGATCCTGCCCCTTACAACACATTTCTGATGGATCTGCTCGGCGTGATGGCCTACGGCGAGCTTTCCGCCTTCGAACGGCTCTCCTCCGATGCCCGCTATTCACCCACGCTGCACGACCGCGCGGTGCTGGGGCGGATCGCCGTGATCGAGTTCCAGCACTACGAATTCGTCAGCGCCAAGCTCGAGGCCATGGGCATCGATACCGAGGCCGCCATGCTGCCGTTCCAGCCGTCCGTGGACCACTTCCACGAACGCACCCGCCCCGCGGACTGGTACGAGTCCCTGATGAAGGCGTATGTGATCGACACCGTTTCCGCCGATTTCTACCGCGCCATCTCCCGCTATGTCGACGCCGGCACCCGGGCCCTGGTGGAGCAGATCCAGGCCGATGAGGAGGCCACGGCGGTCTTGCGGGAGCGGCTCAAGGCCGCCCTCGCCGATGACCCGAGGCTGGCGTCGCGGCTGGCACTGTGGGCACGACGCCTGCTCGGGGAGGCACTGACCCAGGCCCAACGGGTGAGTTTCGAGCACGCGTTCCTCGGCGCCCTGATCGGCGCCGACGAGGACCGGACCAGGGAACTCGTCCGCGGGCTGATGGCTGAACTGGCTGCCAACCACTCGCGCCGGATGGCGCAACTCGGCCTGGCCGGCTGACCGGACCGTCTGGCGGCCTACCGGACAAGCCCGGCCTCAGCGTTCCGCGGCGTCGAGTGCGGCGAGCAGTGACTTGGCGGCGGCCGCGGGATCGTCGGCCTCCGTGACGGCGCGGACCACCACGATCCTGCTGGCGCCGGCCTCCACAACCTGCTCCACATTTCCGAGGTCAATGCCGCCGATCGCGAACCACGGCACGACACCCGCGACTTTGCCCGCTGCTTTGCCCCCGCCTGTTGCCTCGGCCCGGCGGATGGCGTCGGCCGCGTAGCGCACCAGTCCGAGCCCGACGGCGGCGCGCCCCGGCTTCGTCGGGGTGGCCCAGACCGGCCCGACACAGAAGTAGTCCAGGCCGTTGCGGCCGGGGGCGGCGGCGATGGCGGCATCGACCTGCTCCGGGGTGTGCGTGGACAGCCCGATCACGGCGCCTTTGCCGAGGAAGTCCCGTGCTGCGCCGAGAGGGATGTCCTTTTGCCCGATGTGGAACACCGGAGCCCCGGAGAGCGAGGCGAGATCCGCCCGGTCGTTGACGGCCCAGAGCCGGCCGTGGCGCTGGGCTGCCTGGTGCAGGACTTCCAGGAGTTCCAGCTCCTCGGCCGCTTCCAGGGACTTGTCGCGCAGCTGGATGATGTCGACTCCGCCGGCAAATGCCGCGTCCACGAAGGCGGCAAAGTCGCCGCGGTCCCGGCGGGCATCGGTGCAGAGGTAAAGGCGGGCGGTGGTGTGGACGGCATCCTGGCTCATGGGTCCAGCCTAGTTCCTCTAAACTGGGCCAATACCGCGGGAGCCCGCCGCAGCCGTCCACGCCGTTGGCGTCCGGCGCCGGCAGGCTGAGAGGGCGTCAGAGCCGACCGCTTGACCTGATCCGGCTAGTACCGGCGTAGGGAAGGAATCCTCATGGGCGACATATCCGCCCGCGGCGCGGCCGCGTTTACTGAAGCAGCGGCAGCTGCAGCCTCCGATGATGACGCTGGAGCCCGGAATTATTACGACGTTGCCGTAATCGGCGGCGGCGTCGTCGGCCACGGGATCGCCTGGGCGGCGAGATGCTCGGGCCGGTCCGTGGCCCTGATCGACGGCGCCCCCGGGAGCGGCGCCAGCTGGGCTGCCGCCGGAATGCTTGCCCCGGTGAGCGAACTTCACTACCAGGAGGAGGCGCTCCTGGAACTCATGCTTGAGTCCTCCCGCCTCTGGCCGGCTTTCGCTGCCGGACTCGAGCGCGGAGACGGCGGCCCCGGAACGGGCGCCAGCGACACCGGCGCCGGGACCGGCCCTGCCACGGGCTACCTCACGACGCCGACCCTCGTCGTGGGTGCCGACGCCGCTGACCGCCGGGCGCTCGCGGACCTCCGCACCGTCCAGCGGGCGTACGGCCTGGCCGTGGAGCCGCTGACCGTCCGTGCGGCGCGGATGCGCGAGCCGCTGCTGAGCCCGGGGATCTCCTGCGCCTTCGACATTCCCGCCGACCATCAGGTGGACCCACGCCGTCTGCTCGCCCGGATGGGGGAGCTCCTGGCCGCGGACAGCCACTGCCACACCGTCAGCCGGCGCGCCGCAGGGCTGCTCTGGGAAGACGGGCGGGTGGTCGGTGCCAGCCTCGAAGGCGGCGGCTTCATCCGGGCGGGCGAGACCATTGTGGCCAACGGCCTGGGTGCCGCCTCGCTGGAAGGATTGCCCGCCGGACTCCGGTTGCCGCTGCGGCCGGTCCACGGGGACATCCTCCGGCTCCGGGTGCCCGCGAGACTGCAGCCGCTGCTGACCTCCACGGTGCGGGGACTGGTCCGCGGCGTGCCGGTGTACATCGTCCCCCGGCAGGACGGCACGGTCGTGATCGGAGCCACCCAGCGGGAGGACGATCTCGGTGGAAACAGCGCGCCGGCCGGTGGCACCTCAACGGGCGCGGCCCCGGCCGGTGGCACCTTTGCGGGCGAGGCCCCGGCCGGCACCGCCGTGTCCGCCGGCGGTGTCTACCAGCTGCTGCGCGACGCCCAGCAGCTGGTCCCCGCAGTCGCCGAACTGGAACTGCTTGAGGCCACCGCGAGAGCCCGTCCCGGGACCCCGGATAACGCGCCGCTGCTGGGCCGGGTGGCGGAGCAGGGCCGTCCGGGGGACGTTGCGGGTCTGATCATCGCCACCGGGTTTTTCCGGCACGGAATCCTGCTGACGCCCGCGGCCGCGGAGATCTGCCGCCAGCTGCTGGACGGCGTCGCGGACCCCCGCTGGGCCCATTTCCGGCCGGACCGGTTCGCTGCCGCCACGCCGGCCGACGCCAAATCCGCAGCCCCGACGTCGGTTGCCGCCCTGCCCGCCGCCGGCACGCAGGAAACAGCCGCCCGTAACGCCAATCCCAACCCTGAGCACAGCAAGGAAACTGTATGAACATCAAACTCAACGGAAGCGAGCACATCCTCGCCGACGGCGCCTCGGTCAGCACGCTGGTCAGCCAGGTCACCGGGCGGCCGCTGGCGCCGAACGGCCAGTCCGCGGACGGCACGAAACTGGGCGTCGCCGTGGCCCGCAACGCCGAGGTGGTTCCCCGCAGCCAGTGGCACGGCACCGCGCTCGCCGACGGCGACGACATCGAGCTGGTCACGGCGGTACAGGGAGGATGAGCAGCATGGAGGACACCACAACAGCAGCGCCGGGAGTGAAGCCGGATATGGCAGATCCGTTCACGGTCGACGGCGTGGAGCTCGGGTCGCGCCTGATCATGGGCACCGGCGGGGCGCCGAGCCTGGACGGTCTGGGTGCCGCGCTTCTGGCGTCCGGCACCGAACTGACCACCGTGGCGATGCGCCGCTATTCGCCGGCGGAGGCCGGCTCGCTGTTCCAGCTGCTGTTGGACCACAACATCCGCGTGCTGCCCAACACCGCGGGGTGCTTCACTGCCAAGGACGCCGTGCTGACGGCCGAGCTGGCCCGCGAAGCCCTCGAAACGGACTGGGTGAAACTGGAAGTCATCGCCGACGAGCAGACCCTGCTGCCGGACGCCGTGGAACTCGTCGAGGCCACCGAGGAACTCGTGGGCCGTGGATTCAAGGTCTTCGCCTACACCAACGACGACCCGGTGCTGGCCCTGCGGCTGGAGAACCTCGGGGCCGCCGCGGTGATGCCCCTGGGTGCGCCGATCGGCACCGGCCTGGGCATCCTGAACCCGCACAACATCGAACTGATCGTCTCGCGGGCCTCCGTGCCCGTGGTCCTGGACGCCGGGATTGGCACCGCCTCCGACGCCGCGCTGGCCATGGAGCTTGGCTGCGACGCCGTGCTGCTGGCCACGGCGGTGACCCGGGCGCAGAATCCGGTGCTAATGGGGGAGGCCTTCAAGCACGCGGTGATCGCCGGTAGGCTGGCAAAAAGGGCCGGCAGGATCCCGCGCCGGGAACACGCGCTGGCATCCTCGGCGATGGATGGCCGGGCCGAATTCCTGTAGGCCGAACGCCTCCAGCCCGTCCTCCCGGGGGTCGGGGACCTCGGGGAGGAAGGCCCGGGACGACGCAGCGAAGGAGCCTGTCATGGCAGCCACAGAGGACGTCCTCACCCAGGAACAGGTCGACGCGGCCCTGACGGAGCTGCCGGACTGGAGGTACCGGCTGGGCGGTCTCGTCACCGTCTACAAGGCGCCTTCGGCGGCTGCGGCGCTGGAACTGATCGCCGCCGTCGGACGCCTCGCAGAAGAAGAGAATCACCACCCGGATCTTGACTGGCGGTACAACCGGGTCTTCCTCCGGTACAGCTCCCACGACGCCGGGGACGAAGTCACACGGCGGGACGTCGCGGCCGCGACGGCCGCCGGCGACGCGGCAGCAGGGATCGGCGCCACCGCGGAGCCAGGACTTTACCGGACCATCGAGGTGGCCATCGACTCCGAGGACCCGGCCGCCATCTCGGAGGTCTGGCGGGTGGCACTCGGCTACCGCCGGGGCAGCTCTGATGACCTGGTGGACCCCTTCGGGCGGGGCCCGACGCTCTGGTTCCAGGCGACCTCCGCCCCGAACCCCAACCGGCTCCACCTCGACATCCACCGCAGCCAGGCCGAATCCGGTTCCGTACTCGAGAAGACGGCAGCCACCGGGGCGTTAATGAACCATGACCACGCACCCAACTGGGTGGTGGTCACGGATGCGCAGGGAAACCGGTTGTGCCTCTGCACGGAAACAGGCCACGGGCCGGAAACCTGAGCCCCGACAGTCCGGCCGCAGCCCGGCAGCCCGGCCGCGGCGCGGCCCGCCTAGTAGCGAAGGATGGCGGTAAGCCGGGCGGTGTCGCGGCTGGTACGGGTCTTGCCCAGGTACAGCACAACGGCCACGGAGGCAGCGGCACCGAGTACCATGGGCAGCACCCACGGAATCCAGGTCAGCCCGGGCTGGTAGCCGAGGCCGGCGGCCATGAAGATGATCCAGCTCAGCATCCCCACGGCAAGCGATACCCCAGCAGGCACCGCAATGCCGTATTTGGCGTGCCGCTTGTCATTGGCCCAGACCACGAAGCCCGCGGCCACGGTCACCAGGGCAACCACAATCAGGGAAAGCATGTTCGGACTCCTCGCGGATCGGTGGACCGGGTCAGCTGCGGTGCTGCCCGGAGGGGCAGCACCGGGTGGTGGCTAGAGGGCGCCGAAACCGACGCGGCGTACTTCCTCGGCACCGATTTCAACATAGCCCAGGACGTTTGCGGGAATGATGATCTGGCGGCCCTTTTCGTCCGTCAGGCGCAGTTCGGTGCCCTTAGCGATGGCCTCGCCGACGACCTTCGCCACGGCGTCGGCATCCTGGGTTGATTCCAGGACGATTTCGCGGCCGATGTTCTGAATGCCGATCTTTACTTCCACTGCAAGGCCTCCCAGCCAATCAAAGTTCTCTTGGGTGTCATGTCTATTTGTAGTCTAGGTTTCCTTGGGGAAGCGTGAGATTCCGCGCCAAGCTAAACGGTAGATCAGATCACTGGCGACATCGAGGTCAAGATTGCCGTCGGTTTCCAGCCAGTACCGGGCGCTGACCTGGGCCATTCCGGCGAGTCCGCGGCCCAGCAGCTGGGACTCCAGCTCGGGCAGTTTCGTGTCCTCCGCAATGACCTGGGCGACGGCGTCGGCGAAGGTCTTGTTGAAGGCTTCCAGCCGGGCACTGACATCGGCGTCATTGACGAGGTCGGACTCGAAAACGAGGCGGTGGGCCTGGTCGTCGCTGGCGATGAAGCGGAAATAGGCACGCATGACAGCCTGGACCCGCTCATCGTTGTCCGTGGTGGAGTTGAGGGCACCCAGCAGCAACGCGATCAGTTTGCTGAGCTGGCTGTCCAGCAGGGCCATGTACAGCTCGCGTTTGGACGGGAAATGCTGGTACAGCACGGGCTTGCTGACATGGGCGGTTTCGGCGATTTCGTCCATCGCGGCACCGTGGTAACCGTTGGCCACGAAGACTTCCTGGGCAGCCGCGAGCAGCTGCGCCCGGCGTTCATCGCGGGGCAGCCGTGCCGATCGCTGTCCGCTTCGTGCCCGTACCTCCGTCGACTTTCCGGCGTTTCCCCGCTCAACCGGTGCCTGATGAACCACTGTCGGCCTTCTTTCGCTTGCTGTTACGACCACTTTACGTGCCGGTAATATGACCTGGCGGCATCTTCGGGCATAGATTGAGGTATGGCTTCCAAGTTCACCCAAAACGCAGCCCCCGCAACCCCTGAAAAGGCGTCCGCGGCGCCCGGGCCGCTGGTGGAGCCAGCCGGCGGCTTGAGCCCGGAGGAAGTGGAACGTTACTCCCGGCACCTGATCATTCCGGAGATCGGGGCAATCGGGCAGCGCCGCCTGAAGAACGCCAGGGTCCTCGTGATCGGCGCCGGCGGCCTCGGTTCTCCCGCGCTGCTCTACCTGGCCGCCGCGGGCGTCGGCACCCTCGGAATCATCGACGACGACACCGTGGACCTGAGCAATCTCCAACGGCAGGTGATCCATGGCGTGGCGGATGTGGGACGGCCCAAGATCGAGTCCGCCCGGGACGCCATCGCCGCACTGAACCCCCTGGTGGACGTCCGGCTGCACAACGTCCGGCTGGACGCCTCCAACGCCCTGGAACTGTTCTCCGGCTACGACCTGATCCTCGATGGGGCCGACAACTTCGCCACCCGGTATCTCGTGAACGACGCCGCAGCGATCCTGGGCAAGCCCTACATCTGGGGTTCGATCTTCCGCTTCGATGGCCAGGTCAGCGTCTTCTGGGAGCAGTACGGCCCCACCTACCGGGATCTCTACCCGGAAGCGCCTCCCGCAGGCTCTGTTCCGTCCTGCGGGGAAGGCGGAGTGTTCGGGATGCTCTGTGCTGCCGTGGGCTCGCTCATGGTGACGGAGGCCGTCAAACTGATCACCGGCGTCGGACGTTCCCTGCTGGGGCGCGTGGCGCTCTTCGACGCCCTTGGCGGGACCTGGCGCGAAATCCGGGTCTCCCGTGATCCCGAGGCGGAGCGGATCACGGCACTGACCGACTACGAGGCCTTTTGCGGCATCACGCCCCCCGCGGAGGCGGGCACCGAACATACCGTGACACCAACCCAACTGGCCACGATGCTTGCCTCCCGCAAGGCCGGGCTCAAGGACTTCCACCTCATCGATGTGCGGGAAACCGGGGAGTTCGAGATCGTCCGGATCGACGGGGCGGTGCTGATCCCGCAGGGCAGGATCCTGGCCGGTGAGGCGTGGCAGGAGCTGCCGCAGGACATAGACATCGTGTTCCACTGCAAAGCCGGGACCCGGTCCGCGGCCGTCCTTGCCGCCGCCCGTGCCGCCGGCTATGAGCGGGTCAGCCACCTCGACGGCGGAATCCTCGCCTGGGTGCGTGACGTCGAGCCCGGAAAGCCCGTCTACTGACCGCGTAAGCCTGAAGTGAACCCGCTACGAAAAGGCCAACGGCATGAGCGATGACATGAGCATGACCCCGCAGCACAAGATCGATTCGGGCTTCGGACGGGACTCAACAGCCGCCGAGGTGATAGCCGGGATTGACCTGCACGGGAAGACCGCCATAGTCACCGGCGGGTATTCCGGTCTGGGACTGGAAACCGTTCAGGCGCTCGCATCAGCCGGCGCCGTTGTGGTGGTGCCGGCCCGGCGGCCGGAACATGCCCGCGAAGTCCTGGCGGAGGCCGGCGTCCCCTCAGGGGCGGCGGCCGGCCAGGTGAGCGTCGCGGCGCTTGATCTGGCCGACCAGTCCAGCGTGAGGGAGTTCGCAGAAGACTTCCTGGGCTCCGCGGATTCCGGCGGCGCTGACGGCGGCGTCCGCAGCCTGGACATCCTGGTCAACAACGCCGCGATCATGGCCAGCCCCGAACGCCGCGTGGGGCCCGGCTGGGAGTCGCAGTTCGCCACAAACCACCTGGGACATTTTGGCCTCACCAACCTGCTGTGGCCCGCCCTGGCTGCCGGATCCGGGGCCCGGGTGGTGTCGCTGTCCTCCACCGGGCACAAGCTCTCGCCGATCCGCTTCGATGACATCAACTTCGACACTGGCTACGACAAGTGGCGGGCCTACGGACAGGCCAAGACGGCCAACTCCTTGTTCGCCGTACAGCTTGACCGGCTCGGCCGGGACTTCGGAGTGCGTGCCTTCGCGGTGCACCCGGGCGGGATCATGACGGAACTGCAACGCCACCTACCGCGGGAAGAAATGATCGCCGCCGGCTGGATGGACGAGACGGGCAAGGTCGACGCGCGGTTTAAGACCCCCGCCCAGGGGGCCGCGACGTCCGTGTGGGCGGCAACCTCGCCGGCCCTGGACGGTATGGGTGGCGTCTACTGTGAGGACTGCGACATCGCGGAACCCACCGAGGTGGGATCTCCGGAGGCCCGGATTCGAGGTGTGGACGCCCACGCCGTGGACCCGGCCGATGCCGCCAGGCTCTGGGCGCTGTCCGCCGAGCTGACGGGAATCAACGCCTTCGGCAGCTAATCCCAGTGTGCCACTGACTTGGCGGGATCGCCGCGCTGACGGCGTGCAACGAGGCGTTCAGGCGCAGTGTCGCAGGGCGGATTCGGGGTGGGCGTCGTCGAGGGGCTCTGGCCAGTAAAGGTCCTCCGGATATACCGGATCTTCCGGTTCAGCGGCGGGGAATCCGTGTGCGGCCGTGAAGAGGTGCCAGTCCGGGAAGGGGTCCGCGGGCAGTACCTGGTCGGGGTCCGGGCCG
>NZ_JARUXE010000029.1 GCF_030433895.1 Arthrobacter sp. PsM3 | reverse complement strand
CCCTGACCCCCTGCATGCCATGCAGGTGCGCTACCAGCTGCGCCACAGCCCCGAATTTTCGTTGCTCCGAACCCTCCAGCTAACGCTTTCGGCTCCGGCTCTTTGTCCGGATCTCTCCGAAGCAACTCAAATATCTTAGAACAGCCTTTCGGAAAATTCCAAATCGGGCATATTCCGCTTTTGACTCCCGGCTGTTACTCCGACTCGGCTGCAGCCGATGCCTTCGCCGATGTGTCGTCCCCGAGCTGGAGGTCCACGACGGGGCAGTCCTTCCAGAGGCGCTCCAGCGCGTAGAAGACCCGGTCTTCCTCGTGCTGGACGTGGATGACGATGTCGCCGTAGTCGAGCAGGACCCAGCGGCCGCCGGAGCGCCCTTCGCGGCGGATCGGCTTGAGTTCGAACTTGGAGAGTTCCTCCTCGATGCCGTCGACGATGGCGTTGACCTGGCGCTCGGACGGTGCCGACGCGATCAGGAAGATGTCGGCCAGCGCCAGACGCTCGCTGACGTCCATGGCGATGATGTCCTCGGCGAGTTTCTCCGCGGCGGCTCGGGCGGCGTGGCGGGCTGTGGCGATGGATGATTCTGTTGCAGTCACGGGACTCCTTGTTGGGGTGAAAAAGCTTGTGTGTGTGGAAATGCGTGGAGAGGCCGTGTGCCAGGGCAGCGGCCCGAACGTGGCCAGCTAGCCGGAGAGGCCGGTGATGATCAGCGTGATACCGGCGATCAGTGCAATCAGGCCAAGGGCCAGTACCGCCAGCTGCACCATGCGGAGACGGCGTGCCCTGCCGAGGCCGGCGGTGGCCGCGTCCAGGGGTTCGAGGCCGTACGCGGCATTCGCCGCGACGGGTGCCCTGCCGGCGAAGTCTTCTTCGGACCGGGCCGGGGCGGGGTTCGCCGCTGCGGGCATCGCTGACGCGCCAAGTGCGGCGGCCTCGGCGCGGGCCAACACTTCGGCGCGGCCGGCCGTGGGGCCGGCACCCCGCTGGCGGGACGACGCCGGACGGCGCTTGCCGGACTTCCGGGGCGGATCAACCCGGGGAGCCGAACTGGTGACCACCGGAACGTGGGACGTGGCAGGGCGCTTCATGACGGGCCGCTCCACGCCTGGGACCTGGACGAATTCCAGGGGGGTGACCATGGCCAGGTTGTTGGCGGTGGTCGGATCATTCCGTGCTGGTTCAGGCTTGCTGTTCTGCTCGGCGAGCTTCTGCTTGGCGGCGGCCCGGCGGTTCAGCACGGCGGCCCGCTCGGCCAGGGCGATCTGCTCCGCGAGCACGTCCGGATCGACGGCGTCGGGATCTGCCGCCGTGATGTGGTCCATCTTGGCCAGCTGGTTCTTGGCCTGCTGGGCCAGGAGTTCCCGGGCGGCCAGCGCCTGTTCCACGGTCATGCCCTCGGGACCCTGGCCGGCTGATCCGGCGGGGGCGCCGTCGGCCTTCTGTTCGGGGGCTTTGGCGCTGGCAGCGGCACCGGGCGCAACGCCCTGCTGCGCAGCCGGGCCCTTGCCGGGCCGGGGAACGACCGGAGTGGCACGGGTCCGCGGCGAGGCGGGAACGATCAGATTGGCGGAGGTTGCCGGGGCCGTTTCGGCGGCCAGCTGCAGCAGCCGGAGCTGGCGCCGGGTGAGGGGCCCGCCGCCGGCGAGATTGCCTTCTTTTTCGGCGAGCTCCTTGATGGTGCGCAGGGTGGCGCGGTCCCGGGCCCGGACCTGCGAGGACCGCTCGGAGCCGGGGGTGCTGCGGATGGCGTCCGCTGGGCCGGGAATCCGGCGGCGGCCGGTCACCTCGGCTTCGGTGGGCTCGCCGGGGTCCACCGTGCCGGCGGGCGGCGTGCCGGCGGGAGCCGCCTTGGCGGGGGCCTGGTTGACGGGATTTTTCCCAACCGCGGCGGGCCCGGCAGGGTCTGTCGAGGCGGTGTCTGTCGAGGCGGTGTCTGTCGAGGCGGTGTGATTCGAGACAGGGTCATTCACGGCAGGGCGAACCGCACCGGTACCCGGGGTACCGGTCTGCTGGTTCGCTTCCAGACGTTCATCTCTGGCCTGTCGCAGTTCGCGACGGCTGCGGATTGGTGGCTGTTCCTGACTCATTGCAAACTCATTCGGTGCTGGCGGGTTGGACTAACTCGGTGCTGCGGTCATAGCGTGCGGCGCCATTGCCGGCGGAAGTGTCCCCGCCGTTCGGGTCACTGCCGGCCGGGTCAGCGCCGTAAAGTCCGTATTTGGCGATGTACTGGACCACGCCGTCGGGGACGAGGTACCAAACGGGGTTCCCGGCGGCCACCCGGGTGCGGCAGTCGGTGGAGGAGATCGCCATGGCGGGAACTTCGAGCAGGCTGACGTCCTTGCGGCCCATCCCGTCCAGGACGTGGCCGGGCCGGGTGACGCCGACGAAGTGCGCGAGGGACCACAGCTCGTCGATGTCCTTCCAGGACAGGATCTGCGCCAGGGCGTCGGCGCCGGTGATGAAGAACAGGTCCGCGTCCGGACGCAGCGTGTGCAGGTCCCGGAGGGTATCAATGGTGTACGTCGGCCCGGGCCGGTCCACGTCCACCCTGCTGACGGTGAACCGGGGGTTCGAGGCCGTAGCGATCACGGTCATTAGGTAGCGGTGCTCCGCCTCGCTGACCTTTTTGCTCATCTTCTGCCAGGGCTGGCCCGTTGGCACGAAGACCACTTCGTCCAAGTTGAACTTGGACGCGACCTCGCTGGCCGCGACAAGGTGGCCGTGGTGGATGGGATCGAACGTGCCACCCATCACACCCAGACGCAGGCGGCGCTGGGCGCCGCGCTGCTTCCCGATGGCGGAAATATTAGTGCCCTTGGCCGTGATCGTGCTTGTTCGGGTGCTGGCGGTGCGGGTCCGCGTGCTCCTCGACGGCTGCGTGGCGCTTGCCCAGGTTGGAGTAGGACAGCGTGATGAACAGCAGGACCATGAGGAGCGCGAACATAATGCCGCCAATGGCGAACGGCGGCGCAATAATCGGTGCGAGTTCCTCGTGGCCTGTTCCGCCGGCGGCGGCGGCGACGATTGTGGCGATCTGCTGCGACAGCATGTTCTCCCCTAGTGAGTTCAAAATTTGACGACGGCAGGTAACCCCGCCGTTCCGGACTTCTGTTCCATGTTACAGCGTTGCTAGGACCTGATCTGGCCTTCGCCCTGGACGATCCACTTGGTGGTGGTCAGTTCCGTCAACCCCATGGGACCGCGGGCGTGCAGCTTCTGGGTCGAAATGCCCACCTCGGCGCCCAGGCCGAGTTCGCCGCCGTCGGTGAACCGGGTGGAGGCGTTGACGATCACGGCGGCCGAATCAATCTCCGCGATGAAGCGTTCGGCGTTGCCGAGGTCATTGGTCAGGATGGCTTCGGTGTGGCCGGTGGACCAGGTACGGATGTGCCTGACGGCGTCATCCAGGCTGTCCACCATTGCCACGGCGAGGTCCAGGTCCATGTATTCGGTGGCCCAGTCCTGGTCGGTGGCGGGCACCGAATCGACCGAGGCCGGGAGCGCGGCGCGGATCCGTGCGTCGACGTGCAAGGTGACGCCGGCGGCGCGCAGGGCCGTAGCGACGGCCGGCAGCACGGTCGACGCGGAGTGGACCAGCAGGGTCTCGACGGTATTGCAGACACTGGGCCGCTGGGTCTTGGCGTTCAGCAGGATTTCCACGGCCATGTGCTCATCGGCCGAGGCGTCCAGGAAGATGTGAACGTTGCCCTCGCCGGTCTCGATCACGGGAACCTTGGCGTTGGTCACGACGGACTGGATCAGGTCCCGGCCGCCGCGGGGAATCAGGACGTCGACCCGTCCACGGGCGCGCATCAGGGCGTTGGCGCCTTCGCGGCCGTACTGGTCGACGCTCTGCACGGCGTCGGCGGGCAGGCCCACTGATTCGAGGGCGTCCCGGAGCACGGCGACGAGGGCCGCGTTGGTGGCGGCAGCCGCGGTCCCGCCGCGCAGGATGACAGCATTGCCGCTCTTCAGGCCGAGTCCGGCGATATCGACGGTCACGTTGGGGCGCGCCTCGTAGATGGCGGCGACGACGCCCAGGGGCACGTTGATCTGGCGCAGCCGCAGCCCGTTGGGGAGCGTCTGGCCACGCACGACGTTGCCGACCGGATCGGGCAGGTTGGCGAGGTTTTCCAGGGCGGCTGCGAGGCCCTGGATGCGGTTCTCCGTGAGGGTGAGCCGGTCCAGCATGGCCGCGGACGTGCCGTTGGTCTTCCCGGCGGCGACGTCGGTGGAATTGGCCGCCAGTATCTGGGCCTTGCGCTCCAGCAGCGCGGCCGCGATGGCGCGGAGCCCGCGGTCCTTCCAGGCCCGGTTGGCGCGGGACATACTGCGGGCGGCCTGGCGGGAGCGGTCGGCGATGGCGTGGACGGCAGCTTCGACGTCGGCGGTTGAAGGACCCATATTCTTCAGCTCGGGCATCGGCGCTGCCTGCCTGGCATCGTTGGGAGTCTCAGGAGCTTGGGGAATCAGTGCCTCAGTCATCCTTCAAGTCTAGGCGGGCACGCCTGCTAAACCAGCACCAGATCGTCTACATGAACAACCTCACGGTCAAATCCACGTCCCAGCGACTCACCGAGTTCCACCGTGGAGCGGCCCAGCATCTGCGGCAACTCGGCCGCGGAATAGTTGACGAGACCGCGCGCTATGACGGTGCCGTCCGCGGCAACCATTTCCACGGCGTCCCCTGCTTCAAAATTGCCTTCCACCGCCGAGATCCCGGCCGGGAGCAGCGAGGTGTGGCGGTCGCGCACGGCCCTGACGGCGCCGTCGTCGAGGACCAGCCGGCCCTGCACGTGTGCGAGGTGGGCGAGCCACATCATCCGCACCGGCTTGCGAGCCCCGTTCACGGTGAACCACGTCCCGACGTCCTCGCCGGCCAGGGCCGCTGACACGTTGGCTGTCGACGTGACCATCGCGGGGATACCGGAGTCGGCCGCCATGATGGCCGCCTCGACTTTGGTCTGCATTCCGCCGGTTCCGACTCCCGCCTTGCCCGGCGCGCCGATGGAGACACCTTCGAGGTCCTCGGGGCCGTCCACCCGGGGAATCCGCTTGGCGCCCTTCGACGGCGGGCCATCGTAGAGCGAATCGACGTCAGACAACAGCACCAGGGCATCGGCGCGGACCAGATGGGCCACAAGGGCCGAGAGCCGATCGTTGTCGCCGAAGCGGATCTTGTGCGTGGCGACGGTGTCGTTTTCATTGACCACCGGGACCACGCCGAGATTAAGCAGCCTGTTCAGGGCGCGGAACGCGTTGGTATGGTGGCTGCGCCTCATGAGGTCGTCGGCCGTGAGCAGGACCTGGCTGACTGTGACGCCGTGGGCTCCGAACGCCTGGGTGTACCGGGCCATCAGGAGGCCCTGACCCACGCTTGCGGCGGCCTGCTGGGTGGCCAGGTCCCGGGGACGCTTGGCCAGTCCCAACGGCGCCAGTCCGGCGGCGATGGCACCCGAGGACACCAGGATGATTTCCATGCCGGCATTGCTCTTGACGGCAAGGGCATCCGACAGTGCGATGAGCGCTTCTTCGGAGATGCCGCCCTTGATGCTGGTAAGCGACGAGGATCCAACCTTGACCACGATGCGGCGCGCCCTGGCCAGCACGCTCCTGTCGTCGGCGGGTTCCTCGATCAGTACTGCGGAACTAGCACTCACGTCTGCGGGTTCACTCCTCATTTTCTTCGCCCAGCGCGCTCTCCTTGAGCGGCTTGGGCCGGCGCCCGCTGACGGATTCGGTCCAGATCCCGGCCTTGCGCTCGGCTTCGAGCTCGGCCCGGGCAGCGGCCTTAGCCTCGCGGCGTTCGACCTGCTCGTCGCGCTTCTGTCCGCGGGTGGGGCGGTCGCCGATGTCGGCGAAGCGCACGTCGGTGCCGCGCGGTGCGGCCAGCAGTTCGGCTCCGGCCATCATGGTCGGCTCCCAGTCGAAGACGACGCCGTCGTCCTCGCCGATGACGACCGTGTCGCCCGGCACGGCACCCTGCTTGAAGAGTTCGTTTTCGACGCCCAGCTTGGCGAGGCGGTCGGCGAGGTAGCCGATCGCTTCCTCGTTGGTGAAGTCGGTCTGCTTGACCCAGCGCACGGGCTTCTCGCCCAGGACGCGGAACAACGGTTCGAGGTTCTTCTCTTCACGGCGGATCTTGAAGCCGGATTCGTTCACGGCGCGCGGCTTCAGGATCGGGGCGTGCACCTTCGGCGGCGCGGCGGCGAGGGCGTCGCGGGCGGCCTGGACGATTTCTCCCATGGCGAAGCCGAGCTGGCGGAGGCCCTCGTGGCTGGTGGCGGAGATCTCGAAGACCTTGTAGCCGCGGGCTTCGAGTTCGGGCCGGACGAACTCGGCCATGTCCTTGCCGTCGGGCAGGTCCACCTTGTTCAGGGCGACCAGGCGGGGGCGGTGGTTCAGCGGTACGACTTCGCCGTCGGTTCCGCTGTAGCTCATGTCCACCGCGTACTTCTCGAGTTCGGCTTCGATGATGGCGAGGTCCGAGAGCGGGTCGCGGTCCGATTCAAGCGTGCCGCAGTCCAGCACGTGCACCAGGGCGGCGCAGCGTTCGACGTGGCGCAGGAAGTGGTGGCCGAGGCCCTTGCCTTCGCTGGCGCCTTCGATCAGGCCCGGCACGTCGGCGATGGTGAACCGGACGTCGCCGGCCTGGACGACGCCGAGGTTCGGGATGAGGGTGGTGAAGGGGTAGTCGGCGATCTTGGGCCGCGCGGCCGACATCGCGGCGATGAGGCTGGACTTGCCGGCGGACGGGAAGCCGACGAGGGCGATGTCCGCGATGGACTTCAGTTCCAGGACGACGTCGCTGGACTCGCCTTCGATGCCGAGCAACGCGAAGCCCGGGGCACGGCGCTTCTGCGAGGAGAGCGAGGCGTTGCCGAGGCCGCCGATGCCGCCGGCAGCCGCCACGTATTCGGCGC
Source organism: Arthrobacter sp. PsM3 (assembly GCF_030433895.1). Classification (GTDB taxonomy): domain Bacteria; phylum Actinomycetota; class Actinomycetes; order Actinomycetales; family Micrococcaceae; genus Arthrobacter. The sequence continues at coordinate 58,956 of NZ_JARUXE010000029.1, read as the reverse complement.
CTTCGGTCACGAGGTCGGCGAGGACTTCGCCGGACTTGGACTTGACGACGGTGCCGACGGGGACCGGGAGGATCAGCGTTTCGCCGTGTTTGCCCGCGCGCCAGTCGCCCATGCCGGGACCGCCGTTGGTGGCGTGGCGGTGCGGGGCGTGGTGGTAGTCCAGCAGGGTGGTCGTCTGGGGGTCGACGCGCAGGATGACGTCGCCGCCGTTGCCGCCGTTGCCGCCGTCGGGACCGCCGAGCGGCTTGAACTTCTCGCGGTGAACGGAGACACAACCGTGACCGCCGGTACCGCCGGATACGTGCAGTACTACCCGGTCTACAAAGCTGGCCACGTGGATCTCCTCAGTGCTGTTCCCCGGGACTCCAAAGAGGCCCAAGATGATTGTAATGCGGTTAAAACACCGGTGGAGCGGACCTAATGGCCCGCCCCACCGTTTTAAGACTTGTTGTTACTCTGCAGCTGCAGCAGTCACAATGTTCACGACGCGACGACCGCGGCGGGTGCCGAACTCGACAGCGCCGGGGGTCAGTGCGAACAGGGTGTCGTCGCCGCCGCGGCCAACGCCGGCGCCCGGGTGGAAGTGGGTGCCACGCTGGCGGACGATGATTTCGCCTGCGGAAACTACCTGGCCGCCGAAGCGCTTGACGCCGAGGTACTGGGCGTTCGAGTCACGACCGTTGCGAGTGGAACTCGCGCCTTTTTTATGTGCCATTTGGAAATGCCTGCCTTAAAATTCTGGGGAATCTGCTGAAAACCTGAACAGTAACGAGTAGTTACTTGATACCGGTGATCTTGACCTTGGTCAATTCCTGACGGTGACCCTGGCGCTTCTTGTAGCCGGTCTTGTTCTTGAACTTCTGGATGACGATCTTGGGACCGCGAAGGTCCTCAAGGATCTCAGCCGTAACCTTTACCTTGGCCAGGTCCGAAGCTGCAGACGTGACCTTGTCACCATCCACCAGGAGCAGTGCGGGCAACTCAAAGGTGCTGCCGGCTCCACCGGGGACGCGGTTCAGGGTAACGAAGTCTCCAACGGAAACCTTCTCTTGGCGGCCGCCTGCGCGGACAATCGCGTACACCACTGGGGAACTCACTTCTCTCGACGTTTATTACTAGATTTGCGTGCGGAACCTGGGTCCAAAACTTCTGGTCCGGCTCACGCTGTGCCTCTACGCCGGTGGGTTCCCCGGGGGGACCCATGAGCTATCCCGTGGACATTCGCACTTAAATTCAAGTGGAGCGTCCTCAAGGTCATAACCCAAGTGTTGGCGTAAGCACCGAAGATCTAGACTACGCTAATTTTGCCTTCGGCCGCAAATGAGGCTGGTTCCGAAGAAAGGTACGTGATAGGCGCCACTCTGTATGGACAGGGCCTTGCCGCAACGACTTCCGGAACCGTGCCCACCTATCGTACAGGCTTCCGCGGGCCCACCTGGTCAGGCGTGCAGCCGCGGCGCGTCGAAGAAATCGACTTCGTAGCGGGCGGACTGCCGGAAGGCCAGGGTCATGGCGTCCCGTTCGCTCCCCGACGCCGCGCGTGCCGCAGCGTCGGTGTAGGCGACGGCCTGCCGGGTGGCGGCGGCGAACTCCTCATCGGCATAGGTGCGCAGCCACACCGCATAGGGATGCGACTCCGGCGCTCCCGCTGCGAGGAACTGCGCGTGCAGGGTCTCCCCGACCTCGGCGTAAAGCCAGAAACACGGCAGCACGGCGGCCACCAGCACCGCGTAGCTGCCGGAGACGGAGGCGGCCAGCAAATGGTCCACGTAGGACTTGGTGACCGGCCCCGGTGTCACGTCGGCCGTGCGGGTGCTCAGCCAGGTCCGGTGCAGCTCCGACTCCACTTCGAGGCAGTTCTGCGCGGAGCGGCCCCAGAAGAGCTGCTCGGCCTCCGAGGGGGCGATGGCGGCGGCACGGGCCAGGACCCGGGAATAGCCGTTCAGGTAGAGGGCGTCCTGGGAAAGGTAGTAGGCGAACTCGTGCTCCGGCAGCGACCCGTCGGCGAGGGCCCGGATGAAGTCCAGGGAGTAGATCGCTGTCAGGTCGGCGGTTGCGGCGTCCCGGAGGGCGGCAGCGAACTGCCCTTCGGCCGGCGCACTGCCCGTCCTGCGATGGTCCTCGGTCTGCTGCTGGACGTGATGGAAGTGGTGGACCGGGCCGTTGCCGGTCCCGACGTCGAGCCTCTCCGAGCTGCGCAGTGCTTCCTGCAGCCAGGGCTTGACCTCGCGGAGCGCCGCCTCCCAGTCCCCCACCCTGGTTTGCACCGTGGCCATCGCCGAGGACAACGAACACCCGGTGCCGTGGCTGTTGCGGGTGGGCACCCGCTCCCCCGGTACCACCACAACGTCCCGGGCGAGGAGTCCGCCGGTGTTAACCAGCGCATCGGGGCACCCCCCGTGGGAGGCGGGGTTGTCCCCGGCGCCGGCGCCGCCGTCGAGGTGTCCGCCCTTCACCAGGACCGTGGTCCCGGTTTGGGCGGCAAGCCGCTTGCCCTGTTCCAGCGCCGCAGCCCAGTCCCCGGCGGCCGGTTCCTTGAGCAGGATCGCGAGCTCGGCGAGGTTGGGCGTGATCAGGTCCGCGTAGGGCAGGAGCGTGTGCAGGGCCTCCTCTGCGGCCTCCTGCAGCAGCCGATCGCCGCTTGTCGCCACCATCACCGGATCCAGCACCACGACGCCGGGGCGCGCCTTCTCCAGCCAGTTGCGGACGGCGTCGATCACGGAGGCGTCGCCCAGCATCCCGATCTTCACGGCGTCGATGCTGATGTCCTGGCTGAGGGCTTCGAGCTGGGCGGTCAGGAAGGCCGCCGGCGGGATGTGGACGGCGCTGACGCCCCGGGTGTTCTGGGCGGTGAGCGCGGTGATGGCGGCCATGCCGTAGCCGCCGTGTGCGGCAATGCTCTTGAGGTCGGCCTGGATCCCTGCGCCGCCGGAGGGGTCGGAGCCGGCGATCGCGAGCACCCGCGGGATCCGGGGCGCCGCAGCTGTGGGGGCAGGCGGAAGAAACGGGGAGGCGGTGGTCAAGAGAGACATCCCTTCGCCGGTGCTAGCCGGACAGGTTCAACGGGTCTGGATCTCAGCCGGCCCGATGCGCGGCACCCCGTGTCAGGGATCCAGCCTAACCCCATCCCTTAACGAAGTCGCGGGCACGGCCCGAACCTGTGCGTATTGCTACGCGGTCCGGACCGCACCCGCGGCGGTAATGAACTGTTCCGGTATTAGAGCTCCGAAGCCGGAACGCCCACACCGAGGATGATCGGCTCGTTCGCGGCCGGCTTGGCGGCCGGCGTTGTTGCGGACGGGACCTTGGCCTCGTGCACCGATACGGCAGCGGCGTGCGGGGTTTCCCGGCGCTGTTCCACCGAGGTCTCGTTGGCGGCACCCTGGGCGCGGCTGGCGCTCCGGTTGCGGCGGCCGCGGCGGGCGCGCGAGGTCCCCGCCTCGGCTTCCGCTTCGGTCTGGGAGCCCGGGGCCGGGGCGCGTCCCGGTCCGGTTCCGCCGGCGCGCGCCGGGGCTGCCGCCGCGGTCCGGGCCGGGGCCGCCGCTGCGGTTTTGGGAGCCGGTTCCTGGGCTGCTTCGGCCTCGCCCAGCTGGGCGAACGCCTCCGTCAGCAGGTCCAGGGTCAGCGCGGGCGAACCCGCCTGGTCGGCGTGCTCGACGAACGGCAGGGCGACCTGCTCGCCGCCGAATGTCAGCACGGCGGCGGGGCGTCCGGCTGCTTCCTCCGTTGCGGCCAGCTCGACGACTGCATCGACGGCGGCCTGGCGGGTCTCGGCGTCGGCTGCGGTGGGGGTCTCCCCGTCATGCAGGTGCGCGGCGTGCGCCGCTGCGGCGATGTTCGCCAGCGCCGCACGGGTTGCCTCTGCCTTGGCGTGGCGTTCGGCCTCGGTGGGCTCGGGGTGGACTGCTGCCGGGACGGACTGCTCCTCCGCGCCCTGGCCTCCCCTGCCGCGGCGGCGGCTCTTGCGTTCCGTCCGAGCAGCGGGCTGTTGCTCGGTCCGCGGAACGTGGTGCTCCGCGGCAACAACGTTGGCGCGGCGGTGCTCGACGGGCTCATCGTGGGTGACGATGCCGCGGCCGGCGCAGGTTTCGCACTGTTCCCCGAAGACTTCCAGCAGCCCGGTGCCCATCCGCTTGCGCGTCATCTGCACGAGGCCCAGGGAGGTCACCTCGGCCACCTGGTGCTTGGTCCGGTCCCGGCCCAAGCACTCGACCATGCGGCGCAGCACGAGGTCGCGGTTCGATTCGAGCACCATGTCGATGAAGTCGATGACGATGATGCCGCCGATGTCGCGGAGCCGGAGCTGCCGGATGACTTCCTCGGCTGCTTCGAGGTTGTTCTTGGTGACGGTTTCCTCGAGGTTTCCGCCGCTGCCGGTGAATTTGCCGGTGTTGACGTCGACCACGGTCATGGCCTCGGTGCGGTCGATCACGAGGGAGCCGCCGGAGGGCAGGAAGACCTTGCGGTCCAGGGCCTTGTGGATCTGCTCGTCGATGCGCCAGGCCGCGAAAATGTCCGTGTCCTTGGTCCACTTCTCCAGCCGGCCCACGAGGTCGGGCGCCACGTACGTGACGTAGGCCTCGATGGTGTCCCAGGCTTCCTCGCCGGAGACGATCAGCTTGGAGAAGTCCTCGTTGAAGACGTCGCGGACCACCTTGATGGTCAGATCGGGTTCGCCGTAGAGCAGTTCGGGGGCGAGGATCTTGGTGGAGGTCGACTGGCCCTCGATGCCTTCCCACTGCGCGCGCAGCCGGTTGATGTCGTGCGTGAGCTCTTCCTCGGACGCGCCCTCGGCCGCCGTGCGGACAATGACGCCGGCGTTTTCCGGCAGCCGGTCCTTGAGGATCCGCTTGAGGCGGTTGCGTTCGACGTCGGGCAGCTTGCGGGAGATGCCGGTCATGGAGCCGCCGGGAACGTAGACGAGGTAGCGGCCGGGCAGCGAGATCTGGCTCGTGAGGCGGGCGCCCTTGTGGCCGACCGGGTCCTTGGTGACCTGGACGAGCACGGAGTCGCCGGACTTCAGCGCGTTTTCGATCCGGCGCTGCTTGCCCTCGAGGTTGACGGACTCCCAGTTGACTTCACCGGCGTAGAGCACGGCGTTGCGGCCGCGCCCGATGTCGACGAAGGCGGCTTCCATCGACGGCAGCACGTTCTGGACCTTGCCCAGGTACACATTGCCGATCAGGGAGTCCTGCTGGGTCTTTGAGACGAAGTGCTCGGCCAGGACGCCGTCCTCGAGGACGCCGATCTGGATTCTGTCGTCGCGCTGGCGGACGATCATCTGCCGGTCGACCGATTCGCGGCGGGCCAGGAACTCGGCCTCGGTGATGACGGTGCGGCGGCGGCCGGTATCGCGGGATTCCCGGCGGCGCTGCTTCTTGGCCTCGAGCCGGGTTGAGCCCTTGAGGGACGTGACGCGGTTGTTGACCGGCGCCTCGGTGGCCGCACGGGGTGCACGGACGCGGGTCACGGTGTTGGGCGGGTCGTTGTCTTCCCCGCCGGTCAGTTCCAGGTCCTGGTCACCACGGCGGCGGCGGCGGCGGCGGCGCGAGGTCACGCCCTCTTCGAGCTGTTCCTCGGAGCCTTCTTCCGCTTCGTCCCCGGTGTCTTCGGAGTCAGTCCCGGCGCCGGTCTCGCCGTCGGAACCGCGGCTGCTGCGTCCGCGGCGGCCGCGGCTGCGGCGGCGGCGGCGGCTTCCGGCATCTTCGCCTTCGCCCTCTTCGCCTTCTTCTTCTTCCGTTTCGGCCACTGCCGCGGCGGCCGGGGCGGCGGCGGGGACCGGGCGGACGACGGCGGTCAGGTCGGGGGCCTGGAAAATCATCGAGGTGACTGCTCCGGGCTCCATGAAGAGCGAGGAGGCGGAGGGTGCTTCGGCAGGCGTCTCCGCTACCGGGGCGGCCGTGTCCGCGGCGGGGGCAGGGGCGGCTGCGGGGGCCTCCGGTGCCACTGCGGCTTCTCCCGCTGCCGGCGCTTTCGCGGCGGGGGCTTCGACGGCGGGAGCCTTCGCGGTGGAGGCTTCCACGGCGGGAGTTTCTAAAGCAGGAGCCTCCGCGGCGGGAGTCTTCGCGACGGGGGAACCTGCCTTGGCGCGGCTGACGCGGCGGCGGACCGGCTTCTTGACCGGTACTTCGGCGGCCTCGGCGGCCAGGGTCTCTGCAGCTGGGGTCTCTGTTGCCGGTGCCTCGGCGATGGGCGCCGCGGTTTCCGGGGCGAAGGCCGGAAGGGGTTCGGCCGGTTGGGCGACCTTGCGGGCCCGGGAGCGCCGGACGGGTGCCTTGGCCTTGGCTTCGTCGGCGGGAGCTGCGTCGGCCGGAGCCTCTGTGCCCTCAGCGGGGACTGCGGCGTCCGCTGCGGCACCGGTCTTGGGAAGGGCCTTGCGGCGGGTCCGTACCGGCCGCTTCGGCGGCGTGGCTACGGCTGCTGCGTCAACTGTCTCTGTTGCTGGTGCGGTAACAAGTGCTTCTTCGTTGCCCGTGACAACCTGGTCATTATCCATATGTGGCGACACTCCTGCCCCTGACTGCCGCCACATCCGGCACCCGTTGGGGCAAATATTTGTCAACACCCGCAGGCATTGACAGAAGTCAATTGGATACCCTCAGGTTCGCACCGGCAGTGGGGTGCGGCAGCCCTGGAGGGCCGGCGGAATTGTTCTGAAACCCGTTGATCTACACGCCACAACCAGGTGCCGTCCAATGGCATTGCGGGACAGCCCGGATCAGAGGATCCGTAGCTCCCTGCTCATCATTGGCGGTCTTGGGAACAAAGTCGCCGGACCGGAATCCGGATGTGGATCGGATTCCAGCCACGATCATTGTCTCACAGGACCCGTCAAAGCAGGCGTAAGCAAGTCATCCGGCCCACAACGTGTACCGAATCACTGGTGACGGCACAACGCATTCCGGTCTTCATCCAGCCAGCGGCGATACAATCTGACCAGTTGCAACCGACCCGAAGGACATTCATTTCATGCCCAGCATCTCCAGTGCCACCGGCGAGGCAGCCGCGAGGCAGCAAAGCTCCAGCACGGCCGCGGCGGACCGGCCGCTGCCTCCGATGACCCGCGACCGCCCGTTCGCGTGGCTCCTGCTGATCACCGGCGTCGTCGGCTGGCTTGCCTCGGGAGCCCTGGTGCTGGAGAAGCTGGCAGTCCTCAAGGACCCCAGCCACGTGACGGTGTGCGATGTGAACCCCTGGATCTCCTGCGGCCAAGTCATGCAGACCTGGCAGGGGTCGGTGTTCGGCTTCCCCAACATGTTCATGGGCATCGTCGCGTTCGCGGTCATCATCACCACGGCCATGGGCTTGTTCGCCGGTGCGAGCTTTTCCCGCTGGTACTGGCTCGGGCTGCAGACCGGCGTCACCCTGGGCTTCGCGTTCGTGGTGTGGCTCTGGTCGCAGGCGCTGTACTCCATCCACATCCTGTGCCCGTTCTGCATGGTTGTCTGGGCCGCAATGATTCCGCTGTTCGTCTGGGTCACCGTCCGCAACGTGAGCCACGGCGTGATTCGGCTGCCTGCGGGCCCCACCCGGGTCCTGGGCGACGCCGGCTGGATCATCTCCGCGCTGCTCTACGTGGCCGTGGTCGCCACCATCTTCTTCGCTTTCATCCAGGTCTTCATCGGGACGTCCGGCTATTAGGCCGCGGGATCGCCGTTAACCAGCGCGAGGTGACAGTTAAGGCCAATGTTCGTTCTGAACATTGGCCTTAACTGTCACCTCGGTGCGCGGGTGGGCCCCGGTGCGGGGGCCGGGACTTAGCCCTGGAACCAGATCTTGATCTCGCGCTCCGCGGAGTCCACGGAGTCCGAGCCGTGGACCAGGTTCTGCTGCACCTTCAGGCCCCAGTCGCGGCCGAAGTCGCCGCGGATGGTGCCGGGAGCCGCCGTCGTCGGATCCGTGGTGCCGGCGAGCGAGCGGAAGCCCTCGATCACGCGGTGGCCCTCGAAGATCGCGGCGACGACCGGTCCGCTGAGCATGAACTCGACGAGCGGCTCGTAGAAGGGCTTGCCCACGTGCTCCTCGTAGTGCTGCTCCAGCAGTTCGCGGCTCGCGTCGACCTTCTTGAGCTCGGCCAGGGTGTAGCCCTTGGCTTCGATGCGGGCGATGATGCTGCCGGTCAGGTTGCGGGTGACGCCGTCGGGCTTGATCAGGACGAGGGTGCGCTCAATGCTCACAGCTGCTCCAATGTGTAGTGGGTGGGATTCGGAAACAAGTCTAGTTGCTTTGGCCTTCTGGGTGGGCTGCATCCCAGGCGGCCTGGTCTCGTTCCCGCAGCGCGGCCTCCCGGTCAATCCGGATGCCGGTGCGGATGCCGTACCACCAGGCCACTGCGAAGAGGCCTCCGACCACGAACATCGCCGGCTCCAGGATGCCGGTCAGGATCAGGATGATCTGCAGGATCCAGCCCAGTGCCACCCCCCACGGCTTGGTCAGCACCGCGCAGGTGAAGGCGTACACGAGGCACAGCGCGATCCCGACGGAGAAGATCAGCACCGGCGGGAACTCGTCCCGCCGCAGCCCGAACACGGTGAGGGTGCCGAAAAGCACCACAAAAGCTTCCAGCAGCAGCACCGTGGAGGCGAACATGACCTTGGTGGAGCGGCGCTTCTTGGGCATGCCCGGGCGCCATTCGCGCTGGGCTTTAGTGAGCTTCGCCATGGTCTAGGCGTCCGCCTTTCCGAGCAGGATCCGGGCTTCCGCGACGAGCGTGATGGAGCCGGTGACGAGGACGCCGCCGGCGAGGTCATCGTTGGCTTCGGCACGTTCCACCGCCCATTCGAGGGCGTCGTCGAGCTTCTCCGCGACGTGGATGTTGTCCTCGCCGAATCCCAGCTCGACGGCGAGTTCCGCGAGGTCCTCGGCCGGGACGGCGCGCGGCGAGTTGGACTGGGTGAAGCAGTATTCGGCGGCCAGGTCGCCGAGGGATTCCTTGAGCTGGCGGAGGATTTCCTCGGCGTCCTTTTCGCGCAGGATGCCGACCACCACCACAAGCTTGGTGAAGCTGAAGGCCTCGTGGATGGCCTCGGCGGAGACCCGGATGCCTTCGGGGTTGTGCGCGGCGTCCACGATGATGGTCGGCGCGGTGCGCACCACCTCGAGGCGTCCGGGCGAGGTGACCGAGGCGAAGGCCTCCTGCACGAGTTCGGCGTCGAGCGCCTTTTCAGCGCCGAAGAAGGCCTCCAGCGCGGCGATCGCGACGGCGGCGTTTTCGGCCTGGTGCGCGCCGTGCAGCGGGACCAGCAAGTCCTCATAGCGGCCCGCGATGCCCTGGATGGTGACCATCTGGCCGCCGACGGCGACGGTGCGGGCTTCTACGCCGAACTCGACACCCTCGAAGCGGAACGGGACGTTCGTTTCCTTGGCCTTTTCCAGCAGCACCTGCGCCGCGTCCCGGGGCTGCGCGGCGCTGACCAGGAAGCCGCCGGGCTTGATGATGCCGGCCTTTTCGCGGGCGATCTCCTCCGTGGTTTCGCCCAGGAGGTCCGTGTGGTCCAGCGAAATCGGGGTGACGACGAAGACCTGGCCGTCCCCGACGTTCGTCGCATCGGTGATGCCGCCCAGGCCCACCTCGATGACGGCGACATTGACCGGCTGGTCGGCGAAGACGGCGAAGCCGAGGATGGTGAGGCACTCGAAGTAGGTCAGCCGGGGCTGGCCCTCGGCCTCAAGTTCGCTGTCCACGATGGCCAGATACGGGCGGATTTCGTCCCAGATCCGGACGAAGGTCTCATCCGGCACCGGGGCGCCGTCGATGCTGATCCGTTCGGTCACCTTGGACAGGTGCGGGCTGGTGTACCGCCCGGTGCTTAGCCCGTGCGCGCGCAGCCCCGCCTCGATCATGCGGGCAGTGGAGGTCTTGCCGTTGGTGCCGGTGACATGGATGATCGGGAACGCCTTGTTCGGCTCCCCCAGGATGTCCATCGCCCGGTGCAGCGGGGCAAGCCGCGGCTCCATCTTGTTTTCCGGCGCCCGGCCCAGCAGTTCGGCGTAGACGCTTTCTACGGAGAATTCGTCGGTCATGGACTACGCCTCAACTTTCCTGGCAACACTGACCTGGGGTTCCTTGACGTCGGCCGCAACAGTGTCCAGCTCGATGGTCAGGGTTTCGGTCTTGACGAGTTCGGCGTTGGCCAGCAGGGCATCGACGATGTCCTGCTTAGCGGTGACCGTGGTGTGGATCCGGTCGCTGACGTTGAGTCCGGCGTCCTTGCGGGCCTGCTGGATGGCGCGGACCATGTCGCGGGCCGCCCCTTCGGCTTCGAGCTCGGGCGTGACCTCGGTGTTGAGGACCACAAAGCCGCCGCCCGGCAGGACCGCAGCCGCGCGGGACCCCTCACCTTCCGCGGCCTCCGCCACGACGGTTTCCAGGCTGTACTCCTGCGGCTCAAGGGCGAGGCCGCCGGACACAACAACACCGTCAACACCGTCGATGGTCTGCACGGACCAGTCGCCGGATTTGGCGCCCTTGATGGCCTGCTGGACGTTCTTGCCCAGCCGCGGACCCGCAGCCCGGGCGTTCACCACGAGCTTCTGCTCGATGCCGAACTCCTCCGGGGAGGCGGCCTCGGCGTCGAGCAGCCGGACCGAGCGCAGATTCAGTTCATCGGCGACGACGGCGGCGAAGCCTGCCAGCGCGTCCGCGCCGGGCGCCACGACAGTGAGCTCCTGCAGCGGCAGGCGAACCCGCAGGTTCGCGGCCTTGCGCAGCGAGGATCCGGTGGAGCAGATCTGCTGGACCCGGTCCATGGCCTCAACGAGGCCCGGGTTGGCCGGGAACACTTCAGCGTCCGGCCAGTCGGCCAGGTGCACGGAACGCCCGCCGGTGAGCCCGCGCCAGATCTCCTCGGAGATCAGCGGCAGCAGCGACGCCGAGACGCGGCAGACCGACTCGAGCGCGGTGTAGAGCGCGTCGAAGGCATCGACGTTCTCGTCGAAAAAACGCTGCCGGCTGCGGCGGACGTACCAGTTGGTGAGCATGTCCAGGTAGCTGCGCAGTTCATCGCAGGCACCGGAGATGTCGTAGCTATCCAGCTGCGCGGTCATGTTCCGGACCAGGTCCCCGGTGTTGGCCATCAGGTACTGGTCCAGGGTGTCGGCGTAGCCGTCGTAGCGCAGCTTCGCGTCATACCCGGAGGCTTTGCCGTCAACGGCGTTCGCGGCGTTGGTGTACAGCGTGAAGAAGCTGTACACGTTCCACAGCGGCAGGATGACCTGGCGGACGCCGTCGCGGATGCCCTGCTCGGTGACCACGAGGTTGCCGCCGCGCAGGATCGGGCTGGACATCAGGAACCAGCGCATGGCGTCGGAGCCGTCGCGGTCCAGGACCTCGGAGACGTCCGGGTAGTTGCGCAGGCTCTTGGACATTTTCTGCCCGTCCGAGCCCAGGACGATGCCGTGGCTGATGACGTTGCGGAAGGCCGGCCGGTCGAACAGCGCGGTGGACAGGATGTGCAGCATGTAGAACCAGCCGCGGGTTTGGCCGATGTACTCGACGATGAAGTCCGCCGGGTTGTGGGTGTCGAACCATTCCTCGTTCTGGAACGGGTAGTGCACCTGGCCGTAGGGCATGGAGCCGGAGTCGAACCAGACGTCCAGGACGTCCTCGACCCGGCGCATCACCGACTGGCCCTCTTCCGGGGTGCGCGGGTCGTCCGGGTTCGGGCGGGTCAGCTCGTCGATGAACGGACGGTGCAGGTCCACCTGGCCCTCGTTGTTCATGGGCAGCCGGCCGAAGTCCGCCTCGATCTCGGCGAGCGAGCCGTAGACGTCGGTGCGCGGGTGGTCCGGGTCGCTGGACTGCCAGACCGGGATGGGGCTGCCCCAGTAGCGGTTGCGGCTGATGGACCAGTCGCGGGCGTTGGCGAGCCACTTGCCGAACTGGCCGTCCTTGACGTTGCCGGGGATCCAGTTGATCTCCTGGTTCAGTTCGGACATGCGGTCCTTGAACTTGGTGACCTCGACGTACCAGGACGACACCGCGCGGTAGATCAGCGGGTTGCGGCAGCGCCAGCAGTGCGGGTAGCTGTGCTCATAGCTGGCCTGGCGGACCAGCCGGCCCTGGGCACGGAGCACCTGGGTGATGGGCTTGTTGGCCTCGAACACCTGCAGCCCGGCGATTTCGGCGAGGTCGCCGTGGCCGAAAAGCGGCAGGAACTTCGCGCCTTCATCCACCGACAGGACCACCGGGATGCCGGCCTCCTCACAGACCTTCTGGTCGTCCTCACCGTAGGCCGGGGCCTGGTGCACGATGCCGGTGCCGTCGGTGGTGGTGACGTAGTCGGCAACGAGGAAGCGCCACGCGTTCTCGGTGCCGTACTTTTCGGCGTCGTGGAAGTAGTCCCAGAGCGGCTCGTAGCTCAGCCCTTCGAGCTCGGCGCCGGTGTGGCGGGAGGTGACGGCGGCCTCGGCGGCGGCAACGCCCTCGGCGCCGTCGCCGTAGCCGAGGTCCTTGGCGTAGGCGCCCAGCAGCTCGGCGGCCAGCAGGAAGCTGCCGGTGACGGGGGCGTCGGCTGCGGCGGCCTTGATGCCGGACGGTCCGGCCGGCAGGACGACGTAGTTGATGGCGGGCCCGACGGCGAGCGCCAGGTTGGTGGGAAGCGTCCAGGGCGTGGTGGTCCAGGCGAGCGCCTGCACGCCGGCGAGCTGCCGGGACAGCTCCGACTCCCCCGCGGTGATCGGGAAGGTGACGGTGACGGTCTGGTCCTGGCGGTTCTTGTAGACGTCGTCGTCCATGCGGAGCTCATGGTTGGACAGCGGCGTCTCGTCCTTCCAGCAGTACGGCAGCACGCGGTAGCCGTTGTAGGTCAGGCCCTTTTCGTGCAGCTGCTTGAAGGCCCAGAGCACGGACTCCATGTACTCGACGTTGAGCGTCTTGTAGTCGTTCTCGAAGTCGACCCAGCGGGCCTGCCGGGTGACGTAGCTCTTCCACTCATCGGCGTACTTCATCACGGACGCGCGGCAGGCGTCGTTGAACTTGTCGATGCCCATCGTCTCGATCTGGGTCTTGTCCGTCATGCCCAGCTGCTTCATGGCTTCAAGCTCGGCAGGCAGCCCGTGGGTGTCCCAGCCAAAGCGGCGCTCGACGCGGCGGCCGCGCTGGGTCTGGTAGCGGCCGACCAGGTCCTTGGCGTAACCGGTCAGCAGGTGGCCGTAGTGCGGCAGGCCGTTGGCGAAGGGGGGCCCGTCATAGAAGACGAACTCGTTGCTGCCGGGCTTGCCGCCAGGAAGATCAGAGTCCCGCTGGTCGATGCTGGCCTGGAAAGTGCCGTCCTCATCCCAGTACCTGAGGATGCGTTCTTCGATCTCCGGGAACTTCACGGAGGCCGACACACCGGAGGGGCTGGAAGCAGAGTCGGTGGCGCCTGCGCCGGAAGGTGCGGCGGAGGCCTTCGGGTAATAAGTCATCTCGACATCCTGGGTTGAGCTGGTGAACAAATGGATTCATTCAGGATGCGAGGACGGCCCCTGCACTGTCTTTCGACAACACCGGCACCGCGGTACCACCTCACTTACCGCCGCCTGGCCCCTGTGGTGGGACAGAGCTCCGGCGCCGGCCGCTCATTACTGCTGTGACGGGCTTACCCGTCCGGTTCTACCGGCCCTGGCGCGCATCTTTTCATCAAAGTTGCGGCGTCGGGGCGTTCTTCCGGAAGCTCACCGGTGATGGCCGGGTCAAAGCTGCTACCAGAAGTCTAACAACTGTCACGGGCCCGCACTGCCTACACTGAATCCCATGATGTTGCGGTCACGGGGCCGCGCTGCCCCGCGAATGCCTGCCGGCCGGGCTGCCGCCGGCTGGCGGATCATGGCCGGGCTCACCGCGGCCCCCGTCGTGGTGGTCTCATGCTTCCGCGCCGTGCCGCGGGAATGGCCCACCACCGTGGTCCAGCTGGTCTCCTTTACCCCGTGGCTGGTGCTGCCGGCCGGCGCCTCGCTGCTGTTCGCGGTGCTGGGCCGTCGCCGGTGGATGGCGGGCGCCGCGGCCGGCCTCGTGGCCGTGCAACTCTTCTGGCTGGTCCCGCTGGACTACGCCCGGGCGGCGCCGGATGCCGCACATGACACGGTGGAGCTGCGGACGATGAGCCTCAACGCGAAGCTCGGCCAAGCGGACGCGGCGGAAATCGTCCGGCTGGTCCGCGAGAACGGCATTACCGTGCTGACAATCCAGGAGTACACCAAAGCGCTCGAAGACCGGCTGGCAGCGGCAGGGCTGGCCACGCTGCTGCCGAACAGGATCAGCGCTCCGGCGGGGGGCGCCGCCGGGAATGCGGTCTACTCCGTCCACGGGCTGGCGGCCACCGGGAAGGTACCCGGCTCCCACTTCCCGATGCCGTTGATCCGGGTCACCGCGGAGTCCCGCGGGCAGCGCGCGGTCGTGGAACTGACGAACGTCCATACCCGTGCCCCCGTGGGCGTGGGCCTGCCGAAGTGGCGCAGTGACCTCGCGGCTCTTGGCCAGCTGGTCTCCCGGCCCGGCAACCTGGTGCTGGCCGGCGACTTCAACGCCAGCTATGACCACGCCGAATTCCGCCGGCTCCTGCAGAGCGGGGGCCGGGTAATGGTGGACGTGGGCATGCTTCAGGGCTCACGCCTGGTCCCCACCTGGCCGATGGAGGACCATGCCCTCCCCGGCATCACGATCGACCACCTGGTGGCCAGCCCCTCGGTGCTCAGCGCCAACTATGCGGTGCACCGCGTGCCCGGCACGGACCACGCGGCCATCATGGCGACGCTGAGCGTCCCGGCCACCGGCTAGACCAAACAACGCGGGGTCACTTACAGTCCCTAATCCCCCCGTTTATGGGCTGTATGTGACCCCGCGTTGCTGCTCAGGTACCCCGCGTTGCTGCTCAGGTACCCCCGGTGTTGCTGCTCAGGTACCCCGGCGTTGCCGCTCCGCGCCCGCGTTGCTGCTCCGGCGCCCGGTCTGCGCAGCGCCCCCGGAGGCTAGGCCTTGCGGATTAGCTTGTAGTTGGCGGCCTGGGCAACCGGGCGGATCACGATCTGGTCGAGGTTGACGTGGTGCGGTGCCACGACGGCGTACCGGACGACGTCGGCGACGTCCGCCGCGGTGAGCGGCTTCTCGACACCCTGGTAGACCTTCTCGGCGGCCGCCTGGTCGCCGCCGAGGCGGTTCAGCGCGAATTCCTCGGTCTGGACCAGGCCGGGCGCCACCTCGATGACGCGGAGGTTGTGCTCGGCCTCTTCGAGGCGCAGTGCGCCGGTGAGCGCGTGCTGGGCGAACTTCGCTGCGTTGTAGCCGCCGCCGCCCTCGTAGGCGGACAGTCCCGCCGTCGATGTCAGGTTCAGGACGGTGCCTTCACCGCAGGCGCGCAGCATCGGGAGGAACGCCCGGGTGAGCTTCATGGTGCCCAGGACGTTGACCTCGAACATCCATTCCCAGTCCTCGGTTTTGGCCTCGGCCACCCGGTCGGCGCCGCGGGCGCCGCCGGCGATGTTGATGAGTGTGTCGATGCCGCCGGCGCGGGTCACCTCGTCCACCAGCCGGGCGACGTCGGCGTCGTCGGTCACGTCTGCCGGAAGCGCGACGGCACCGGTTTCCGCGGCGAGCGCCGCCAACCGGTCCGCACGGCGGGCGACGGCGTACACCGTCCAGCCCTCGGTCCGGAGCGCACGGACGGTGGCCTCGCCGATCCCGGTGCTGGCGCCGGTGACAACTGCTGCTTGGTTCTGGATTCCTTCAGTCATGGCACCACCCTAACGGCAAGGCCCCGGGCACCCCGCCGGGCCCCCGCAGGATAAACAGGATGAAGCCGGATGAACCCGGGTGAATTCGGGTCAGTCCCGCGCCAGGAACTCCTGCAGGACCCGGGCATGGTTGGTCTCCGGGTCCCTCGCCCCGAACAGCAGCGTCACCTTCCCGTGTTCCGCGGCCAGGTCCCGCAGCGTCTGCACGGCGGGGTTGCCGTCGAGCTCCGCCTCGTAGGCGGCGCGGAAGCCGGCGAAGCGCTCCTGCATGTGCGCGAACTCGGTCCGCAGCGGCGGGGACGGCGCCACGTCCTTGAGCCATAGGTCCAGCTGCGCGCGTTCCTTGCTGACCCCGCGCGGCCAGAGCCGGTCCACCAGCACCCGGCACCCGTCGTCGTCGGCGGGTTCGTCATAGATGCGCTTGATGGCGAAACGTCCGGCAGAACTTCCCTGAGAATTGCCCATCTGCGCATGCTACTGCAGCGCCGGCGGCAGGCGACGGCGGCCTCCCGGGACGGACCGTGGAAGAATTGCCCCATGGCTGAAGACACTCAGGGTACAGACACGCCCACCACTGCCCCCATCAACGTTCCGGACAAGCCCGCCCTGGAGGGGCTGGAAGACGCCCTCACCCGGCGCTGGCTTGACGAAGGGACCTACAAGTTCAACCCGGACACCACCCGGGAGCAGGTCTACTCGATCGACACTCCCCCGCCCACCGCGTCTGGTTCGCTGCACGTCGGCCACATGTTCTCATACACCCAGACCGACGTCCTGGCGCGCTACCAGCGCATGAACGGCAAGAACGTCTTCTACCCGATGGGCTGGGACGACAACGGCCTGCCCACCGAGCGCCGCGTGCAGAACTACTACGGTGTGCGCTGCGATCCGACCACCGCGTACGACGCCGGCTACCGGCCGCCCGCCGAGCCCGCCAAGAACCAGCGCGACTTCGACGTCGTCTCGCGCCGGAACTTCATCGAACTCTGCGAGGAACTCGCCGTCGAGGACGAGTTGGTCTTCGAAAACCTCTTCCAGACGCTGGGCCTGTCCGTGGACTGGGACCTGACCTACCGCACGATCGATGACAAGTCCCGGGCCATCTCCCAGCGCGCCTTCCTGGCGAACCTCGCCGCCGGCGACGCCTACATGGCCGAGGCGCCCACCCTGTGGGACGTCACTTTTCGCACCGCCGTGGCCCAGGCCGAGCTCGAGGACCGCGAGGTCGCGGGCGCCTACTACCGGTACCCGTTCTTCACCGAAGACGGCGAGAAAATCTACATCGAGACCACCCGCCCGGAACTGCTGGCCGCCTGCGCCGCCCTCGTGGCGAATCCCGACGACGCCCGGTACCAGCCGCTGTTCGGCAAGAAGGTCACCTCCCCGCTCTTCGGCGTCGAGGTGGAGGTCCGTGCCCACCCGCTTGCCAAGGCGGACAAGGGCTCCGGCATCGCCATGGTCTGCACCTTCGGCGACCTCACCGACGTCACCTGGTGGCGCGAACTCCAGCTGCCCACCCGCGCGATTGTGGGCCGCGACGGCCGCATCATCGGCGACACCCCGGAGTGGATCACCACCGCCGAAGGCCGCGCCAGCTTCGGGGCGATCGCGGGCAAGACGGTCTTCAGCGCCAAGGAAGCCGTGGTGGAACTCCTGACCACCGCCGGCCTTCTCGAGGGTGAGCCGAAGAAGATCATGCACCCGGTGAACTTTTTCGAGAAGGGCGACAAGCCCCTCGAAGTGGTGACTTCCCGCCAGTGGTACATCCGCAACGGCGGCCGCGACGCGGAACGCCGCGAGCGGCTCATTGCCCGCGGCCACGAGATCGATTTCCACCCCGCGTTCATGCGCTCCCGCTTCGAGAACTGGATCTCCGGGCTGAACGGCGACTGGCTTGTTTCCCGCCAGCGTTTCTTTGGTGTGCCGGTACCGGTCTGGTACCCGCTGGACGCCGACGGCAACCCGGACTTCGCAGCTCCGATCGTGCCCTCCGACGCGCAGCTCCCGGTGGACCCCGCAGCGGACGCGGCCCCCGGGTACCAGGAAACCCAGCGTGACGTGCCGGACGGCTTCACCGGCGACGCCGACGTGCTGGACACCTGGGCGACGTCCTCGCTCACCCCGCAGATCGTCGGCGGCTGGAGCACCGACGAGGCGCTCTTCGCCAAGGTCTACCCCTTCGACGTGCGCCCGCAGGGTCACGACATCATCCGGACCTGGCTGTTCTCCTCCGCGGTGCGCGCCGACGCCCTGCAGGACTCCGCGCCCTGGAAACACGCCGCCATCTCCGGCTGGATCCTGGACCCGGACCGCAAGAAGATGTCCAAGTCCAAGGGCAACGTGATCGTTCCGACCGACGTGCTGGAGGAGTACGGCTCGGACGCTGTCCGCTACTGGGCGGCCTCGGCCAAGCTGGGCGCGGACACCGCCTACGAGATCGCGCAAATGAAGATCGGCCGCCGGCTCGCGATCAAGCTGCTCAATGCCTCGAAGTTCGTGCTGAACCTGGGCGCCACCGAGAACTCCGTGGTTTCCGGGGATCTCTCCGTGCTCAGCAACCCCCTGGACCGGGCCGTACTGGCCCAGCTCTCCGACGTGGTCGAGCAGGCCACGAAGGCGTTCGAGAACTACGACTACGCCCGGGCGCTGCAGATCACCGAGAGCTTCTTCTGGCACTTCACCGATGACTACGTGGAGCTCATCAAGGACCGTGCCTACGGTGCCGCGGGTGAGGCCGAGCAGGCCTCCGTCCTGGCAGCGCTGGCAACGAGCCTGGACACGCTGCTGCGGCTCTTCGCCCCCTTCCTGCCTTTCGCCACGGAGGAAGTCTGGAGCTGGTGGCGGGCCGGCTCCGTGCACCGTGCCGCGTGGCCGTCCGCCATCGCGATCGACGGCGACACCAGCCTGCTGGCCACCGTCGGGACCGCACTCAGCGGCATCCGCAAGGCCAAGTCCGAGGCAAAGGTCAAACAGCGCACCGAGGTGCTGTCCGCGACCATTACCGCCCCGGACTCGCTCACCATGCAGCTGAAGGCCGGCTTGGCCGACCTCAAGGCAGCCGCCAACGCCCGGGAGCTGACCCTGGTGGGCGGAGACGGCGAGCTGACCGTCAGCGACGTAGTCCTGGCGCCGGCCGAGGGGCCCGCGCAGGCATAGCGGCGGCCGCAACGACACCAGGCAACGACACGACGCAGCGACACAGGGGGGCTCAGACCCCGAAGGAGGTCTCGAAGCGCGTCAGCACCGGCGGTGCGGCCAGGAGTTCTCCCAGCCCGCTCGCGCCGTCGTCGGTTGCCCGCCACGCGCGGTAGGCGGAGTCCTGTTCCAGCGACGCCCACTGTTCCACCACAAGAAAGTGCGCCGGATCGGTGCTGTCGACCAGCACCTCGACGCCGAGGCATCCGTCAAACGCCCGCGTATCGGTGAGGACGTCGCGTAGCACGGCGGGCGCGGTGGGCAGGGATTCCGCTTTGAGGAACAGGTCAAGGTGGGCTGTGATGGGCATGTCGCTCCAATGTTCGCAGATGGGCACGGGACACAGGACACCACCGTGCGGGATGCCTGGGGCTCCCGGCACCGGGACCGATGCCCTGCCACTGGAAGCAACAGCGGCGCCACCGGGCTTGTTCCTTCGGATCCGCTCAGGGCACTTCCTTCCGCTGCCCGGCGCCGGGACCCGGGCGTTGCCGTTCCGCTTCGCTAATGCCCCAGACGGCATTGACCAGGCCGATGTGGCTCTCGAGCACCATCGTCGGGCCCAGGTAGCGGCGGGTAACGGTGTGCGCGCCGACGGGCCGGTCGACCAGAACACCGCCTCTTGGCCCAGCAGCCGTCCGAACACCGAGGGACTGTCAAAACGCGGGAAGCACAGCCAGACAACGCAACCGGACGCGCTGACCAGCGCCGCGGAGGAGCAGTCGGACAGCAGCGCGTAGCTGGCAATGGGCTCACTGCTCATGGGCACCCTGTTCACTGGCCAGTTCCTGGGCCGGCTGCTTTTGGGCCGGCCTGTTTTTAGGCCGGGCTGTTTTTAGGCAAAGGGGAAGCCCCATCAGCGTGTTGCCGTTGGTGGGGCTTCGACTTTTCGATTGCCACGTGACGTCTTAGGCAATCTGGCAAGATCCTTAGATTTTCAGGTCTTCCTACCTCGTCACTGGTAGCCATCATCTGACTTTGCCGAAGGCTGCGTCGGATGAGTGTCACTGAATCTTTGGTTCCTGCGTCCCGCTTCTTTCGAAGTGGGTAAATTCAATTGTTCTCCCGTCGTTCCGGATGCGCAAGGGCCCCGGAAGAACTACATCGAAGTAGTTCTTGCGGGGCCCGTTGCTGCCCGGAAGCGCCGTTCTGCGCCCGGCGGGAGGCGCTAGTTGAAGACCGGGTCTTCGGTCCGGCTGCGCTTAATCTCGAAGAAGTACGGGAACGACGCCAGGGCCACCGAGGCATCCCACAGGCGCCCGGCTTCCTCGCCCCGCGGGATGCGGGTCAGTACGGGGCCGAAGAAAGCAGTCCCGTTGAACGAGACGACAGGTGTGCCCACGTCCTGGCCCACCAGGGTGATCCCGGCCTCGTGGCTTGTGCGCAGGGCTGCGTCGAATTTTTCGCTTTCCCCCGCCGCCGCCAGTTCCGCCGGCAGGCCCACCTCAGCGAGGGACTTCGCGATGACCTCGGCGATGTCCTTGTTGGCCTCGTTGTGGATCTTGGTGCCCATGGCATCGTAAAGCGCCTTGACGTACTGGGGGCCGTGCTGCTCGGCGGCAGCGGTGATCACACGCACCGGGGCCCAGGCCTTAACCAGGAACTCCTTGTACTCCTCGGGCAGTTCGTCACGGCCCTCATTCAGCACGGCCAGGCTCATAACGTGCCATTCGGTGCGGATGTCGCGGACGCCTTCCACCTCGCCGATCCAGCGGGACGTCACCCAGGCGAACGGGCACATCGGGTCGAACCAGAAGTCCGCGCTGTTGGTCTCTGCTGTGGTCTCTGCTTGCTTGTTCAGGGATTCAGACACAGGTGATCTCCTAGGGAAGTCTGCGGGAAATGGTGCGCTGCGCCGGCTCAACGGCTTGGCACGTCACAGGTGACAGCGATGGGTGCCGCGTGTTTATTCCGGATCAGGCGGACTTGCGGCGCTTGACGTCGTGGGCGATCAGCGTGGGCGCTGCCTTCGTGGAGACGACGTCCTCAGTGATGATGACGGTGGCGATGTCGTCGCGGCTGGGCAGGTCGAACATCACGGGGAGCAGGACTTCCTCCATGATGGCGCGGAGCCCGCGGGCGCCGGTGCCGCGTTCGAGCGCCTGGTCGGCGATCGTGTTCAGCGCTTCCTCCTCGAAGACCAGTTCGACGCCGTCGAGCTGGAACATCTTCTGGTACTGCTTCACGAGGGCGTTCTTCGGGGTGGACAGGATCTGGATCAGCGCCGCCCGGTCCAGATTGGAAACCGTGGTGATGACCGGGAGCCGGCCGATGAATTCCGGGATCAGCCCGAACTTCAGCAGGTCCTCGGGCATGACTTCGCCGTAGGAGTCGGTGTTGTTTTTGACCTCATTGAGCGGCGCCCCGAATCCGATGCCCTTGCGTCCAGAGCGGGAACCGATGATTTCCTCGAGCCCGGCGAAGGCGCCGGCAACGATGAAGAGCACATTGGTGGTGTCGATCTGGATGAATTCCTGGTGCGGGTGCTTGCGGCCGCCCTGCGGCGGGACCGAGGCGACCGTGCCTTCCAGGATTTTCAGCAGGGCCTGCTGCACCCCCTCGCCCGAGACGTCCCGGGTGATGGAGGGGTTTTCGCTCTTGCGCGAGATCTTGTCGATCTCGTCGATGTAGATGATGCCCTGTTCGGCTTTTTTGACGTCGTAGTCAGCGGCCTGGATGAGCTTCAGCAGGATGTTCTCGACGTCCTCGCCGACGTAGCCGGCTTCGGTCAGCGCGGTGGCGTCGGCGACGGCGAAGGGGACGTTGAGGCGGCGGGCCAAGGTCTGCGCAAGGTAGGTCTTGCCGCAGCCGGTGGGGCCGATCAGCAGGATGTTGGACTTGGCGATCTCGACGTCGTCGTGGTGCACACCCTCGGCGAGGCTTCCGCTCTTGGGGGCGTGCCCGGCCTGGATGCGTTTGTAGTGGTTGTAGACGGCGACGGCGAGCGAGCGTTTGGCAGGCTCCTGGCCGATCACGTATTCCTGCAGGAAGTCGAAGATCTCGCGGGGCTTGGGCAGTTCGAAACTGCCCAGGTCGGCTACTTCGGCGAGTTCTTCTTCAATGATCTCGTTGCAGAGTTCAATGCACTCGTCGCAGATGTAGACGCCGGGCCCGGCAATGAGCTTCCGGACCTGCTTCTGGCTCTTTCCGCAGAAAGAACACTTCAGCAGATCCGTGCTCTCGCCAATCCGAGCCATATGTGAACCCCTTTTAGTATCTTGCTGCCGGCTCTGTCGATCTCCCGCGCAGCGCTGCACCCGTTACTGGAATCACGGACGATCCCTCCGGGACGGAGCCGTGACATGTTCCACTCTAGGTCACTTTGGGCCTGTTGGGTGGAAAGCCGACGCCGGTGCGGCCACTTAAAGTGGGCCGCACCGGCGTCGGGTACTGCTTGTTACACGATGATCCGCTACTTGGTGATTGCCTGGGGCTTCATCTTGCGGGAATCCAGCACCTGGTCGATCAGGCCGTACTGCATGGCCTCGGCCGCGGTGAGGATCTTGTCGCGCTCAATGTCGTTGTTGACCTGCTCCGGCGTCCGGCCGGAGTGCTTGGCCAGGGTGTCCTCGAGCCAGGACCGCATGCGCATAACCTCGGCGGCCTGGATTTCGAGGTCGGAAGCCTGGCCGCCCTGGCCGCCGGAGAGCGAGGGCTGGTGGATCAGGACGCGGGCGTTCGGCAGGGCGAGGCGCTTGCCCGGAGTTCCGGCGGCGAGGAGTACGGCGGCGGCACTGGCGGCCTGGCCGAGGCAGACAGTCTGGATCTCCGGGCGGATGTACGTCATGGTGTCGTAGATCGCGGTCATGGCGGTGAACGAGCCGCCCGGGGAGTTGATGTACAGCGTGATGTCGCGGTCCGGGTCGGTGGACTCGAGCACCAGCAGCTGTGCCATCACGTCGTCAGCAGAGGCGTCGTCAACCTGGACACCGAGGAAGATGATGCGGTCCTCGAACAGCTTGGTGTACGGGTCCTGGCGCTTGAAGCCGTAGGGGGTGCGCTCTTCAAACTGCGGCAGCACGTAGCGGCTGCTCGGCAGGTTACCGGCAGTCGAACCGAAGTTGTAGTTCATGTTCATTGCTCCTGAATTCATTGCTGTCTACGTGCCGGTCAGTTCTCGGTGGCAGTGTCGGTCGAGTCGGTGACCGAGCCGGTGGAGTCTGCGTTGGTTCCGCCGCCGCCGGCCACGGATCCGGCGTGCGCCGCGATCTTGTCGAAGAAGCCGTACTCGAGGGCTTCCTTGGCCGTGAACCACTTGTCGCGGTCGTTGTCCTTGAGGATGGTCTCGACGGTCTGCCCGGTCTGGTCGGCCGTCAGTTCGGCCATGACCTTCTTCATGTGCAGGATGAGCTCGGCCTGGATCTTGATGTCCGAGGCCGTGCCGCCGATGCCGCCGGAGGGCTGGTGCATCAGGATGCGGGCGTTGGGGGTGGCGTAGCGCTTGCCCTTGGTGCCGGAGGAGAGCAGGAACTGCCCCATCGAGGCGGCGAGGCCGGTGGCGACGGTGACGACGTCGTTCGGGATGAACTGCATGGTGTCATAGATGGCCATGCCGGCGGTGACGGAGCCGCCCGGTGAGTTGATGTAGAGGTAGATATCCTTCTCGGGGTTCTCGGCCGAGAGCAGCAGCAGCTGCGAGCAGATCGCGTTGGCGTTCTCGTCGCGGACCTCGGAGCCGAGCCAGATGATGCGCTCTTTCAGCAGGCGGTTGTAAATGTAGTTATCCTGGGCTGCCGGATCGACAGTAGCCATCCGGGGTGCCCCTGCTTGCTGTGACATATGTACTTACCTCTCGCTGGCGACGGTGACGCCACTGGACGACATCACTGAACTTTCCTACATGGACACTAACGGTTTTCCTTCCCGCTTTGTGCTCAGGCGCGGGGCTGTTCGCTGACGGCGCACGATTGCCCGGGAGGGTTCATCGTGGGCTTAAAAAGCCGCACCCCCGGATCAAAGATCCGGGGGTGCGGCGGAATTACGGGAACAGAAAGTATTAGAACTTCACTGCTGCCGGGTCATCGTTCTTCGCGGTCTCGGTGGCTGCTTCTTCGGAAGCGGTTTCCTCGGTCTCGGCAGCCTCAACCGGTGCCTCTTCGCCGCCGGGGCGGACGAAGTCGCTCAGGTCAACCTTGTTGCCCTCGGAGTCGGTGACCTCGGCCTGGCCCAGAACGACAGCCAGTGCCTTGCGGCGGCGCACCTCTGAGACCATCATCGGGACCTGGCCGCTCTGATCGATGATCTGGGCGAACTGGTTCGGATCCATGCCGTACTGGCCGGCGGTGGTGACGATGTAGTCGATCAGCTCGTTCTGGCTGACATTGACTTCTTCCTTTTCCGCGATGGCGTCAAGGATGATCTCGTTCTGGAAGGCGCGCTCGGTGTTGGCCTTGACCTCGGCGCGGTGCTCCTCGGTGTCGTGCTCGCCTTCGCCGTGGGCGTTCTCGGCGTTGAAGTGCTGCTCGAGCTGCTCTTCGACGACGGAGTCCGGGACGGGTACCGCTACGAGTTCGACGAGCTTGTCGAGGACCTTGTCACGGGCTTCGACGCCCTGCTCGACGACCTTGGACTCTGCTGCCTGCTTCGCGAGGTCCTCGCGCAGTTCGGCCAGGGTGTCGAATTCGGAGGCGAGCTGGGCGAAGTCATCGTCAGCCTCGGGAAGCTCGCGCTCCTTGACCGACTTGACGACCACCTTGACCTGGGCGGACTCGCCGGCGTGCTCGCCGCCCACGAGGGTGGTGTCGAAGATGGCGTCCTCGTCGGCGCTGAGGCCCGTGACGGCTTCGTCGAGGCCTTCGAGCATGGTGCCGGCGCCAACCTGGTAGGACAGGCCGGTGGCGGAATCAACCTCGGCGCCGTCGATGGTGGCGGTGATGTCGATGGTCAGGAAGTCCTTGTCCGCGGCGGGGCGGTCCACGGACTTCAGCGTGCCGAAGCGGCCGCGGAGTTCGTCCAGGGCCTTGTCGACGTCGGCGTCGGTGGACTCAGCGGCGGCAACCTCAACCTTGATGCCGGCGTAGTCAGGCAGTTCGATCTCGGGGCGGACGTCAACCTCGGCGTGGAACTTGAGTTCACCGTCGGTGGCGGACGGGTCCGGCACCTCGGTGATTTCGACCTCGGGACGGCTCAGCGGGCGGATGCCGGTTTCCTGAACGGCTGCCTGGTACCAGCCGTTGAGGCCATCGTTGATGGCAGTCTCCAGCACGTAGCCGCGGCCAACGCGCTGGTCAATGAGCTTGGAGGGGACCTTGCCCTTGCGGAAACCGGGAACCTGGATCTGCGAAGCAACAGTCTTGTATGCCTCTGCGATGCTGGGCTTCAATTCCTCAAAGGGGACCTCAACATTGAGCTTGACCCGCGTGGGGGTGAGGTTCTCGACAGCGCTCTTCACAGTCTAAGTACTCCTGGTTTTAGGGGGTGGGGTTCTGCACTGCCAAGGGTCTGGCAGTACTTGCAGAGTCGGGGTGACAGGATTTGAACCTGCGACTTCCTGCTCCCAAAGCAGGCGCTCTAGCCAAGCTGAGCTACACCCCGTAAGTGCACAGAACAGTCTACGGTCAAATCGCGCCGGTTTGCACATTTGACACCGGGGCCCTGAATTAGGTTTAGTTGTATCCGGCTTCAACAGCCGTCCGGAAGTTTTGCTGAAGTTCCAGCATGTTCCCGGGGACGTAGCTTAGTGGTAAAGCCTCAGTCTTCCAAACTGATGATGCGGGTTCGATTCCCGTCGTCCCCTCCGAAATATGACGAAGTAGCCCCTCTCCGGAGGGGCTTTTTTCATCTCCGGGTCCCGGGCTCCGGCTCCCGGGAGCCCGATCGGGCCGTCTTGGACGCGCTTCGGGGCTACTTTGACACGGACACGCCGCAAATAGCGGGGCTACGACCCGGAAGGACAGCCAAAGGCGCCCCCGGGCGCAGCCAATGGCGCCCCGCCGGGGGTACGCCGGCCCACGTCGGGTCCCGCAGCTGTTCCCGGGTCCAGCAGGTGTTCCAAGCCCATGCGTCAGCCGGACTGGCAGGCCGGGCACCAGTACAGCTTGCGGGCGCCGAGCTCGGTCAGGGCCACCGGCGTGCCGCAGTGGCGGCAGTCGAGTCCCTGCCGCCGGTAGACGAAGTGGGACTCCTCCGGGGCGGGCAGGCCGCCGCGGGATCCCCCGGCCCCGGGTGCGCCCCAGTAGTGCGGGGGCGTGGTGATGATCCGGCCGTCGCGGACGCCGTCGGACATCACCGCGACGGTGTCGTCCCAGAGCCGGCCCGCTGCCTCCCCGGACAGCCCCTGCCCCGGCAGCCAGGGGTCCAGGCGCTGCCGGAACAGCAGTTCGGCGCGGTAGACGTTCCCGACGCCGGCAATGGCCTTCTGGTCCATCAGCAGGGCCGCCAGCGGCGTGCGCCTGGCCAGGAGGCCGGCAACAAAGGACTCCCGGTCCCCGGGCAGGTTGCGCAGCGGGTCAGGACCGAGCCGTGCCAGCACGGCCTCCGCCTCCGCCTCCGTGACCGCCTCGCAGGTGGTCGCACCGCGGAGATCGGCCCAGCCGTGGGCGCTGGCGATCCGGACGCGGACGGCACCGACCGGTGCGGGCGGCCCCTGGTACCGGGCCGGCCCAGCCGCTTCCCCGTCGTCGTAGACCTCCCGCTCCCCCACTTTGCGGGGCGCGCCGATGCTGGACGCTCCACGGAAGCCGGCGTCGCCGCCGAAGTCCCAGGCGCCGTAGAGGCCGAGGTGGACATGTAATAGCAGCCCGTGCTCGAACTCCAGGAAGAGGTGCTTGCCGTGCGCGGCCGAGCCGGTGAGGGTGTGGCCGTCCAGCAGCGCCGCGCCCTGGGCGAAACGCCCCTGCGGACTCGAGACCGCCAGCCGCTCCCCCGCGAAGACGTCCCCGAACTGGCGGGCCAGACGGTGGACGGAATGCCCTTCCGGCACTAGGCGACGACCTCGCCGGTGCGCTCGTAGGTGGCGATTTTGCCGATCCGGCGGACGTGGCGTTCGTCGTTGCTGAAAGGTTCGGCCAGGAACGCTTCAATGATTTCGGTGGCCTCGTCGACGCTGTGCTGGCGGCCGCCGACGGCGACCACATTGGCGTCGTTGTGGTCGCGCGCCAGCTTCGCGGTGGACAGGTTCCAGGCCAGTGCGGCCCGGACGCCCTTGACCTTGTTGGCGGCAATCTGTTCGCCGTTGCCGGAGCCGCCCAGGACGATCCCGAGGGCGCTGGTGCCTGCTTCCTGGTCCGCCACCACTGCGAGCGCGGCGTTGATGCAGAACGAGGGGTAGTCATCCAGCGCGTCGTAGACCTTGGGTCCGTGGTCGACCACCTCGTAGCCCTTGGCGCCGAGGTGCCGGACGAGATGGGCGCTGAGTTCCATACCGGCGTGGTCGGTGGCGATGTGCACGCGCGGGAGATCGGTTGGGGTCACGGCGTTTCCGTTCAGTGGGGCAGATCAGTGGAATCACGTGGGCTGCGGGCGGTCTGGAGGCTGTTACCAGCCTACTAGGGCGCGGGCCGGCGGGCTTGTTCAGCGGCCGGCCGGACTTCACAAATCAGTGCCGCCGCCGGTCCGGCGGGCCCGCGCCGCGACCCGCGAGATCACCTGTGCGACATTGTCCGCCGTCGTGGCACTCCCGGCACTGACGGTCAGGGTCCGCCCGTCCGAGCGGTCGACGACGACGGCGGGTCCGCTGCTGACCAGCAGCGCCGTGGAGGTGCCCTTGCTCCGGTAACCCCAGCCGCCGAAGTCAGCGGCCCTGACCTCCTTCGGCGTCGCGGCCTCGATGGCAGCCGCCGGGACATCCATGACCCGGACGATTCCGGCGGCGAAGACCCGGAGACCGCTCCGGTCCACCTGGAGGCGGGCAAACAGGCACGCGGCGGCGAGCAGGGCCAGCGCGGCGAGCAGCGCAGCCAGCCAGGGCACGGCGACGGTGAGGAGGGCGGCCGGAAGCAGGGTGGCGATCCCGAGCATCACGAAGACCGAACTGCGGGCGTGCACCCACAGGCTCACCGAGTCCCGGGCCAGGTCGGGATCACGTTCGCGGGCCAGGGCGGCCTGGATGGCCCGGTCGTCGTCCGTGGACCAGCGCTCGTCGGCCTTAAAGACGAAACCCATGACGAAGCCCAGGCCGAGGGCTGCGCCGCTGCCCATGGCGAGCACGGCAACGTCCACCCGGGCCTGCCTCGCGTCCTGCAGGCCGAGTTGTCCGACCAGCACTGCGGCGAGCACAGTGGTGATGAAGAGGCTGACGAACAGTCCGGCGCCCATCATGATCCGGCGCATGATGGCCGGACGGGACAGCGGCGCCGCCTGCACCAGCACGGCCCAGCCGATCATCACGATCATGGCCGCCCCGACTCCGACGACGGCCCCGAACGGGGCGAAGTCCACCGCCACACTCCCGGTCCAGCGGACCGCGAGCGGCTCGGGCAGATCGGAGCGGATCAGCAACGAACAGACCACAAACGCCGCCGCGAGCATCACCGGGAACCCGACGGCGAAGCGCAGTGCCCTGGCATCCACAGAATCCCGAATCTTTCCCATATCCCCAACGCTACCCCCGGCGGTTCGGCGTTGTATCTTGGTGTGACCCGGACAACTTGCCAAGCGCCGCAGAAGTGAAAGAATGATTTCACAGTAACGAGTTCCCCGTCCCTAAGCATCCCCGGAGGCCCAACTTTGCCTGGAATGAACCTGACGCGCGCCGAGGCACGCGAGCGTGCCGAACTGATCGCCGTCGACTCCTACGAGGTCGAACTCGACCTGAGCCGCGGGGACAAGGTCTTCGGCACCACCACCGCCGTGAAGTTCTCGGCCAAGCCGGGGTCCTCGACCTTCATCGATGCCGTGACCCACGCCGTGCTGGGCGTGACCCTCAACGGTCGCGAGCTTGACCCGGCAGAGGTTTCCGACGGCGTCCGCATCCAGTTGCCGGACCTCGCGGCGGAGAACGAGCTGCTGGTCGTCGCCGAAGCGCCGTACATGAACACCGGCGAAGGCCTGCACCGCTTCGTGGACCCGGTGGACCATGAGGTCTACCTCTACACCCAGTTCGAGGTGCCGGATTCCCGGCGGATGTTCGCCGTGTTTGAACAGCCCGACCTCAAGGCCAGCTTCACGTTCACGGTCATTGCCCCCTCGCACTGGGATGTCGTGTCCAACTCCCCCACTCCCGTGCCGGTCGAGACCATCCCCGGCACCGACGGCGGCGCCCGCTCCGTCTGGGAATTCACCCCCACCCCGCGGCTCTCCTCCTACGTGACGGCGCTGATCGCCGGGCCGTACCAGTGCGTCCGCAGCGAGGTCGTCTCCGCCGACGGGAGAGTCACCCCGCTGGGCGTTTTCGCCCGCAAGTCCCTCATGCAGTACCTCGACGCCGACAACATCTTTGAGCTGACCCGCCAGGGCTTCGAGTTCTTCGAAGCGCAGTTCGGCTGCCCCTACCCGTTCGAGAAGTACGACCAGCTCTTCGTGCCGGAGTTCAACGCCGGGGCGATGGAGAATGCCGGGGCCGTGACCATCCTGGAAGGCTACGTCTTCCGCAGCAAGGTCACCGACGCCCAGGTGGAGCGCCGCGCCATTACGGTGCTGCACGAGCTCGCTCACATGTGGTTCGGGGACCTCGTGACCATGCGCTGGTGGAACGACCTTTGGCTCAATGAGTCCTTCGCGGAGTACATGTCCCACCTGGCCGCAGTGGAAAACACCAAATTCGACCGCGCCTGGACCACCTTTGCCTCGGTGGAAAAGTCCTGGGCCTACCGCCAGGACCAGCTCCCCACGACCCACCCGATCTTCGCGGAGATCAACGACCTGGAGGATGTCGAGGTGAACTTCGACGGCATCACCTACGCCAAGGGCGCCTCGGTGCTCCGCCAGCTCGTGGCATGGGTGGGTCCGGAGGAATTCATGGCCGGCGTCCGCGAGTACTTCCGCAAGCACGCCTGGCGGAACACCGAACTCAGCGACCTGATGGCCGAGCTTGAGAAAGCCAGCGGCCGTGACCTGGACCAGTGGGGGCGGCTCTGGCTGGAGACCGCCGGCGTCAACACGCTCGTGCCCGAACTGTCCGTCGGCGAGGACGGCACCATCTCCTCCTTCGCGATCCTGCAGTCCGCCACCGACGCCCAGCCCACCATCCGCCCGCACCGGCTCGCCGTCGGCTTCTACAACCTCAACGGTGCCGGCAAGCTGGAACGCGTGCACCGCGAGGAGCTCGATGTCGACGGCGCACGCACCGAAGTGCCGACGCTGGCCGCGCTCGCCCGGCCGGACCTGGTCCTGCTCAACGACGACGACCTCGCCTACGCCAAGGTCCGCCTCGACCCGAAGTCTCTCGCCACGGCCACGGCCCACCTCAAGGACTTCAGCCAGAGCCTTCCCCGCACCCTCGTGTGGGGCTCGGCCTGGGATGCGGCCCGCGACGGCGAAACCCCGGCCCGCGGCTACGTGGAACTGATCCTGGCCAACATCGCCGAGGAATCCGATTCCTCCGTGATCCTGGTCCAGTTGCGCCAGCTGGCCACCACACTGAATTTCTATGTGGCCACGGAGCACAAGGAAGCCACCACGGTTGCCGCCGCCGACCGGCTCTGGGAGCTCGCCGCAGGCGTCCCGGCCGGCTCCGACGCGCAGCTGCAGTTCGTCAAGTCCTATGCGCTGCTGGCCCGCAGCGCCGGCCAGCTCGACGCCGTGTCCGGCCTGCTGGAGGGCAGCCTCACACTGGACGGTCTCACCGTGGACCAGGACCTGCGCTGGGAACTGATCACCTCCCTTGTCGCCGGCGGCCGCGCCGGCCAGGAGAAGATCGACGCCGAGCTGGAGCATGACAACACCGCCACCGGGCAGAACGCGGCAGCACTCGCCACGGCCGCCATCCCGACGCCGGAGGCGAAGGCCGCTGCCTGGGACTCGATTGTGGTCAAGGGGGAGCTGTCCAACGCGCTGCAGGGTTCGGCCGTCAGCGGCTTCACCCGGGTGCTGGACACGTCCCTGCTGGAGCCGTACGCCGAGAAATACTTCGACGCAGTCCCGGGAATCGTCCGGGACCGCACGCACGCGCTGGCCCAGCAGATCGTCGTCGGACTCTATCCGGCGCAGCTGACCACGCAGGCCACCGTGGACCGCACCGACGAATTCTTGGCCTCGCTGCCGGAAGACAGCTCGGCCCTGCGGCGGATGATGCTGGAGAACCGCGACGGCGTGGCCCGTGCGCTCCGCGCCCGCCAGGCCGACGTCGGCGCATGAGCCTCGACGAACACCGCTATGCGCTGACAGTCCGCTGGACGGGGAACCTCGGTGAGGGGACGGAGTCGTACCGTGGCTATTCACGGGACCACGACATTGAGATCCCCGGGCTGCCCGTCCTGCGGGGCTCCGCCGACCCGGCCTTCCACGGCGACCGCAGCCGCTACAACCCGGAACAGCTGCTGCTGGCGGCCCTGTCCCAGTGCCACATGCTGTCCTTCCTGCACGTCGCAGTGAAGCACGGCGTGGTGGTGACGGCATACGAGGACCGGGCCGAGGCCCTGATGCGGACCAACCGCGACGGCAGCGGACAGTTTGAATCGGCCACGCTCAAGCCCCGGGTGACCGTGGCGGCCCCGGTGGCGGAGGAACTTATGGCGGAACTGCACGCCGGCGCGAACAGGCTCTGTTTCATCGCCCGGAGCGTCAACTTCCCGGTGCTGCACGAGCCGAGCGTCCTGGTCGGGGGCCAGGCGGGCTGAACGGTCCGGCCGGCCGGAGGCGGTTACCCGGCAGGGTGACAGCCAGGATGCGCATGGGGGCGGGCCACGGCGCTAATGTTGAAGGAGACCAGAGCGTTATGCGCCCGCCGAAAGCCGGCCGCCGCGCAGCACGCCCAGGCCGGCGCTAACGGCCGGCAGCAGGACCGCAGCTACAAGGAGTACCCCCGCCGATGTTCAGCATGACCACGACAGATCCCATCACCCCTCCGGACATTTCGGCCATCAATGTGCCCGGTGTCCTCATCAGCCTGGGGGTCGGCGTTGCCGTCTGGCTGGTGGCGTCGTTCGTGATCGTCGGAATCACCAAGCGCGTCGCCGCGGGCAGCACGTTCTTCAAGAAGCCGCACTTCCGCTGGGTGGCCCCCGCTTTCCGTGCCTTGGACCATGAGCGCCGGGAGCAGCGGGCCAACACCGTCGGCGCACTGCTCAACAGCGTGGTGGGCGTCCTGGTGGCCGTCCTCACCAGCGTGTATGTGCTCAAGAACCTGAACGTGGACGTGGCGCCGATCCTGACCAGCGTCGGAATCCTCGGTATCGCCATCGGCTTCGGCGCCCAGCAGCTGATCCGCGACTTCCTGGCCGGCATCTTCATCACCATGGAGGACCAGTACGGCATCGGCGACGTCATCGAGACCTCCGAGGTCGTGGGCACGGTGGAGGCGATGAACCTGCGGATCACCCGGGTCCGGGCGGAGGACGGCACCATCTGGTACCTGCGCAACGGCGAGATCCTGCGGGTGGGCAACCGCTCCCAGGGCACGTACGTTCCGCCCGATGCATCGGCACCGGGCGAGGCCGACAGCACCCCGCAGCAGAAGGCCGGAGAATAGAGCCATGACAATCCCCAGCGCCGGCGAACCCCGCCAGCCCCAGCAGCTGCTGCAGAACGATCCGTTCAGCAAGCCCGGCTACACGGACAACTTCTACGACGCAGTGGGCGGCCACCAGACGTTCGTGAAGCTCATCGACGTGTTCTACGACGGCGTGGCGGCTGATCCGCTGTTGCGGCCGATGTATCCCGAAGAGGATCTGGGCCCCGCCAAACGGCGGTTCCTGATGTTCCTCGAGCAGTATTGGGGCGGCCCGACGACGTACGGCGAGGAGCGCGGGCACCCCCGCCTGCGGATGCGGCACCAGCCCTTCCGGGTAACGCCGGAGGCCAAGGACCGCTGGCTGCATCACATGCGCAGCGCGGTGGATTCGCTGGAGCTCCCGCCGCTGCACGAGGGAACGCTGTGGGACTACATGGAGCGGGCGGCCCTCTCCATGGTGAACAGCCCGTCCGGAGCCTGAGGGCTGTCCTCCGCCGTCCTTGAGGCGTGGGGCCGGGATCAGCGCCCGTGCCGCACTGCGAGCGCGGAGCGCGCATTCCCGGCCACATGCAGGAGGACCGCGACGATGAGGAACGCGACGAGCACCTGCGCCGTCGTCGTCAGCGCGGCCGGCCAACCGCCGAGCGTCGGATCGAGGAAGTCGTAGACGTACCAGCCGTCGATGGCTCCGCGCACCCACGAGAAGACGAGGAAAGCCGCGGGGTAAGCGAGCCACACGATCGGCCGCCGCCAGGTGCCGCGCACGGTCCGCGTGACGAGCAGCCAGTCAAGCGCGGCGAACAGCGGGGCCACGCGGTGGTGTACGAGCTGGGGCCAGTACATGTCCAGGCTCCACCACGGCTCCCCGGGAGGCGCCACGAGTATGACGTAAATGAGGCCCGTCATCACCAGGTACAAAGCAAGCGCCCCGAACAGGCGGTCCCACCACTCCGGCAGCCGCGTCCGCGGCAGCGCTGCGGATGCGACGAGCACCAGCCCGAGGACGAGGTTCGACTGGACCGTGAATTCCGAGTAGAGCTGGGCGACGTCCACGTCATTGCCGGGGAGCGTCGCATCGTACGTCTTCCGGACGAGGGCGGCGAGTACGAAAACGCCGACCACGAGGCGGAGCGCGCGGATCCAGATGCGGTCCGGATGCAGCGCATCGTTGAAGCCAGGGTGTCGCTCAACCGGGGGATCCAGCACCGACAAGCCGCTCATGCGCTTAGTATGTCAGGCCCGTCAAGGCCGGCACGGGCCAGAACGAAACGGTCCTGGAGCCCGAGCCGGTGCGGGCCGGCACGACGCCCTAGAGGCCTGAACCGGTGCGGGCCAGCACGTGCCCGCGGGCCCCGCTGAGCCGGAACCAGCGGCCGGCCCGGAAAAGCTGTTGTTCGCCGTCCGCCAGGAAGCCAAGGGTGAGGGCCGCAAATGCGGCGCCCAGCGGGAGACCGGAGGCGCCCGGCAGTTCCCTGCCCCAGACCGCGGCCCGGGCGTTGTTGACGATCAAAGCTCCGGGCTTGTCCGGGATGATGGCGGCGACCTCGCTGATGCCGGCTTCGGCGGACTGGCGCAGCGCGGAGTCGCGGAGCGTGCCAACGGCTGCCCAACCGGTGCGGGGCGCGCCGACGCCTGCCCACGATTCGGTGACGGTCACCGGCGGCAGCGGCAGCTCGACGTCGTTCTCCCCTGCTCGCGCCAGCCGGTCCAGCACTGCCGAGATCGGAACGGTGACATCGGTGTCCGCCGGTTGCGCCAGTGCCATGGTCCGGAGCCCGAGGATCGTCGGGGTCGACTCCCCCAGCAAGCGCGGCCGCAGCACGCACACGTAGGCGGCGAGCACCGGGCCGGACGCCTGGAGGCGGATGGCGCCGTCGTCGATCGACCGGGCGCGGGTCGCGAAGGTGCGCAGATCGGCAAGGTCGCGCGGATCGGTGAACTGCAGGGGCTGGGTTAGGACGTCAGACACAATATCGACTCTACCGGCTGTGCCTCTTTGGGACCGCGCCGAAGGGACGTCTAGAGTCGAACCATGACTGAAGCCGAAGCCGGATTGCAGGGGCCGCCGACACAGGACCCCACCTCCTCGCTCCTCCAATTGCTGAACCTCGGCGAGCTGGAAGGCGCCCGGACAGACGAAGACATCTTCATGGGCCCCTCCCAGCAGCAGCCCCGGCACCGGGTATTCGGCGGCCAGGTCCTGGCGCAGTCGCTGGTCGCCGGGAGCCGGACGGTTCCCGAGGGGCGCGGCGTGCACTCGATGCACGGATATTTCCTGCGCCCGGGGGACGCCAACAAGCCGATCACCTTCGGCGTCCAGCGGCTCCGGGACGGCCGCTCGTTCTCGGCACGGCGAGTCCACGCATACCAGGAGGGCATGCCCATCCTGTCCATGATCGCGTCGTTCCAGGACGAGGACGAGGGAATCGAACACCAGTCCGAGATGCCGGCTGGCATCCCCGGGCCGGAGTCGCTGCCCAGCACGGCTGACCTGCTGGGCAAGTTCGACCACCCGGTGGCACGCCACTGGGCCTACGAGCGGCCCTTCGACATCCGGCACGTCGACCCGGCCCTGTACGTCTCGGCCAAGGGCACCAAGGAACCGCGCAACGCGGTCTGGATGAAGACTTTCGGGCCCATGCCGGACGATCCGGACCTGCACCGCGCCGCCCTGGCCTATGCAAGCGACTACACCCTGCTGGAATCCATCCTCCGCAAGCACGGGATGAGCTGGATTACCCCGGGCATGTCCGTGGCCAGCCTGGACCACGCCATGTGGTGGCACCGGCCGGTCCGGGTGGACGAGTGGTTGCTCTACGTCCAGGAGTCCCCCAGCGCCCAGGGTGCCCGCGGCCTCGCGACCGGCAAGATCTTCAGCCGCGACGGCCGGCACGTGGCCACGGTGGCGCAGGAGGGCATGATCCGGGTTCCCACGGACCTCAAGAACAAGGTCAAGGGGGCCGTCCAGTCAAAGGTCCTGCAGCGCCAGATGCGCAAGGCTAAACGCGGCTGACCCCCGGCACGCGAAAGACCGGCTCCCCGGTAGGGAGCCGGCCTTTCCAAATCCGCTCAGCGCCTCGCGGTCACAGCCGGCGGCTTAGTCGCGGGTGAGGCGGCGGTGGGTCACCCGGTGCGGCTTGGCTGCGTCCGGGCCCAGGCGCTCGACCTTGTTCTCCTCATAGGATTCGAAGTTGCCTTCGAACCAGTACCACTTGGAGGGGTTTTCCTCGTCACCTTCGTACGCGAGGATGTGGGTGGCGACCCGGTCGAGGAACCAACGGTCGTGCGAAACCACGACGGCGCAGCCCGGGAATTCGAGCAGGGCGTTTTCCAGGCTGCTGAGGGTTTCGACGTCGAGGTCGTTAGTCGGCTCATCGAGCAGCAGCAGGTTTCCGCCCTGCTTGAGCGTCAGGGCCAGGTTCAGGCGGTTGCGCTCACCACCGGAGAGCACCCCAGCCTTCTTCTGCTGGTCCGGGCCCTTGAAGCCAAAGGCGGCGACATAGGCACGGGACGGCATTTCGACCTGGCCGACCTGGATGAAGTCGAGGCCGTCGGAGACAACCTCCCACAGGGTCTTGTTCGGGTCGATGCCGCCGCGGCTCTGGTCCGCGTAGGAGATTTTGACGGAGTCGCCGACCTTGAGTTCACCGCCGTCGAGGGGCTCGAGCCCGACGATGGTCTTGAACAGAGTGGTTTTGCCGACGCCATTGGGACCGATGACGCCAACGATGCCGTTGCGCGGCAGGGTGAAGGAGAGCCCGTCGATCAGGGTGCGGTCCTCGAAGCCCTTCTGCAGGTTTTTCGCCTCCAGGACGAGGCCACCCAGGCGCGGTCCCGGCGGGATCTGGATCTCTTCGAAGTCCAGCTTGCGGGTGCGGTCTGCCTCGGCGGCCATCTCCTCGTACCGGGCCAGACGGGCCTTGGACTTCGTCTGGCGTCCCTTGGCGTTGGAACGGACCCACTCCAGTTCCTCGGTGAGCCGCTTGGCCTGCTTGGCGTCCTTCTTGCCCTGGACTTCCAGGCGGGCGCGTTTCTTCTCGAGGTATGTGGAGTAATTGCCCTCGTACGGGTACAGGTGGCCGCGGTCCACTTCGGCGATCCACTGGGCCACGTGGTCAAGGAAGTACCGGTCGTGGGTTACCGCGAGCACTGCGCCGGGGTAGCTGGAAAGGTGCTGTTCCAGCCACAGCACGCTCTCGGCGTCAAGGTGGTTGGTGGGCTCGTCGAGGAGCAGCAGGTCCGGCTTCTGGAGCAGGAGCTTGCAGAGGGCGACACGGCGACGCTCACCACCGGAGAGCAGGGTGACGTCGGCGTCGGCCGGCGGGCAACGGAGAGCGTCCATAGCCTGCTCGAGCTGGGAATCGAGGTCCCAGGCATCAGCATCATCAATCGCTTCCTGCAACTGGCCCATTTCCTCGAGGAGGGCATCGTAGTCAGCGTCGGGGTTGGCCATCTCTTCGGAGATCTCGTTGAAACGCTGGATCTTGCCGTAGATCTCGCCGACACCTTCCTGGACGTTGCCCAGGACGGTCTTTTCCTCGTTCAGCGGCGGTTCCTGCAGCAGGATGCCGACGCTGTAGCCGGGGCTGAGCCGGGCCTCGCCGTTGGAGGGCGTGTCCAGACCGGCCATGATCTTGAGAATGGTGGACTTACCTGCACCATTCGGGCCGACGACGCCAATCTTGGCCCCCGGGAAGAAGGACATGCTTACGTCATCGAGGATGAGTTTTTCGCCAACAGCCTTGCGGGCCTTGGTCATTGTGTAGATAAATTCCGCCATGCCTATAAATCTAGTGGTTCAGCCGGGATAACTCACATTCACGCCGTCCTCATCGACCACCTGCCCGCGGCACGGGCCCAGCCCCGCGTGGCGTGACACCGGGGCCGGGCGGTGCAGATCCGCGGCCCTTCAGGCGGCCGCCCCTTTCAGCTCGCCCGTCTCCTCGTCGAACTCCTCCACCTCGCCACTGATGTCATCGACGAAGACATTGTGGGCTGCGGGCTCGTCGCCGTCGTTGTCGTCGGGCTCCTCGTGGGGCTCGTCGTCATCCTGGCCACCGTCCCGGTTTCCCTCCGGGAAGTCTGCTTCCCGGCCGTTCGGACCGGCAGCAGCCTGAGGCCCGTTGCCGGCCGTGCGGATGTAATTGGCCGAACCCCACTTGAGGTCGTGGCCGACAGACTCGGCGTCGATTTCAGCCGAATGATAGATCCGGCCCTCATGTTCCCAGCTCCTCAGCTTTAGCCGCCCCACGACGATGACCTTCTGGCCCTTCTTGATACTGCAGCCGATGTTTCCGGCCAGTTGCCGGTACCCCTGAACCGTGAACCAGTTGGTGTCCCCGTCAATCCAGGCGTTCGTGGCGCGGTCGAAGCGCCGTGGGTTGGACCCCAGCCGAAAGTTCGCCGTCGCCACACCGCCGGGCGTCGTCGAGCTCTTGGGCTCCGTGGCGACGAAGCCACGGACCGTGATGTTGTCACTCATGCTCATGTCCTGTCTCGAAATGTCGTGCCCTAGCAGGCTCTTTCAGCTTCGCGCCAGGGACGACCCTCCGCGAGGGGCCAGCTGCGCCATGTGGATAACCCGGGCCTGGACTGACGCCGAGGGAGGCCAAGCTGCAGCCCGCGCATGCGGGTGCCAAGGCGACCAGGTGTTCCTGACGGCGGACAGCCGCAGGGCAATGTAAACTTTTTGAGGCGTCCCCCGGCAGCAGCCGGGCTGGCACGCCGACGTGCCCCAGTAGCTCAGGGGATAGAGCAGCGGCCTTCTAATCCAAAGGCCGGGTATTTGAGACCGCCTCAGATTTTGGGTTGCGCTCACCGTCCCGTGGTGGGATCGGCCCGCGGGCCGAGAGTGTGCCCATGAGGATGTATTCCAGGCTGATGCCTGTGACGTCACAAATCGCCTGAAGCTCATCCAGGGTGAAAGGCGTGCCGCCGATAAGCTTCCGCGAGATTGTTTGCTGGGGCAGCCCCGTCATCCGGGAGAGGGCCGAACCCTTGATGTTCCGTTCTGCGAGTTGACCCCGTAGACGCCGGGCAACTGCGACAGACAACGACTCTGAATGTTGTTCGCTGATTGCTGTGCTCATGGACTGAACTATACCCACTCAACGGGTATTAGCAACAGCGAACGGGAAAATGAATTGCCTTTCCTTTAAAAACACCCACTCGATTAATTGCTGGCGGCTACTCGCCGACACGGGGCGAGCTACTTGGATGACACGCTTGTAAGTTACGCAATTATGGGTAATACTCATCCACATGAGTGAATCAGTCAGCGAACGGGTAGCGGCAAATGTCCGAGCAGAGGCGGCCCGCCTCAAGATGTCGCAGCGCGACATCGCCACAGCCTTGGGAGTGAGCCAGTCCTCCGCCAATCGTCGGTGGCTGGGAGTCACCCCGATTGACGTTGAAGAACTCTATGCGCTTTCAGCCGCCTTTAGCATCCCCGTATCAGCACTTTTGCCCCCGGACTTTCCGGTGCAGGCCCAGTCCGCCTGACCCCATAGTTGTTCCGCCCGGCACCGCCGGCGGGCAGTAAATAGGGCGGTCCAGTTCCTTCCGCCAAGAACTCACTGGACCGCCCATTCCAAACCCAAGAGCCAGGCCCTTCTGACGGGTCTACCTGGCTCTCGAATCAGAAACGAGTCTAGCAATGGACGCTCGCACTGCACAGGAAAACCCGGTAGCTGATCCGCCCCGGCATTTGTTCTTCGGCGCCGAGGACCGCCGCCAGGGCGGCCGGGCCGGCCTTGATGAGAAGTACCTGGTGATGGAAAAGGCTCGCCGGCACCAGCTGGCCGAGCACGTCATCAACACCGCGAACCAGCTGGCGTCCGCAGTCCGCACGCTCCGCGCTTTCGACCGGACCGGGAACGCAGAAATGGCCCTGGACCACATCGAGCAGACCTTCGCGGACCTGAAGAAGTACACCAGCAATCTGGTCAACGAAGTGACCGGCTCCGTGGACCGCTTCGGCGACGAGCTGGAGCGGCTGGCCTTCCGCGACATCGCCGCCGCCCGGGAAGCCACCGACGCGCAGACGCCCAAGCCCGGCCCCGTGATCAGTCACATTCCGTCGCCTGCCGTCATCGCCCGGCTCAAGGCCAACCTCGACATCGCGATTGATAGGGCAACCCGGTGAAGGCCCGGATCAAGCGCTTCGCCGTCGTCCAGCCAATCGGCCACCGCCCCTACAAGGACCACGCGGACCTCGACTTCCGCGACAACCTGGAACTCACCGCCCAGCTGGCCACCTACGCCCGCTCGAAGTGGCCGGCCCCGCAGGCCATCGCCGTGGACGTCCACTCGAAGCAGATCATCGTGGACGGCACGCCCAGGGCGAACTACTCCATCCACGAGTACCGGAAGCCGGCCACCGCCGGGGTCCCGCAGTGAGGGCCCCATCAGTGCGGGTCGGCCGGAACCGCCGCCGCACCTACCTCTACACCCCGGCCCTCGCCCTCGGCGCGCTCCTGATGCTCGCCGCATTCCCGCTCTTCAACGCCGCGTACCTGACGGGCGTGCTCTTCCTCACTGCCGGCGCTGCCGGATTCGTTCTTGAGACAGGAACCCAGAAATGACTGAACAGCCGGCAGAGCCCACGACCGAACAGGCATGGCTCGGCAACCCCCGCCCGATCGCTTACCTGCACAACGGCCATCGCATCCCCGCCCGGCCCGCTGCGGAGATGGCCCCGAAGGACCGCACAGGACTGGCAGCCAAGTTCCTCGGCGCCATCGACTCGGCCTTCGACAAAGCCGACCACGACCTGACCGGTCGCCGGGCAACCGACGCCGGCCTGAACCGCATCCACCAGGACATCGAAGCCGGCGCCACCAAACCGCAGACCATTGACCCGCAGACCAAGCTGCTGCTGGAAGCGGAGTTCCAAGCCAACGAAGCCGTGACAGCACTCTCCAGCGGTGAGCTGGATCTTGGTATTGCCTATCTCCAGTCCGCGCTCGCATTCGCCCAGAACCACCGCCACGCCACCCGCCACGAAGGAACCGACCAGTGAGCACCCACTTCCAAGAACTCCCGATCGGCCAGCTGGCCATCCACCCGAAGAACGTCCGCAACGACGTCGGGATCGTCACTGACCTCGCGAACAGCATCACCGCCCAGGGCATCATGCAGCCCCTCGTCGTCGCCCCACTGACCAGCCGAAGCACTGGCGTCACCTACGTCATCATCGCCGGGCACCGCCGGCACGCCGCCGCGCAGCTGGCCAACCTCGAAGTCTTGCCCTGCGTGATCCGTGAGGACCTCAACACCGAACCCAAACAGCTCGAAGCGATGCTGGTCGAGAACACCCAGCGCACCGACCTCACCGTTACCGAGGAAGCCGAGGCATACCAGTCCCTGCTGGAGTTCGACGGCTACACCGTCAAGTCCGTAGCCAAAGCCACCGGGCGCTCGCAGAGTCTGGTCCGGTCCCGTATCGCTCTCACAAAGCTCTCGGAGGATGCCAAGGGCAAGCTCGAAGACCGCACCCTGAACGTTGACCAGGCTCTCGTGCTCGTGGACTTCACCGACGACGACGCCGCCACCAAGCGGCTCCTCCG
The DNA here is from genome assembly GCF_030433895.1 of Arthrobacter sp. PsM3. Classification (GTDB taxonomy): domain Bacteria; phylum Actinomycetota; class Actinomycetes; order Actinomycetales; family Micrococcaceae; genus Arthrobacter. Next base: position 17,934 of record NZ_JARUXE010000029.1, on the reverse strand, counting down.
TGTCGCTGCCACGCCGAACGAATGGTCCTTCCAGCTAGCCAAGGAACAGGGCCGGAAGACGTGGCTGGAGAACCTGCCCCGCCTGACCGCAGAGCTGCAGGGCGCCGGCGTCGACATCATCGAACGGCCCGCCGGGCAAACATGGGAATGGACCGACTGGAGGATCTCCTACCAGCAGATGACGGTAGCCGAGGCCGTCGCCGGCGGCTGGTCCGCGATCTGCGACGACACCAAGGAAGAAATCACGTGGATCCGGGAGCGGCCCAAGGGAACGGGCCACGTCGTCCCGCAGCGGACGCCCGAGCAGCTCGCTGACGAGATCCGCCAGCAGGAGCTCACCAGGGGCCTCGCGACTGCCGCCCAAGTCCGGACCGCCTTCATCAAGGAAGCCATCCAGAAGCCAGCAGCGGACAAGACCCGCGAGATGCTCGTTGACTACATCATCGATCGGCGGCGCCTCGGCGACCTTGCACCGTGGCTGGACATCGACCACGAAAACATCGATGAGCAAGAAGTCATCGACGCCATCGGCAAGCTCAACGTCCCCCAGCTCGTCGCCCTCATGCACGTCGACACCTTCGAACGCGAAATGCACATGGACTCCATCGGCGGATGGCATGACGGCCCAGGCTGGCAGACCACCAAGACATGGCGCGACCGCCTCGGCACCGTCTACGGATACCAGTGGACCGAAGCCGAACAGGCAGCCATCGACTACCACCACGAAGACAAGGACGGAACCGAAGATGAGTAACCACTTCCTCAAGCGCAACCCGGACAACGAACCCGTCTGCTCCTGCGGCTACCGGCCCGAAGTATTGGACGGCCCCGCGCCCGTAGGCCAGCAGTGGAAAGCCAAAGCCGCCGTCCTCGACCACGCCAAGGCCATGACCGACACCACCACCGAACCGCAGCGCTCGTCGGATGCGCCCTTCCGTCTGCCGGAGCGGGTGAAGTTCCCGCGGGCCGGCGTCCGGAGGACTGAGGACGGCCGCTGGCTCCTCTCCTGCTGGGATGCCGACCGGATTGTCCACGTCATCGATGAGCCGATCTTCGATGACCGGGTGACGGCCTTCGACTACGGCTATCTGACGATCGGCGCCTGCCGCGAGTCCGGAACGAACCTGAACGGCTGGGCCAACGCGTGAGCGATGACAAGAAGATCACCGAACGACCGGCCCCGCTTGAGCGCTGCAGCTCCTGCAACGCCGTAATGGACCCCCACAACGGCGATTGTAGGTGCTCGTGATGAAGCTCTGCCTCGTTGGTGGGTGCCAAGGTGCCGGCTACTCAAAGGACTTTTGCGGGAAGCATTATGCCCGTTTCTTGAGGCACGGCGATGCCACTGTGACCCTTCACCGCCATGTCCGTGGGACGCCGGCCGAGCGCCTTAGCGCGTGGTCGGCGGTAGCCGCTGACGGGTGCATAGAGTTCTCCGGCAAACTGCGTCCCGATGGCTACGCAAACTTCAAAGTCGCGGGCAAGAACCAACTGGCGCATCGAGTCGCTTACCAGCTGAGCAAGGGGCCTATCCCTGAGGATCTGGAAATACGGCACCTCTGCGATAACCGCTGCTGCATAAACCCCCAGCATCTGGAACCTGGCACGCATCAGCAGAACGTGGACGACTGCACCAGCCAGCTGCGGCACACCTGGGGCGAGAAGGTCGGTAACGCGAAGCTGACAGCTGGGCAAGTACACAAGATCCGGGATTCCCCCGGCACAACAGCCGAAATAGCCAGCAGTTTCGGCGTCAACCCAAGGACCGTAAATCAGATCAGGGCCCGCCAGCGTTGGGCGAACCTGCCGGAACTCGGACCCCGCCACATGGCAACTTCAGACTAAGGAAGGCATGAACATGGTTGAACTCACTTGGCAGGACCCGCCCAGCAGGCGGGGAGGCACGAGCGCGGACTATGACGCCGTGATCGAGGTGCTGAAAGAGAACCCGGGCAAGTGGGCCCTCATCAGCGCGGAGTGGAAGACCACCACCCCGCCATCCGCATTCAAGCAGAACGGGTGCGAGGCTACCGCCAGGCGGAACAAGGACTCGAAGACCTGGAGCGTCTACGCCCGCTTTCCCCGCCCGAAGACCCAGCCCGCTCCGACCGCCAAAGTGGACGCAGAGAAGGCCCAGGTTCGCCAGGCCATCCAGACCGGGACAGCCCTGACCCCGCCGCCGGCAGCCGCCCCGAAGCGTCCGGCCCCGGCCGCTGAACCGGTTCGCCCCTCCAACGACATGGGGATGAGCCAGTTCCTCGCCGCACGCCGGGCCCGCGGCGTCCCGCCCGAGGGCCAGTAACACCAGGTGCCGGCCACCACCGGCACCACCCGGGCCCGATAGGCAACCGACCGCTGAAACCAAGTCCCCCTGCGGAAGTAGGCACCCGGGCCGCGTTCGAATCGCGGCGGGTCCACGAACACCAGTGACGGCGAAGGAGCCAGGACATGCAGTACTGCCCCACCTGCAGCCACTTCCACGGCCAGGACGGTGGCTGGGTCAAGTGCCTGGCAATCACCACCACAGAAGCCGGCGGCGCCCGCCGCTGCGCATGCTCCGGCCCTAAACCCAGCAACTAGAAGAGGAACCGATGATCCTTACCGTCAACACCCTGGACCTCAGGCAGGCCCTCATGTCAGTGATCCCCCACGCTGCCGATGCCAAGCTCAGCTCGGCCCTCGCGGTCGTCCACTTCACCGCGACGGACGGCATGCTCCACGTGACCGCCAGCAATACCGTCACCCTCGGCCACGCAGTAGCGTCGGTGTGGGACGCCGAAGGGCTGACAGGCGAAGTCAACGACGATGCGTTCAATCTCCCGACCGACGTCGCGAAGGAACTGCTCCAGATATTCAAGGCCAATGGCAATCAGCCAGAGGACGAGATCGGTGACACGCTTCGCATCACGCTGAAGCACGACTCCATCACCTTTCTGGATGTCTCTGGCCTGTTCCCGGGCAAAGAGTTCAAGATCCCTCACGAGGACGACAACGACTACCCAATCTCCTTCGGTCGGCTCCTCATCCAGGCAGCACTCTCAGAGAGGGTTATGCCAGAGCGTCTCGTCGCCGCCGGCCGCTTGGTCAGGCTCTTCGCCGCCGCCTCGGCAGCGTACGGCTCGCCGCTGGTCATTGAGCCGACTGAAGATGCTCGGCGGATCCTCATTAGCTGCGGTGAGTCGTTCCTCGGCCTGCTCATGCCCATCAGATCCGAAGAGGGCTCTACGATCGCTAACGAGCTGAACGAATGGCGCGCGGGTTGGATGCACCGCCTCCCCGAAATCGCCCACGCCGGCGGCGGGAAGAAACCGGAAGAGCCAACGCCATCCGCCTCCGACTTCCTGAAGCACGGGACTGGCCTTGTCCTCGAAGTCGCTGACCTCAAGAAGATGAGCGACCGTCTGGCCAATCGCAGACTAAGCGTGGTGACCCCTTGAGCGACGCAAGCGAATATCAGATCAGCATGGCCGGCGGGGACGGGGAACCCCTCAATGCCGTGAGTGTGCTGACTGTTGCAGATCTGACGGAAGAGCACGTCGGCTGGTACATGAAGATCAACGTGAAGTCCGAGACGGGGGCTATCTTCCCTCACTTCCACAAGCACATCGAACTAGGCGGAATCCGCCGGTGGGAATACGAAGGCACGGCCTACACCGGCCTCCTAGACGTCTCAACCAAGGCACCAGGCATCATCGGCACCGAACGACAGTTCGACGCAGCAGCCGAGGTGCAGCTCGTCCGCCACGTCCGGAAGCCACGAAAGAAGCGCACCCAGTGACCGCGGCGATGTCGGAGGACCCAGATGCCGAAGCCTACGCCCAAGCGCTCATCACCCGACGGCGGCGGAAGTGCATCGCCGAGGGCGCACACCGGTCCCAGCCGCCTGACGAAGCAGGCCCCAGCAATTGCCCCCGGTGCGGGTTATGACCCACCCGAACCAAAACCCCCGGCGCTCGCCGATCTCGAACCACTGAAGGAGCCAAGTGTCCTGGGCAAAGATAGGCGACAAGGCAGCGACCTTTCCGAAGGCGTTGAATGCCCCGCACTTCAGCCAGGGCGAGGTCAGCGTCAACGAGTTGTTCGGGTTCGTCCTGCGCTGTGGCTTCGAGTCTGCTGCGCACCGCACGGACTATGTGGTGGAGTTCGGCGTGGCCATGATGATGGGCGGGCCGAACTACCAGCAGCTGATCGACGTTGCCGAGAGGTGCGGGCTCCTCGAGCAGCTGGAGTCCGACGGGGCCCCGATGTGGAAGATCATCGAGGATCCTGACTTCCTCCACCTCATCACGAAGGCTGAGCAGGAATGGATGAACCAGCAGAAGCGGGACTCCCGCGATACGAAGCTCACCTCGGCTGTCCGTCTCCGCGACGGCGACTCCTGCCGGTACTGCCTCAAGATTGTCTACTTCGGGGCTGACCGGAAGTCTGCCCGGGCGGGCAGCTACACCCGGGCAGGCAGCTATGACCACGTCATCAGCGGCGAGGCCGCCACCATCGAGACGCTCGTCGTCGCGTGTGGTGAATGCAACTCGAAGAAGAAGGACAACGACGACGCCCTGGATCTCCAGCCGGCACCCGCCGAACCGTTCTACTCCCCCTCGACTGCCGCATGGCTGGCCAAGCACGGCCACCCCGTAGACCCGACTGACAAGCACCCAGCACTCAAGAAGAAGGCCACCAAAGCCGACGGCACGCCGTCAGCGCCGCGCCCCGTAGAGCAGCCCTCACCGGCCACTCCGGGAAGTAACCAGGCAACGGAAGCACCCTCCGGCCAGGCCAGCAGCACTGACGACACACCGGGCACCGGAAGCGCCACCACACCCGCGATCGCCGATCAGCCAGATCCGGCAGGTCACGAGCCCGACGGATCTAGATTTGTCGGGTCGGGTCATGGGTCGGGTCTTGGGTCGGGCAGTGCAGGGAGGCCAGCCCAGCCACCCACCAAGCCCAGCCCTCCATCAAAATCCAAACCCCGCCGTAGACGCCCCCGCACCCGAGGACGGAACTAGACATGCCCAGTCCCACTGCTTTCATCCCGAAACTCTCAGAAGAACAATTCCAGCAGCAGGTCATCGACCTGGCCCAGTACCACCAGTACGAAGTCACCTACCACAACCCAGATAGCCGGCGCTCGCAGGCCGGCTTCCCTGACCTGGTCCTGATCAGCTCCTCCCGCCGTCGTGCGTTGTTCCGTGAGCTGAAGACCGAGGACGGCCGGGTCCGCCCAAAGCAGCAGGCAGTCCTCCTCGCAATGGTTGCCGCTGGTCTCGACGCGGATGTGTGGCGTCCGTCTGATCTCCGGTCGGGCCGGATCGGCAAAGAGATGAAGGGCCAGGCATGAACAGCTGCACAACCCCTGACTGCCGCCGGGTCACCACGCTCTACCTGTGCACCCAGTGCATCGTGGAACTCGACGGGCTGCTGGACGACACCGACGATCTGATCAGGCTCCTCGCCGGGGCACGGGAAGGAATGGCAGTAGCACGCAAGCCCGGAGGTGGAGGAGGGGGACATCCCGGATCCAAACCACCAGGCAACCTCGATGCCATGCTGCTGCAAGCATGGCTCAGCCAGCTGCCGGCGCGGGCCTTCGGCGAAGCAACGGATAACCCAAAGGCAGGAGACATCCTGTACATGGCCAGGATCTGGGTCCCGCAGGCAAGGGAACTCGTGTGGGGACCAGAGGACGAGATCATCGATCATGCCACCAACCGTGAACGCGTCCGCGACATCGCACCGCCGATGCCCACCCGCCAGCTGCTGCCATGGCTCCGGACCAACGCCAAGATCGCTATCACCAGCATGGACATCAGGGACTGGGCCCGGCGTGGCAAACTCCGGGCAGTAGACACTGAACCCCAGCCGACCTATCACCCCCACGAAGTACTGAGCGCGTGGCACGACACGCGAGGACAGAAGTAGCGCTACCCCACCAAATCACGATAGTGTGGCAAATCGAGGGGACAGTTGTCCCAAGGCCTCGCCGGTTTACCAGCGGGGCCTTTGTCATGTCCGAGGTCCGGAGGTAATCCGATGGGCAAGAACGCTGGCCGATCAGGTGGCAGGTGGCGCGTGCTCCGGGCCAACCAGGCAGCGAAGCGCCTGCCGTGCTGGATCTGCGAACAGCCGATCAACTACAACGCCGGCCCGGACAACGACGACTCCTTTAGCGTTGACCACTTCAAGCCACGCTCCACGCACCGGCACCTGGCCGAAGAGCCGAGCAACCTGCGCAGCGCTCATCTTCGATGCAACAAGTCCCGCGGGGACCGTGACGTCAAGCCCGGTCTGGGCTTCGTCGCTCAGACCTGGTGACGAGACGACGACGCAGATTATTGATCCTCTCAGGGGTAGGGGCCGACAAATCGCTGACGGAAAACGACGCGGTCTTGTTCGCCGGGTAGGGAACTCCCCCTCCCCGTACCCCCCACCCCCCTTAGCGAAAACCCGACCCGAGGAGGAACCCAATGGCCGCGATCCTTGGCAAGAAGACAATAGGCCGTGTGCTGGTCCAGATCGGCGAAAACGAGCCAATTGAGATCGGCACCGTAGACCTCTCCTTTGAAGCCGAAAACACTGCGCCGCCGCGGGCAGACCAATCCGGCCGCGGTGCACACTTCCTCGCCGAGGACCATAACGGAGATCCCGTGTGCCGCTGTGGCTGGGACCCGGCACGTGCCCTTCCGTGCGCGCCTGTATCCCGCGAAAGCGCGAGGAGCGACATCCGGGAACATATCGGCAACGCTAAGCAGGAGTAGGGAATGCATCGAGAGCACATGGAAGTAGCCATCTCGTCAGCGGCACAGGGCGGCAAGGTTGCGATCTTCGCTGAGAACCTCCGGCAATCAGAACAGCTAGCCCATGATGTCGAGGAACTCGTGCCTAGCGAGTACGTGGAAAAGGTCTCCCGCGCAAATGGCAGGCGTGCCATCCACCTTCACGGCGGGGGCAGTATCCGCTTCATCCCAACCCAACAGAGCGCTGGTCGAGGGCTGTCGTTAGACCGGGCATACCTCCCCATCACAACTGATCGGGACACACTGGCCGCCATCATTCCCTCGCTATGCACTAGCCAAGACGGCGTCCTGACGGGCTACTGAAGACTCCCGCGTGACGGCGGGCTAAGACCGTCACTCCGTCGGGCCGGGGAGTGCTGCAGATCCTCCCCGGTCTGACATCAAGGAAGAATTCCCTCACGCTGTTGGCTGACTACCGACGCGCAAGAGGGCATCGCACGACTAGTCATCGTGCGTGCGTAGTAGCTCAGTCCGGTAGAGCTTAGGCGAATTTAGTAGCCTGGTCGGCGGTTCAAATCCGTCCTACGCAACGGCGACCCTATGTCGCTCCCATGAGTACGGCCGCCGGACTATTCACCCGGCAGCCCGGTTAGCCCAGAGGTAGAGGCACCGACCTAACCGGTCGGGTAAGGGCAGGTTCGATTCCTGCGCCGGGCTCTGACGGAGACCGCCACCGACCAACCACTGACGGAACCCGGTTGAGCCAGTATCCGTCCACCATTTAGCCCAGGAGGTGAGCACATGCCACGTGTCCGCCGCTCCTACTCGCCGGCCTTCAAGACGGAAGCCGCTCTCCTGGTGATGAACACCGGACGGGCGATCGCCGACGTGGGTCGTGAGCTGAGTGTCCCGGAGCAGACACTCGGGCGCTGGGTGTTCGATGCCCGGGAGGCAGCGGGCGAGGATCCCCGGGCGCCGCGGACTCCGAACTTCACGGCGCCGGCCCCACCCGATCTGGCAGGCTTCATTGCCTTCGATGGGCCATCGCTCCTCGAGGAGGTCCGTGAGGCTATCGGCCATATGGAGATCCTCCCGCAGGACAAGGGCCTTGTCGCGCTCGCCGAACGGTACGCGCATCAGATCAACGAGGTTGCCAAGTCCGGAGGCCGCGAGGCGATCTCCGTGATGTACCTCGGCCCGCACCTTTACAACATGCTCCGCGAGCTGGGCGGCACACCGATGCAGCGCGCCGGCAACGGCAAACCGGGAGAGAAACCCAAGAGCCGCCTGGAGCTGCTTCGTGGAGGACGGGAGACGGGCTAAGCGATGGTGACCGCAGCTGGCAGGGACAAGCTCTACGGCTGCGAAACACCCCGGATCTACACGCCCGAACTGCGGCCGCTGACCCGGCAGACGTCGAAGGGCTTCGAGTGCATCGCCTTCGCTGAGCAGGTCCTCGGCATTGAGTTGTTCCCCTGGCAGAAGTGGCTGCTGATCCACGCGCTGGAGCTGAACCCTGACGGGTCGTTCCGGTTCCGGACGGTAGTGCTGCTGGTGGCTCGCCAGAACGGCAAGTCCACCCTGATGCAGGTGCTGGCCTTGTGGCGGATGTACATGGACGCCGCGAAGCTGACAATCGGCACGGCGCAAAACCTGGACATCGCCGAAGAGGTCTGGCGCGGGGCTGTTGAGCTGGCCGAGGGCGTCCCCGAACTCAGCAATGAGATCGAGCGGATCGACAAGACTAACGGCAAGAAGGCGCTGGAGCTCTCCACGGGAGAACGCTACAAGGTGCAGGCAGCCAACCGCCGCGGCGGGCGTGGCCTGTCCGCTGACTTCGTGATTCTCGATGAGCTGCGCGAGCATTCCAGCTGGGATGCCTGGGCAGCCATTTCCAAGACCACGATGGCGCGCTTTTACGCGCAGGTCTGGGCGGTATCGAACGCCGGCGACGCATCCTCTATTGTGCTGCGCTTCCTGCGGAACATGGCGCACATGGCTCTGGGGAACCCGGACAACCTCGAAGACGTCGTCCTCCCCGAACTGGACGAGGACGACGAAGCTGACGGCGACTCCCTGGGCCTCTTTGAGTGGTCGATGGCGCCGGGCATGTCGGTCTGGGACCGGCACGGCTGGGCTCAGGCCAACCCATCGCTCGGTCACACGATCACTGAGAAGTCCATCGCGGCAGCCGTGAAGGGCGAGCCGGAGGGCATTGTCCGGACGGAGGTGTTTTGCCAGTGGCTGGACACGACAGCGGACGGCCCCTTCCCCCCGGGGCGGTGGGAGAAGGGCGCGGACAAGCACGATCTGATCGTGGGCAAGTTCGCGTTCTGCGTGGATGTCTCGTGGGACCGGACAACGGCGCATATCGGCGTTGCCGGGTTCAACGAGAAGGGCATCCTGCGCGTGCAGGTGGTCGCCTCCCGCTCCGGCACAGCCTGGGTGGGTCCGTGGTTCAATTCCCCGCCGGAGGGCGGGGGCGTCCCGCGTAAGAGCAACCCTGAACTGGTCGGGGTGACGCTGCAGGCGAAAGGCGCCCCGGTGTCATCGCTGCTCTCCGAACTGGAGGCCATCGACGGGCTGAACATCCTCCCGTGGGAGGGCGCAGACCTTTCGCGCTGGACCGGCATGTTTTATGACCGGGTCCGTGGGCAGGAGATGGACGACGACGGCGAGCCGATCAAGCCCGAAGACGTCGAGCCACTGATCAGCCACCCGGGCCAGCCGCTCCTGAACGTCGCCGCGGCCACCGCTCTGGCGAAACCGTCCGGCGACGCTTTCTTCTGGGACCGGGGAAAGTCCCCCAACGACGTCGCCCCGCTCGTCGCAGTGACCGGCGCGGCCGGCTGCTTCCTGGTCTACGGCACGGTGCCGGAGAAGGTCAGCAAATACGAATCTCAGGACCTGTTGGTCCTCTAGCTCGAAAGACGGTCCGCATGGCTCGCACAGACAGACTCCTCCGGGACGCAGAGCGTGGCCGGTTCCTCTTCACGCTCGACACCGAGGAAGCCTTCGAGGGCGTCCTCATCGATTGGGACGAGGCGCACTTCGTCATCGACAACACGTTCTCCATCGCCCCCACGGGTGACCGCCTCGCAGTGGACGGGCCGTTCTGGCTCCCCCGGCATCGCGTCAAGTACCACCAGGCCATCAGAACCTAGAAGGAGGCAGCATGTTCCTTTCCAACGGAGCGATTGTCCCCACCCAGGTTGACACGATCGGCGACCGGACACCCATGTTCGCTGATGCTTCCTACTACGGGTCCGGCTCGATGCAGCTCTCCGGGTTGTGGGCAGCCTACGGCGCGCTGTACAAGTCCCAGCTGTGGGTCGGCACCGTCGTCCGGAAGCTGGCGATGGCCACGGCCCGGATGCCGTTCGACATCAAGCGCTCAGGTGCCGGGAACGAGCAGTCCCCGGAGGACGGCCCGCTGACGGCACTGATGCGCCGGCCAAACCCGCGGATGAGCGGGTTCATGCTCTGGCAGTGGACCTCCTCCACCAGGGACGTCTACGGCGAGGCGTTCTGGCTGAAGCTGCGCGACAACAAGGGCGTCGTCCGGGAGCTGCACCCGATGCACCCGACCAACGTCGTGGTCCGCCGCACAGCAGACGGCTCGCTGGAGTACATCTACTCCGCCGGGGTCCGTGATGTGTCCATGCTCCCGCCGATCCCCGAACAGGACGTCGTCGCGTTCATCGGCTACAACCCGGACACCCTGAACCGTGGCCTCTCCAACCTGGAGAGCCTACGCATGACGCTCCTGAACGAGGACGCATCCCGCCGCGCGACGGCCAGCTTCTGGGACAAGGGCGCCCGCCCCTCGGTCATGCTGGGCACGGACGGGAACCTGTCCCAGGGAGCCATTGACCGGCTGAAGAAGCAGTTCGCGGCCAGCCACGGCGGCGCCGACAATATGGGCGGCACGGTCGTCTTCGAAGAGGGCATCAAACCCACCATTGTTCAGCTGAACATGGAGGAGATGCAGTACATCGAGTCCCGGAAGCTCAACCGGGAAGAGGTGTGCGCCGCCTACGACGTGCCCCCGCCCGTCGTGCATATCCTGGACCACGCCACATTCTCCAACATCACCGAGCAGCTCCGCTCGCAGTACCGCGACACGATGGCACCGCGCTTCGTGGACTTCGAATCCGTCATCGATCACCAGCTGGTCACCGACTTCTACGCACCGGGCGAGGTCTTCACCCGGTTCAACATGGACGAGGTCCTGCGTGGTGACTTCGAGGTCCGTGCCGAGTCTGCAAACAAGCTCGTGCAGGTCGGTGTGCTCAAGCCTGCCGAGGCCCGGCCGATGTTCGGTCTCGCCCCGGCGGGTCCGGAAGCGGACCAGCTCTACGGCAACGCCGCCCTGGTCCCGCTCGGGTCCAACGGCACCCCGGCGCAGGTCGCGACGGACGGGACGCTGATTCCGGCCCCGCTCGCTGCCCCTGCCTCGGTTCCTACAGCGGTACCTTCCAAGACGCTGACGGTCAGGCAGCTGATGGGCAGGATCTCCAGGGTCAAAGCCAGCAAGCAGGCCACCCGCGACAAGCTGGCGGCAGAACATAGCCGGGAACTCAAGGTGTTCTTCGCCGCGCAGCGCAAGGCAGTGAAGTCCGCTGTCGGGCAGAAGGACTCCGGGATCTTCGACCCGTCCGAATGGGACGGGGACCTCGCGGACATCCTGCACACGCTCTCCACCGCGACAGCAAAGGCCATCGGCACCAAAGTGGCCACTGACCTGGGCGGGCAGTACAACGCCGAGGACATCGCGGACTGGCTGAAGACCGACTCGGTCGACTCGGCAAAGAACATCAACAAGGCGACGGCAGACCAGATCGCCGCCGCCCTGTCAGCCCAGCTGGACGACGAGGATCCGGAAGACGCCGTTGACGGGGTCTTCGACGGGGAGATCGCGGCCCGAGCCGACCAGATCTCGCTCTCCCGGGTGGCCATGGTCGCCGGCCTCGCCTCCCAGGTGGCGGCACGGCAGAACGACGCAGCAACCAAGACCTGGGTCGTGACCGCTGCGAACCCCCGGCCGGCCCATTCCGTGATGGACGGCGAGACCGTCGCACTCAACGAGGTCTTCAGCAACGGAATGAACGGCCCCGGCGACTTCAGCGGCGGCGCCGACGAGGTAGCGGGATGCACCTGTGACCTGCAGTTCAGCAAGGAAGGCTAAGCCATGAAAGTTGTGAGGAAAGACGCCAGCATCGCCAACACGGCGCCTGATGATGAGTTCCCCGGAACTTTTCAGGTGATCCTGTCGGCTCCGACGCAGGACCGGGACGGCGACACGCTGCTCCCCGGGGACTGGAAGCAGCCCCTACCCGAGCACATCACGTTCGACCAGGACCACCTGATGTCCGTGGCCGGCACTGTTGGTTCCGGCGTCCCGGAGATTGATGAGAAGACCGGCAACCTGGTTGTCACTGGCACCTACTCCAGCCTCCCGCGGGCGCAGGAGGTCCGGACCCTCGTCAAGGAGGGGCACATCCGGACCACGTCGGTGGCGTTCATGTCCGAGAAATCCGTCAAGGACGGCAAGACCCGAACCCAGCGTGAACTGCTCAACGGCGCCTTCGTGGCGATCCCCTCCAACAGGGAAGCACTCGTCCTGGCATCGAAAGGCATCAAGGCCGGGGCACGCAACAGCGCCTCCGACGCTGCCGCCCTCCAGAGCATCCACGATTCCGCAGCCGGCCTCGGTGCGGACTGCGCCGCGGCGAAGTCGCACCGTCCCCCGGTGGTCAAGACCATCGTCGGGTCCATCGAAGCCACCCAGGAGCGCGTCCGCGACGCCCTGGCGGACTTCTACGGGCGGAACGCGTGGCCGTGGCTCCGTGGCACCCTCCCGGACAATAACGGCGGCGGGTACGCCGTCTACGACGTCGATGACCTGGACAGCTGGGAACGGGAAACCTACCAGCAGAACTACACAGACGACGGGCAGGTGGTCACCCTCGCCGGTGACGCCCGGCCCGTGGACGTAATGGAAATCATTGTGTCCGATCCAGACGCCGAAGAAGCTTCCGGCACCGCCCCAGACCCCGCAGCCGGCGCCCCGGCCCCCGCTGCCGGCTCGAAGGCTGTCCCCGTGGCAGAAGAGCGTTCGAACGACATGAGCACCCGGGCCGCCCGGCTCCGGATGCTCCAAAACCTCACTGCACACAGCTGATCCCGGAAAGGAATCATCATGACTACCCTGCTTGAAGCAAAGAACAAGGTCCGCGAACTCTCCAAGAAGGGTCTGGAGGTTGCCGAGTCGACCACCATGACCTTCGCAGAGCAGAAGAATGCTCTCGATCCCATCGAGGCGGACATCAAGACGTGGATGGGAGAGATCGAATCCCTCCAGTTCGTGGAGGAGAAGCGCAAGAGCTTCCTCGCCGCGGCCGGCAGCCCCGTCGACGAGGCACCCGCCGAGCAGCCGAACACCGGCGCCAAGTCCATCGGCGCACAGTTCGTCGGCTCCGCAGGCTACAAGAGCCTGCTGGAGAAAGGCCTCAAGGGCGGCCAGTGGTCCTCGGGCGACGTCGAGATCAAGACGACCCTCACCGAAGGCACCGCCGGCACCCCCGGCGGCGGCTACTCCACCATCCAGCAGCCCACGCTGCTCCCGGGCGTCGTGGACATCAAGTTCCGGCAGCTGACCATCTCCGATCTCTTCCCGGGCGGCACGACCAGCACCCCGCTGATCCGCTACCTCGTGGAGACCGCGGTGACCAACGCCTCGGCCGCCGTCCTCGAAGGCGGGCTCAAGCCCGAATCGGCGCTCGCGTTCTCCAAGGTGGACGAAGTCCTCCACAAGATCGCGACGTTCCTGCCGATCTCGGACGAGATGCTCGAAGACTGGGCCCAGGCACAGTCCTACGTGGACGCCCGCCTGATCCTCTTCATCAAGCTCGCCGAAGAGGCCCAGCTCCTCAACGGAGACGGCACCGGCGCGAACCTCGTCGGCATCCTCAACCGTCCCGGCCTCGCCACCCCGATCGTGAAGGGCACCGCCCCCTCCGTTTCCGGCGACAACGGCATGGACGCCATCTACCGGCAGATCACCGCGATCCGCACGACCTCCTTCCTGGAGCCGGACGCGATCGTCATCGACCCGCTGGGCTGGCAGACGCAGGTCCTGTCCAAGAACAGCCAGGGCGCCTACTACGCCTCCGGCCCGTTCGTCAGCGAACAGAACCAGACCCTTTGGGGCAAGCGCGTCGTCGCCACCCCGGCGCTCGCCGCGAACAGCGCCCTCGTCGGCGCGTTCCAGCAGGGCGGTCAGATCTTCCGCAAGGGCGGAATCACGGTGGAAGCCTCCAACTCCCACGCTGATTTCTTCCAGAAGAACCTGACGGCCATCCGTGCCGAGGAGCGCCTCGCGCTCGCGGTGTACCGTCCGGGTGCTTTCGGTCAGGTCACCGGCCTGTAGCCAGCCCCTGTTGTTCCCTGTGGCCCGGGCGCGTGCATGAGAGCGCGCCCGGGCCACAGCCCACAGCCTATTGAGGAGTCATCATGGCCCGCAGAACCCAAGAGAAGGACACGGATCTGTCCTTGGTGGAAAGCACGGGGAACGTTGAGTTCGATGCGTCCCCGGTCACCACTGAACAGCCGGCGGAAAACAAGAGCACCGGCGAGGTCGAGTTCGACGCAGCGCCGGTCACGACCGAAATCAGCTACTACACCGAGGACGTGATCGTGCGCGCTGAAACCCCGGGCCCGGTAACGGTCTCCTTCCCCGGCCTCCCCGGGGTGCAGAACAAAGTCATTGAGCCACCCGCCCCTGATGCGGCTCCCGCCCCGGACGCGCACGCGCTGCCGGCCACGGAAGAGCCTGCACCGTCTCCGGCCCCCGAAGACACCCCTGAGCCTGCGTAGCCGCCATGACGTACCCGGGCAGCGCTTTGTTCCCTGGCGGCCCGTCCACTGACCTTGCAACGGTCCAGGATCTAGCCGCTTTCTCCCAGCAGGCCATCGCGGCAGACGACGCAACTGCGATATTCCTGCTCAAGGTCGCCTCCGGGATGATCCGGGCGTTCCTGGACCAGACCGTGACACTCATGCCGGACGACGTCGAGTACCTGGATCCGGTCAATTCCTCCTTCGCCTCGCTCAGGGAACTGCCCGTTGTGTCCGTCTCCACAGTGGAGATCTCACCTGACGGCGGACTGACATGGGCGGTGGTCCCAGCGTCCTCCTACAAGGTCTCCCGGCGGACGGGCACCATTACGGCCCGGCAGGGTTCCAGCGTCCGGTGGCCGGCGGATGAGGAATCATGGCGGGTCACCTACACGCACGGGTACCAGTCCGTTCCTCCGGAGCTTGCCGGTGTCTGCTGCGGGCTCGCAGCGCGCTACTACTCCACCCCCATCGCGGTGGACATGGAGCGCGTCGGGCAGCGCCAGGTGAAGTACAACATTGAGGCCGGTGGATTCAGTGCGATGGAGTCGATGGCACTCTCAGGGTTCCGTCTCGCGAGGCTCGCCTGATGGGCCGGCCAATCGGGCGGAAGTCCATCACGGTCCTGACCGCGCAGAAATCACTGGACCCTTACTCGCAGGAGCCGGTAGACGACTGGACACTACCGCCAGCCGAGACCACGGTGACCGGTTGTGAGGTGGAACCCGGCACCACCCAGGAGTACCTGCTCAACCGGGATCAGGTGCTCGTAGCGTGGACGGTGTTCGCCCCGGCCGGCACCCAGGTCAGCACCTACAATCGGGTCCGTTTCAACGGCAACGTCTACACGGTCTACGGCCACCCGGCCGAATGGGATTCACCCAGCGGCCGACTCAACTACGTGGAGATTGTTCTGCAGGATTGGAGAGGCTGATGACTGTCCGTATCGAGTCAACTGAACGGCTCAGCGTCGGAGACGAGGTAGACCACGAGGGCGGGACGTTCGTCGTCACTGAGGCCGCTGTCTGGTCTGATGCTCTCGACAACTTTGCTTTCACGGAAGCCCTGTTGGAGCCCTTGGGGGGTGACGATGGCGGACGTCCGGATTGAGTTCAGCGAGGACGCAGCCAGGGAACTCCTGAAGTCCCCCGAAGTGCAGGCTGACCTTGCCCAGCGCGCGGCGGCCATCGCGGGCGCTGCGGGAATCGGGACCTTCGACGTAACGCCGTCAATGACCCCGACCAGGGCAAGAGTCTCCGTCGGCACCGCGGACCACGCGGCACGCCACGCGGAGGCCACCACGCGCTCGCTGACTTCCGCTCTGGACGCGGGCCGTGGCTGAGGGCGTCAAGTTCCCCGACGTCCCCCAGCTCGTGTGCAACTACCTGAGGAAACCCCTCCTGACCGGGATCCCCATCGGGACGAAGGTGCCGCCTACACGGCCGCCGGAGTTCATCAGGGTCTTGCGCACCGGTGGGACCAAAGAGACGGTCCGTTCCGAGGCTGCACAGATCACCATCGAGGCCTGGGCGCAGGACGAAGCCCGGGCCGCTGACCTGCTCAGCACTGCCAGGGCCATCCTGAACGCCGCTGACGGCCAACTGTTCGGCGTCCGTGAGTTCGGCGGCCCGGCAAACCTCCCCGACCCTACGACCGCGCAGATCCGGTTCACCATGAGCTTTCAGATTCGCGCACGCGGCACCGCAGTAACCGTCTGAACCACCAAATCCAAGGGTCCGCAAAATCACTTGGAAAGGCTCAATCATGGGTAACTCAATCAACAACGTGGTCGTCGGCAAGCCGCTCGTCACCGGCGGGATCTCCGTCGCCCCTCTCGGAACCGTCCTGCCTACGGACGCGACCACCGCACTGGATGCAGCGTTCGTGGCTGTCGGCTATGTCACGGACAACGGCGTGACCAAGTCCGAGAAGCGCAACACCGGCACCATTGCAGCCTGGGGCGGAGATACCATCGCCGCGACCAAGAAGGGCATGGACGTCACCGTCAAGCTCTCCATGGCCGAGCTGCTCAACAAGATCGTCCAGGGACTGATCTACGGTGACGCCAACGTGGTAGCCACCCCCGCGTCGGCAACCAAGGGAAATCTCCTGAAGGTCACCGTAACCTCCGCTCCGACTCCCCGCAAGGTCTGGGTCATCGAAGTGTTCTCGGACGCCGCGAAAGTCCGCGTAGTCCTGCCCATCGCCAAGGTCATGGACGTCGGCGACACCACCTTCAAGGACGACGCGATCGCGGCGGCCGACGCCACCATCCAGGCGTTCCCGGACTCCAACGGAGCCTACTTCTACCAGTACAGCGACGACGGCCAGAAGACGGCCTAGTCACCGCCCCCAATACCGGGTGGCAGGGGTTTGTCGTGCGGACCCTTGACCCCTGCCACCTGCACCACCCCATCCCGGTCCGCACACCACCACCACATCAAGGAGCCCGCACATGGCTGCACCCCGCAAACCCCAAGACCGCAAGCCCGCCCAGACCCCGGCCGGCACCGAAGCCCCCGGCTTCGAATTCGAACACCACGGCGAAACGTTCACCCTCGCCTCCGCCGACACCATCACCTCGGGCTTCGCAAGAAAAAACCGCAAGCTCTCCCCCGATGATCAGCTGTACACCCTCCTCGAGGAACTCGCCGACGATGACGCGCTCGCCGCGATCGACAGCATGCGCAAGCCTGAGTTTGAGGTTTTTCAGCGCGCATTCTTCGCCCATTCCGGGATTGAACTGGGGGAATAAATGGGCTCCTGGATCTGGTCGACCAGTACCAGGAGCCCATCGCGTACGACCTGATCGTGCTGGGCCTGCGGCTCCGCTGGCTGGGAACCGAGCACCTGACCTGGAGTGACCTGCTCGCCATTGTGCGGCAGTCGCGCCGCGGCACTGCCCTGTTCCGGGCAGTGGCAGGTGAGGACGGCGAGTGGGATCTCCAGAACCATCTGCTGGCCGGCGTCTTTGATCTGCTCGCGGCCGCGAACTGGCAGCGCGGCGGCGATGAGAGCGCGAAGAAACCCGAACGGCTCCACCGGCCCGGCGTCGTAAAGCAGGCCGAGGGTGAAGTGATGGCCCGCGGCAAGGCAGTGAGCATCGATGAGATGAACGCCCGCCTCGGCTGGCCCGCCCCGGCGTAAGAACAACAACTGAACAGAGGAGGCGACCCTTGGGCGCTGTAGAACTGGCAACCGCATATATTGCCCTGGTCCCGTCGCTCAAGGGCGCCTCCCAGAAGATCAGCGAACAGATCACCCCGGCGGCGTCGGGGGGGGGGGGGGGGGGGGGGGG
>NZ_JARUXE010000028.1 GCF_030433895.1 Arthrobacter sp. PsM3 | reverse complement strand
GCCGCCGGTAAGGCGGCCGGGTTCCCGGGGGATGGGTGCTGCTTAGCCCGCTACCGGGACTGACTCGGCGTCGCGGACGGCTTTCCATTCGGCGATCCGGGCCTGCTGCAGGGGCGTCTGGCGGTTGAAGTGCCAGGCCGCGCCGAGGAGTAGGAACCAGACCGGGGTTACCAGCAGGGCGAGCCGGGTGTCGTCGGCCTGGCCAAGTGCCACCAGCATGAAGCCGAAGAAGGCGAGCACGACGTAGGGCATGAAGGCTGAACCCGGCATCTTGAACTTCGACGCCGCATGCAGGGCGGGCCGGCGGCGGCGGAACACGATGTAGCTGATGAGGATCATCGACCAGACGAACATGGTCAGGACGGAGGCCACCGACGTGACGATGGTGAAGGCGCCGATGACGGAGTCGCCGGCGTAGAGCAGGACCAGCCCGGCCAGCAGGAAGATGCAGGAGAACAGCAGGGCGTTCTGCGGGACCTTGCGGGAGCTCAGCTTCCCGAAGGCCTGCGGGGCGTTGCCGTCCTGGGCGAGGCCGTAGACCATGCGGGAGGTGGAGTAGATGCCGGAGTTGGCACTGGACGCGGCGGAGGTCAGCACCACCAGGTTGATGACCACCGCGGCGATGCCCAGCCCGGCGAGCGTGAACATGCCGATGAACGGGCTGCTGGCCGGGTCGATGCTGTGCCAGGGGTTGACGGCCATGATGACCACCAGGGCGCCAACGTAGAAGAGCAGGACGCGGACGGGGATGGAGTTGATGGCGCGCGGCAGGTTCTTCTCGGGATCCTTCGCTTCAGCGGCGGCGGTGCCCACAAGCTCGATGCCGGCGAAAGCGAAGATGGCGATCTGGAAGCCGAGGACGAAGCCGAACATGCCGTGCGGGAACATGCCGCCGTCGTTCCAGAGGTTGGACAGGCTGGCCACCGCGCCGTTGGGCGAGGTGAAGTGGGTGGCGATCATGACGATGCCGGTGATGATGAGGGCGAGGATGGCGACCACCTTGATGATGGCGAACCAGAATTCCGCTTCGCCGAACGCCTTGACGCTGGGCAGGTTCAGCAGAATCAGCACCACCGGCGTGATCAGGGCCGGGATCCACAGCGGCGTGCCGGGTGCGAGCTTGTCCACGTACCCGGCGATCGCGACGATGTCGGCCACACCGGTCACCACCCAGAAGAACCAGTAGGACCAGCCGGTGAAAAAGCTCGCCCAGGGGCCCAGGAGGTCGCCGGCGAAGTCGCTGAAGGACTTGTAGTTCAGGTTGGAGAGGAGGATCTCGCCCATGGCCCGCATGACGAAGAACAGCATGGAGCCGATTATCATGTAGACGAAAATGACGGACGGGCCGGCCAGGGAAATGGTTTTCCCGGAACCCATGAACAGGCCGGTTCCGATCGCGCCGCCAATGGCAAGCAGTTGGATGTGGCGGTTGCCCAGGGCGCGGGCGAGATGCGGTTCGTTGCGCTCGCCCTTCGTGGCAGATTCCGAATCGGTGCTCTTGGGCACCAAAATTGTGCGTTCAGTCATCAGGCTTCTTTCCTTGTCCCAAGCGGCAGGTGGCTCAGCTGTGGTGCCGCGGCTGCGGCCGCGCGGATCCGTCGCAGGTGTGACGGAGGTAACAGTTCGGGCCGGTTGTTCAAGAGTAGGGCCAGGATTGCGCCCCTTCCGCGGGGTGCGGAGTGACCCGGGCGCGGCTGTTTGCTGGCGGCCGGCGGCGCTGCGTTCCGCCAGCCGGGTCCCGCTCCGGCGGCGGAAAAGGGGCGTTTCCCGGCGTCAGGGCCGGATTCTGCGACGCCGGCGGCGGCCGCCTGCCCGGGCCTCTGGTGGGGCGCGGGGTGGCGGGCGGCCCGCAGGGCAGTTCGACACTCGTCGAGTGTCGCCGCCTCAATCGTCGTCCGGTGTCCGCCGTCACTTTGCTCAGACCGCCGGCCACCCTGCCGGACCGTTCGAGCCGCACACCGTTCCTCCGCCCGGCTCCGGCGGAGGTGCCGGACCTATACTTCACAGCATGAGCGTTGGGTACTTCACAGCATGACGGCGGTTGGGCCGAGGGTGCTGCTGGTGGAAGACGATTCCAGCCTGGCCGCAATGCTCACCGAACTGCTCGAGGGCGAGGGCTACACCGTGGTGCTGGCCCAGGACGGGCAACGCGCCCTGCACGAGGGGCTCAGCCGGGAATTCGACGTGCTGCTGATGGACCGGGGGCTCCCGGCCATCGAGGGACTGGACGTCCTCGAGCGGCTTCGGGGCCGCGGTGTGGCCGCCCCCGCGCTGATACTCTCCGCGCTGAGCAACCCGGCGGACCGGGTCGAAGGACTTGACCGGGGCGCCGAGGACTACCTGGGCAAACCCTTCGACGTCGACGAGCTCCTGGCCCGGTTGCGGTCGCTGCTGCGCCGCCATACTGTGCTGGCCGGCGCCGTCCGTGTGCCGGGCGGCATGCTGGACATTGGCGGGCGCACGGTCACCGCAGGCAACGGAACGGTCATTATCCTCTCCGAACGGGAAAGTGAGCTGCTGGCCCAGCTGGCCCGCAGCCCCCGCCAGATCTTCACCCGGCAAGGACTGATCCACTCGGTTTTCCCGGAGGCCGACGACGACGGCGTTGTGGACACCTACGTGCATTACCTGCGAAAGAAGCTGGGCCGGTCCTCGGTGCTGACTGTCCGCGGGGTCGGCTACCGGCTCGGGGAGCTCGGTTGAGGCCCCGCGCCCGCACGGACTCGAAAGGCGCGGTGGCGCGGCTTGCCGTCCAGTTCGCTGCGCTGATGGTGGTTCTGCTCGCGCTCATGGGTGGACTCATGTACTCGGTGGTGGCCGCCGGCGCCGACGAAGCAGACAACCGGAAGCTGATGGGAGCTACCCAGATTGACTCGACCCGGGACGCCCCGTTGGACGTCTTCGTCGCCATCTCCGGCAACGGCCAGCTGACCGTTTCACGCAACATGCCGGCGGGCCTGCCCGACGTCGCTGCCATCGCCCGCGTGGCGGAGTCGCGGGGGATCGAGCGCGGGAAAGTCCAGATAGCCGGCAGGAGCTATGTCGTCTTTACGGCGTTCCACGACGGCAGGGTTGTCCAGGCCGCCGTCGACCAGCGCGAAAGGCAGGAGGAGGCGGACCGGCTGATCCTCGCGCTGGTGATTGCCGGAGCGGCGGCAGCCGTTCTGGCTTCGGCCGCTTCCGTGTGGATGGCCCGGCGCGCCATGCGTCCCCTGGTGGAGAGCATGGCACTCCAGCGCCGGTTCATCGCCGACGCCAGCCACGAGTTGCGAACTCCGCTGACCCTGCTGAGCACCAGGGCGCAGCTCCTGCGCCGGCGCCTGTTGCGTCCCGGCGCGGCTCCGGCACCCCAGGAGACCGCGAAAGGCGTCCAGGGCATCGTCGATGACTCAAAGCTGCTCACGGGGATCCTGGATGACCTGCTGATGGCGGCAGACCCCCGGGGGGCGGCGGACTACACCCCGGTCAACCTTTGCGCCGTCGGGGCAGGCGCCGCAGCCCCGGCCGGAGGACAGGCGGAGTCGCAGTCCCTCCGGCTGGAAACAGATTTTCCCGCCGGGCCCGTCGTCGTCCGCGGGTCGGCAGTGTCACTGGGCCGGGTCTTCACCGCGCTCATTTCCAATGCGCTGGACCATGCCAGGACCACCGTCCACGTCACGGTCAGCACCCGGGGCAGGGACGCCGTCATCCGGGTCGCCGACGACGGGGCCGGCTTCGCCGCCGGGGCCGAAGCCCGCGCCTTTGAACGGTTTGCCTCCGCCCGCCCCGAGACTTCCGCCGCGGGGACGCCACGCCATTACGGGCTGGGACTGGCACTCGTGGCCGAGATCGTCTCGCTGCACGACGGAACCGTCAGCGTGGAGCCGAACCCGCCGGAGGGCGGGGCAGCGATTGTTCTCACCCTGCCCCTCGCCTGAGCGCCTCGCCGGCCGGCAACGGCACCCGGAAACCCAAAGCGGGGCGACAGCATCATCTAAGAAACCTCAAAGAATCCGCGAGGAGTATTGGGATAGCGGGGTTCTCACCGCGTATTACCGCGGAACACTAGGAGCAGGCCATGGACACTCGAAGAAACGGCAAACGGCTCGCCGCCGGCATCAC
This sequence comes from Arthrobacter sp. PsM3, assembly GCF_030433895.1. Taxonomy (GTDB): domain Bacteria; phylum Actinomycetota; class Actinomycetes; order Actinomycetales; family Micrococcaceae; genus Arthrobacter. The sequence goes on along the minus strand of NZ_JARUXE010000028.1, from coordinate 65,110 downwards.
CGCCACCGTCGCCCTGGGCTGCCTTGCCACGGCAGGAATCGCCTCAGCCGTCGTGTACGCCGCCACCCCGGGCACCAAGGCTGCGGCCGCCACCACCACCTCCGGCTCCACAGGGTCGTCGTCCAGCGGGTCATCGTCATCTTCCGCCGGGGGCGGCACTGCGAAAAGCAACAGCGGCCGCCAGCCCAAGAGCTACTCCGGCATCACCCCCGTCCAGCCTGGCAGCGGCGGAGCCGTCCACGGCAAATCATCGGGGTCCTGACATGGTTGCCAGCGAGTCATGGACCGTCTGGGGCATGGAAGCCGGCGTCACCGTCACCGATGCCGGCGCGCTCGCCGCAGCCGCAGCCATTGTCCGGCGGACCCTTGCCGACATTGACGATGCCTGCAGCCGGTTCAGGAACGATTCGGAACTGGCGATTCTCGGCCCCCAGCTTGCCGCGGGCGCCCGGGTCAGCCCGCTGCTGGCACTGCTCGTCGAAGGCGCCCTCGACGCCGCCCGGTGGACGGACGGCGACGTCGACCCGACCTTGGGCCGGGAGCTCGAAGCCCTGGGCTATGACCGGGACATCGTGAGCGTCAGGCTCTTCCCCGGCCGCGGCGTCGAGGAGGGTGCCGCCTCCGGGCTTCCCCCCGCGGCCCGGGAGGCCTCCGGCTGGAGCCGCGTCAGCCTTTCCGGGCGCACGCTGACAGTTCCCGCGGGCACCCGCCTGGACCTTGGAGCCACAGCCAAAGCGATTGCCGCGGACCGGGCCGCCGGTCAGGTGTACTCCGAGCTGGGCTGCGGCGTGCTGGTCAGCCTTGGCGGGGACCTGGCCTCGGCCGGACCCGCACCGGAAGGCGGCTGGCAGGTGCTCGTCCAGGATCTTGCGGACGATCCGGCCCAGCAGTTGAGCCTCGGCGCCGGGTTCGCGATGGCCACCTCCAGCACCCAGAAGCGGCGGTGGGAGCACGAGGGTGCTCAGGTCCACCACATCCTGGACCCGCGCTTCGGTCTCCCCGCCGAGACGGTGTGGCGCTCCGTCACCGTCGCGGCCCCGACGTGCCTGGAGGCCAATGCCTTCAGCACCGCCGGCGTCGTCCGGGGTTTCCGGGCCGTGGACTGGTTCCGGGGCAGGGGCATTGCCGGACGTTTCGTTGACCAGCACGGACGGACCATCGTCACCGGCGCGTGGCCCAGCGAGCAGCCTGCGGCATCGGGACGGCGCCACCATGGATGAAGCCATGTGGGCTTTCGGGCGGGTGAGCGGCTTCATCTCACTGGCTTTGTTTACCGCCACGGTGCTGCTGGGCATCCTGACCCGTTCCGGCAGGCCGCTCATTGCCCTGCCGCGGTTCTCTGTCACCCTCCTGCACCGCAACTTCGCCCTCCTCGCCTCAGTCTTCCTCGGCCTCCACGTGGGGTCGCTGCTGCTGGATTCCTACGCCAAACTGAACCCGATCGATGTCCTCGTCCCGTTCCTCGGCTCCTACCGGCCGTTCTGGCAGGGCCTGGGCACGGTCGCCCTGGACCTCGTGCTGGCCATTGTCATCACGGGCCTGCTGCGGCACCGCATCGGGCAGCGAACCTTCAAAGCCGTCCACTGGCTCAGCTACGCCATGTGGCCCATCGCCCTGGCCCACGCCATCGGCAACGGCACCGACGGGACCGGCAAATGGTTCCTGATACTGGCCGCAGCGTCGGTGGCGGCCGTCGGCGGCGCCGGCGCCTGGCGTCTTTCCGCCACCTTCCTCGAAACGTCCAAAGCCCGCCAAGGAGGCATGCCATGACCCCGCCTGACACCTCGCTGGCCGAAACTCTCCGTCCCCAAGCGCCGGCAGGGACGTTCAGGCTCTTCGCCGCCGGTGATTATGCTGGACTGCAGGAGCATCTCAGCGTCTTTGGGGCACTGGATACCGGCAGCATCGGGCCGGACTTCATTGGGGTGCTGGAAGCCTCCGGGCTGACCGGGCGGGGCGGCGCGGCCTTCGCGTCCTGGCGCAAGATGGCGGCGACCGCCGAATCCGGCTCCGCCGGAATCCTGCCTTCCCGGCCGGTGGTGATTGCGAATGGCGCGGAGGGCGAACCGCTCAGCTTCAAGGACCGGACGCTGCTGGCAAACTCCCCGCACCTCGTGCTCGATGGCCTGCTGGCGGCCAACCGCGCCGTCGCAGGCTCGCAGATGTACCTCTACGCCGCCCCGGACAGCCTTGCGGGAGTGGCAGGTGCCATTGCCGAGCGGCCGGACGCGCGCCGGATCCGGCTGGTGCCGGCGCCGGAGACGTTTGTCGCCGGGGAAGCCAGCGCCGTGGTCAATGCCATCGCCACCGGCACGGCACTTCCACTGGACAAGCGGCGCCGCCTGAGCGAAGCCGGCCTCAAAGGCCGCCCCACGCTGGTGCTGAATGTCGAGACGCTGGCCCATATCGGCCTCATCGCACGCTACGGCGCCGCCTGGTTCCGCAGCACAGGCTCACCGGCCGACCCCGGCACCCGGCTCCTGACGGTCTCCGGCCCGGGGCCGGTACAAGTGCAGGAAGTTCCCGGAAACGCCGCCCTCGGGACGATTCTCCACGACGCCGGAATTGACGCCCGTGCCCTCTCCGCCGTTCTGGTCGGCGGATACCACGGGCGTTGGGTCAGGCCGCTGGACTACCGGATATCGCCGTCCGGCCCGGACGGGCAGGCTGTCCGCCCCGGGGCCGGAGTCATCCTTGCGCTGCCTGCCGACCAGTGCGGCCTGGCGGCCACGGCGCGCATCCTGAACTATTTGGCGGGGGAGTCCGCCAAACAATGCGGACCGTGCATGTTCGGCCTGCCCGCCATGGCCGGCGTGCTTCACCGGATTGCCTCCGGCGAACCCAACCCGCAGCTGCCCCGGGAGCTGGACCGGCTGAGCAAACTCGTCTCCGGCCGGGGCGCCTGCCATCATCCGGACGGGACCGTCCAACTGGTCCATAGCGCTTTGGAGATCTTCGCCGACGACGTCAAGGCCCACCTCAGCGGCAGATGCATGCGCGAGGACGGGAGGACGGCATGAGCGACACGCTGCACATCGACTGGACCAAGTGCGACGGCCGCGGGCTGTGCACCGAGCTGCTTCCGGCGTTGCTGGCCCGCGACGACTGGGGCTACCCGGTGTCGCGGCGGAGCCGGTCCGGCAACCGCACCGACGTGCCTATCGGCGCGGACAGCTTGGACGCGGCGGCGGACGCCGTCAGGCTGTGCCCCCGGCTGGCCTTGTCCCTGGTGGGCGAGCGGACCAGCAGGCGGGCGTAGGCCGGGGGGCCGGCCCGGTGCGTCGGCCTGGGACCCCCCGGTGCGTCGGCCGGCCTAGTGGGCGGCGAGCCGGGTGGCGCGCAGCACCGCATCCGTCAGCGCGGCGGCCTCGCCGTCGGGTCCGGTGGCGCTGCGGTGCCGGGTGGCGACGACGTCGAGCCGCCACTCTGGCGCCTCGATCCCCAGCTCATCGGCCAGCTGCTCGGCTGTGTAGAACCTCTCCGCGTGATTGTGGTGCTCGCTCCACGGCGGCAGCCCGTCCGGGTGGTGGCCTACGATCAGCAGCGCTCCTCCGGTCCGCACCGCGGCGGCGGCCAGCTGCAGGGCCTGCTGCCAGGGCATCACGGTGGAATGCAGGAACTGGGCCGTGACCAGATCGAAGAGCTCCCCGGGAACCCAGGTGGCCAGATCCTGCTGCACCCACGTGATGTTCCCGACCTGCCCGCGCTCCTGCGCATGCGCTTTGGCCCGTTCCAGCGCGACGGCGGAGACGTCGAGCGCGGTGACTTTCCAGCCGCGGCTGGCGAGCCAGATGGCGTCCGCGCCCTCGCCGCAACCCAGGTCCAGGGCCGTCCCGGGGGGCAGGGGGGCGGCCTCGGCGATCAGCTGCGGATTCGGCTCGCCGCTCCAGATCCTGGCCCGGCTGCGGTACTTCTCGTCCCAGACGTGGGCCGCACTGGCGTTGCTGTCGTTGTCTTCGCGGTGCTCGTGCTCCGTCATCGTTGTCCTTGGGGGTCGTGGGGTGGCGGGTCGTTCCCCATCATGGCAGGGGAAGGCTCCGGGCGACACCAGTAAATCGGCTGCGCCCGGAACTGGACACACGAAGATTACGGCACGGAAACGCTCCCGAAACCTCGGTGGTGGAGTCTGGAGCCGGAGAGCGGAATGACACTGGGGTGAATCCGAATCCGGGGAAGGATCAGGCCATGACTGCAGAAGATGCGCGGCAGGTTCAATCGTGTGAGGAGCTGTCGGTGGGGGATCAGATCGAGGCATGGCATAACGGCAAACTCTTCCACCGGGGCGAGGTGATCCGGACCGTCGCGGCCACGGACCTGTTCTGGATCCTGGATGAGAAGACCGGAACCCGGAGGCTGATTGACGCCGAGGCGCTGGTAATCCTGCGGGTGGCGGTCCCGGCAGCCACGCACGGTTCCGGGGGCACGCGCGGTCCCGACGCCACGCTCGCGGTGGCCCCCATGCACGCTCCGGCGGCCGCAAACCGGGTCCCCGGGCGCCCGGCGCCGGACGCCCCGCCGGCCAGGGTGCTGGCGTCGCACGTCCCGCTGTTCCAGGCGCCCAGCCTGGTGCCCTGAGCGGGAGAAATCGCCAGAGGCCCCGCCGGATGATAGACTGAGGGAACTTGATGTGCAGTGATGCCCACTTTGGTCTTGAATGATCGGTCCGGTTCATCAACCGGTTCCCCTGCTGGATTCCCTCCGGAATCCGCCCGCAGGGAGTGGGACTTTTTCATGTGAGAGGCACATCCTGCGTCGATGAACGCGTTCTATTTGGTCCTGGCCTCCGCCTTAAATGGCAGCTGGCCGGTTGATCACCTGACTTTTCTTCGGCGAACCCCTGGGCCAACCGGCACCGGGGGCCGATATCCGCATGGATACCGCCTGAAAGACCTTTGAAACATATGACTACTTTTGCTGCCCTCGGCACGCCCAAGGTTCTCGCCGACACCCTCACCGCCCAGGGGATCCTGGAACCGTTCCCCATCCAGGTCAAGACCCTGCCGGACACCCTGGCAGGACGCGACGTCCTGGGCCGCGGCCGCACCGGCTCCGGCAAGACGATTGCCTTCGCCATCCCGCTTGTAGCACGACTCGCTGAGCGGGAAGCCAAGCACTTCCGCAAGCCCGGCCGCCCGATGGGCCTGGTCCTCGCACCGACCCGCGAGCTGGCCACCCAGCTCAACGCGACCATCGAGCCGATGGCCAAGGCCATGGGCCTGAACACGACCGTTATTTATGGCGGCATTTCCCAGGCCCGCCAGGAAAAGGCGCTGCGCGCCGGCGTCGACATCGTCATCGCCTGCCCGGGCCGCCTGGAGGACCTGATCCGCCAGCGCGTCCTGACCCTCGAAGGTGTCGAGATCACCGTCCTGGACGAGGCCGACCACATGGCCGACCTCGGCTTCCTTCCCGTGGTCAAGAAGCTCATGGACATGACCCCCAGCCAGGGTCAGCGCATGCTGTTCTCCGCCACCCTGGACAACGGCGTGGACAAGATCGTCCAGCGCTACCTGTCCAACCCGCTGACCCACGCCGTGGATGAATCACAGGCCGCGGTGACCACCATGGAACACCACGTGCTCGTCGTCAACGACCAGACCGTCAAGAAGCAGCTGATCGTCGAACTTGCCTCGGGTGCCGGCCGCCGGGTGCTCTTCATGCGCACCAAGCACCACGCCCGCAAGCTGGCGAAGACCCTGACCGACGCCGGTATCCCCGCCGTCGACCTGCACGGCAACCTGTCGCAGAACGCCCGTGACCGCAACCTGGCCGAGTTCTCCTCCGGCGAGGTCCGCGTCCTGGTCGCCACCGACGTTGCCGCCCGCGGCGTCCACGTCGACGACGTCGAACTGGTCATCCACGTGGATCCGCCCACGGAGCACAAGGCCTACCTGCACCGCTCGGGCCGTACCGCCCGCGCCGGCTCCGATGGCACCGTCGTCACGCTGACCCTGCCGGAGCAGCAGTCGGACGTCAAGAAGCTCATGAAGGCTGCCGGCGTCGACGTCAACTTCGAGCGCGTCACCGCGAACTCGCCGCTGGTTGCACAACTGGTCGGCGAAATGGCCGACAAGATCGATCCGCGCACCCGGGCCGCGCTCCTGGCCGCCAAGTCCAACCAGGGCGGCGGCAGCTCCACCGGCGCCAACGCGGAGCGCAAGCGGGCCCGCCGAACCACCCAGGCTGCACCCACCGCAGGTGGTCGGGGCGGCCGTGGCGGACGCGGACGCGTCGGAGCCGAGGCTCCCCGCACCGACCTTCCCCGTGCCGAGCGCCGTGCCGTGGCCTACGAGGGCCAGGCTGCCGCGCGCAACGCCGCAGAGCGCGTCATCGAGCGCAATGAGGACCGGCAGGATGCCGAGCGCGCCGAGCGCCGCAGCGTCCGCAGCCGCTCCACCTCGTACGGCACGCACCGCAACGATGTTCCGGCTGCAGGCGGCCGCGCTTCGGCCGGCCGCGGTTCCGACGGCCGCGCCGCAGAAGGACGCAGCGACGCCCGGGGCGCTTCGGCTCCCCGCAGCGGCGCACCCCGCACGGGCGGCGCTCCCCGCACGGGCGGCGCAACGGGCGGCCAGCGTGGCGGACGTCCGGCAACGGGCCAGCGTGCAGCTGCCGGCGCCAAGACCGGCTCCAACGCGGCCGTCTGGTCCTCCAACACCGGCGGCACCTCGGGCGGATCCTACGCAGGTGGCGGCAACGGCCGCTCCAGCGAAGGCCGTCCGGCACGCAGCGGCGGCCCCCGCCGCGCGTCCGCCCCGGCGTCGAACGAACGCCGCAGCCGCTAAGGTTTTGGTTTTCCGCTACGCAAAGTAGCTCGCGCTACGCGAAATGCCGGACGCTACGGGAATTCCGCAGCGACCGGCATTTCGCGCAGCGCGGACGACGAAGTGCAGCGCAATGCACCAAGCGCCGCGCAATGCACGAACCGCAGCGCCATGCACAAAGCGCAGCGCCAGCTACCAGCCGCGGGCGCGCCATTCCGCCAGGTGCGGGCGTTCCGCGCCCAAGGTGGTCGGTTTCCCGTGGCCCGGGTGCACCACAGTGTCATCCGGATACACGTCGAACAGCCGCTCGCTGACATCGCTGATCAGCTGGGCGAACCGCTCCGGATCCTTCTGGGTGTTGCCCACGCCGCCGGGAAACAGCGAGTCGCCGGAGAAAATGTGCGCCGGGCCCTCCGGGTCCTGGTACACGAGGGCGATCGAGCCCGGGGTATGGCCGCGCAGGTGCACTGCCGTCACGTTGAAGCCGTCGAAGTTGCCGACGTCCCCGTGGTCCATCAGCACATCCACCGGCACCGGCAGCTCCGGGGCGTCCTCCGCCCCGGCGGCCGTCTTCACCCCGGTAGCGGCCACCAGGCCCGGCAGTGCACGGACGTGGTCCCAGTGCTGATGGGTGGTGGCGACCAGCGCCAGCTTCAGCGTCGCGGAGGTATCCGCGGCGGCCTCGGCAAGCAGCCCCTGGATGGCGGCCAGATCATCGGCCGCATCGATCAGGAGCTGCGCGCCCGAGGCCTTGCTGGTGAGCAGATACACGTTGTTGTCCATCTCGCCGACCGAAATCCGGCGGATGGTGATGTCACGTAACGAGTGAATGAGCGAGTCCATGGGCTTCAGTCTACGGACGCGGTCATTCACGGCCCTCGGACACCCAGTTGGGGTCCGCGGAGCGGGAGCCGACGACGGCGTCCCCAGCGGCGTCGAGTTTCCCGAGCTGCTCCGGGGTGAACTCGAGCGCCAGGGCTCCCAGGTTCTCGTCGATCCGGTCTGCCTTGCGGGTGCCGGGGATGGGGACCACGGGCAGTCCCAGCCTCCGGCCGTGCGCCAGAAGCCAGGCCAGGGCGACCTGGGCAGGAGTTGTAGCCTGCCCGGCGGAGGAAAGTTCCGCCGCGACGGACCGCACCGCGGCAACCACCTCCTGGTTGGCGTCCATCGCCGTCTCGGCGAAGCGGGGGATGTTGCGGCGGAAGTCGTTGCTGCCCAGCTTTGACGCGTCCACGGTGCCGGTGAGGAATCCCCGGCCCAACGGCGAATAGGGCACAAAACCCACCCCAAGCTCGGCTGCGGCAGGAACAACATTGCGTTCCACATCGCGGCTCCAGATGGACCATTCGCTCTGGACCGCGGCGATCGGGTGGACGCTGCTGGCTTCACGCAGCTCCTCGGCCGTCACCTCAGACAGGCCAAGATGCCGCACCTTGCCGGCCTGCACCAGCCCCGCCATGGCCTCCACGGTTTCCACTATCGGAACGCGGAGGTCACGGCGGTGCATGTAGTACAGGTCGATGGTGTCGGTGCCGAGGCGTTTCAGGCTGCGGTCGACGGCCTCCCGCACATACGCGGCGTCGCCCCGGATGTCCGAGTAGCCGGTGGACGGCGTGCCCACCAGGCCGAACTTTGTGGCCAGCTGCACTTCGCCGCGGCGGTCCTTCAGGAGCTGGCCGATCAGCTCCTCATTGCTGCCTCCGCCGTAGATGTCCGCCGTGTCGATGAAGCTGACTCCGGCATCCACCGCGTGGTGCAGGGTCCGCAGGGCCTCGGCCGGATCCACTTCCCCATACACCGGGGTCAGGGCCATGCCGCCGAACCCCAGGGGGCTGACCATGAGGCCGTCGCCGAGCCGGACTTTCGCAGTATTCATTGGAGTCTCCATTCGCTGTTTCCTACCCCCAACCTCTGCCCGCGCCGGTGTATTCCGCAGCTCCTACCGGATGCCCGGTCCCGGCGCGGACTGACCGGGCGGGGACGGCACGGGTTCCCGGGCGGGCAGCAGCTTCAGGCCGGCCGCGCAGCCCACAATCCCCGCGATGAACAGCAGTTTCAGCGGACTGGCAGGCTCGACGCCGGTCGCCATTGCCCAGCCGACCGTCAGCGCTGCGCCGATTCCCACCCAGACGGCGTAGGCAGTGCCGAGCGGGATGCTCCTGACGGCCAGACCCAGCCCCACCATGCTCAGGGTCGCGGTCAGCGCAAACACGAGAGTGGGCAGCGGCCGGGTGAAGCCGTCGGAGAGCCCCAGTGCGGTGGCCCAGACCGCCTCGAGCACAGCGGAGGCGAGCAGGATGAGCCAAGCCAGTGTCTGTGCCGTCGCCTGGCTGGCCGATTTCGGCATGCGGTTCGCGGCCATGGTCACCCCACCAGCTTCAGGCCGGCCACGCAGGCGAGGATCCCGCCGAGCAGCAGGATCCGCGCCGCGCTGGCGGGTTCAACTTTGCTGATCATGGCGTAGGCGGACGTCAGCACCACGCCCACGCCCACCCAGACCGCGTAGGCGGTGCCGGTCGGGATGGACTGCATGGCGACCGCGAGGCCGCCGGTGCTGGCCAGCACGGAGACGAGGAAGAGGGCGGCCGGCGCAATCCGGCGGCGGCCCGTGGCCTGCGAGGTCCGGTGCAGGGCTGCGGCCCAGACGGCCTCCAGCGACCCGGAAAGTATAAGAATCAACCACGACATGACTGCTCCTGTGGCCAGTCTTGTCGCGTGCCGGGTACTGATCCGTCGTCCGGAGGCTCCCGGGGAAGGGGCCTTGGTTTTAGCCTAGCAACGCTCCTGCGGGGAGGCGAACCCCGGCCCGGGCCCGCGGGTCAGATTGCCGGGGCCCCGCTCCAGATCCGGAATTTCCGTCCTACGGAATACACCCGGCAGCCCTCGCCGGCGGCCGCGAGATCCCCGGCGGCGATGTCCGGGGCCGCCGAGACGATGGCGCGGCCGTCGGCGTTCACCAGTGTGGCCCGTTCCCCGATCCGGCGCAGGGCGGTCAGGGCGCCGCGTTCCAGCCGCTGCACGGTGACGTCCATCCCGACAATGCCGGCGACCGGGCCCTCCGAACGGCTGAAGACCGGGTGCGTGAAGGTCAGGACGTATTCGTCGGTGCACAGGAAATCCACGTACGGCCCGGCCACGTGGGCCTGCCCGGTTTCCACCGGGATCCGGAACCACTCGGATTTCACGTAGCGGCTGATGGAGTTGGGGCTGAAGTTGGCGAGGGCGTCCACATGCTCCAGCTCCTCGCCCTGCCACCAGGCGATGTAGCTGCGTTCCGGACCCAGCAGCCCAGCGTTGGCCAGGAAGCCCGCGCCGGCGGCGTATCCCCCAGGCGCCGGACCAGTTCCTCGACCACCGGCCGGATGAGCTTGTCCACGGCGCCGCCGGTGACCCGTGCGGAGAGGGCCGCCAATGCGGTTCCCGTCTCTGCCGCCCAGGCCGTGAGCCTGTCCTCGATGCCGGTGACGGCGGCATCGATTTCCGCGGCGGCGGCCAGGGCGGTGGCGTCCGCGGCGGTGGTGGCTTCAGACAAAGGGTCTCCGCCTTAGCTCGAGGGAACGGGTGGGATGGAGCGCCTGGACTGCTCATTCAAGAGCCAGTCCGTGGTGGCCACGATCAGGGCCTTCACGGACGCTTCGGCCGCTGCCGGCTGGTGGGACTCGACGGCGGCCGCGACCTCCGCGAGGAGCCCGGCGCTCCCTGTGCGGTATCCGGAGTCGGCGCACGGCAGCAGCGTGAGCGCGCCCAGCTCTGCCTGCAGGCGGATCAGTTCCCGCGCCAGCCGGGCCGAACGGGCAATCGCGGCCACCTCGAGCAAGAACTCGGAGAGGGCCAGCCTCCAGCGCAGCGGATCCGCTTCCTCCGGGGGGATGAACGAACGCAGGGTGGCCATGTCCGTGGCGTCGGAGCGCCGGGCCGCGACGCCGGCGCACGCGGCGGCAATGGCCTGGTAGTGCAGCCCCAGATCACTGATCTGGAGCCGCGTCAGCTCCCGCAACTGGTCCAGCGCGCGTTCCGGGGAGGGAAAGACATCGTCAGCGATGAAGCTTCCGCCGCTGCGGCCCCGCACCGTGCGGATGATCCCGGAAGTCCGCAGCTGCGACAGCGCCTCCCGGGCGGTCACTGCAGAGACGCCAAGCGCCGCGGCGAGTTCCGTTTCATTGGGCAGCCGCTGGCCGCCGGTGAGCAGTCCGGTCTCCACTGCCTGTTCGATTCTCCCGCACACCTCGTCCACCAGGCCCCGGGATTTGATCGGCGTGAACACGGCCGCCAGGCTCCGGGAGGCGCCCTGTGGGGTCGGCAGCATCCGGGCCTCCCTGTCAGTTTCCTGCTTCGTTCCCTGGCATCCAGGAGCAGGCGCTGGGGGCTGCCTGCGCCCGGTAGCTGCCATCCTAATCCGGGCTTTCGAGGGGGTCTATACACAAAACCTATGGAGTAATAGTATTTGGCCCAGCAGCCGGTTGTGTCCTGGGTCACACGCCGCTGTGTCGCATCTAAGACGATCCGGCAACGGAGTTAGGCGCACCCGATGACCGAAACGCTCGCCGCCGGCCGGCCGACGGGAACGGACGCGGTTCCGGCGATCCGGCTGCGGAAACTCACCAAAGTCTTCGGCGACACCGTCGCCGTCAACGCCGTGGACCTGGACATCTGCCAGGGCGAGTTCTTCTCCATGCTCGGTCCGTCAGGATCCGGCAAAACCACGGTCCTGCGCCTGATCGCGGGCTTCGAATTGCCCACCTCCGGAAGCGTCGAGCTCGAGGGCAGGGACGTCACCGGACTGGCACCCTTCGAACGGGACCTCAATACCGTCTTCCAGGACTATGCCCTATTCCCGCACATGTCCCTCGTGGACAACGTCGCCTACGGCCTGCGCGTGCGGGGGATGCCCAGGAAGGAACGCCACGAGCGGGCCCGCGAGGCACTCGATCGCGTGCAGCTGGGGAAGTTCGTCGGCCGCAAACCCGCACAGCTCTCCGGCGGCCAGCGCCAGCGTGTGGCCCTGGCCCGGGCCCTGGTGGTCCAGCCCAAGGTGCTGCTGCTGGATGAGCCACTCGGCGCCCTGGACCTGAAGCTCCGGCAGCAGATGCAGGTGGAACTGAAGGAACTGCAGCGCTCGCTCGGCATCACCTTCATCTTCGTCACCCATGACCAGGAGGAGGCGCTGACCATGAGCGACCGGATCGGCGTCTTCAACAACGGGAGCCTGGAGCAGATCGGCACGGCGCACGAGATCTACGAGCGCCCCGGCGGAGCGTTCGTGGCCAACTTTGTCGGCACCTCCAATATCTTCGACGCCGCCCACGCCCGGAAGCTCTACGGCCGCGCGGAGCAGGTCTGCATCCGGCCGGAGCGGCTGCGCCTGTCCTGGGCCGGGGCCCCGGAACCGCGCCCCGGTGTCACCTCCTGCCCCGGAACGGTCACTGCGCTGGTCTACGTGGGGCACGCCACCCAGGTGCGGGTGCAGCTCGACGACGGTCCCGCCGTCGTCGCGCTCGTCCCGGAGACGCTGCCCGGCGGCGACGCGGAACTGCTGGAACGGCGCGTCACCGTCAGCTGGGACGACGACGCCGCCGTCTGGCTGCCGTCCCACGGCTCCTGAAACCTCGGTCCTGCGTTCAAGCGCGCAAAGCCCGGTTCGCCCACCCAACGAAAGGTAAGGATCATGGCATCAAAGAACAGGGCCTCCCTCGTGGTCGGGGTGGCTGCGGCGGCAGCGCTCGCATTGGCGGGCTGCGGCACCACCGGCGGGGGATCGGCCACCCCGTCGGCGCAACCGGTCAAGACCGAGATCGGCGCCGGTGAAGGCCAGCTGTCCATCCTCGGGTGGCCCGGGTATGTGGAGGACGGCAGTAACGACCCCGCGGTGGACTGGGTGCATCCGTTCGAACAAGAGACCCAGTGCAAGGTCAGCTTCAAGCCGTTCGGCACCTCCGACGAGGCCGTGACGCTCATGCGCACCGGACAGTACGACGTCATCTCGGCGTCGGGGGATGCCTCACTGCGGCTGATCGCAGGCCAGGACGTCCAGCCGGTCAACATGAGCCTGCTGAAGAACTACCCCGATATCTACCCGTTCCTGAAGGACAAAGCCTGGAACACCGTCAACGGCACGAACTATGGAATGCCCCACGGCTGGGGCGCGAATCTGCTGATGTACAGCACGGACAAGGTCACCCCGGCGCCCACCTCCTGGAGCGCGGTGTTTGACGACGCCGCCAAGAACACCGGCAAGGTCACCGCCTACGATTCGCCCATCTACATCGCCGATGCCGCCGTCTACCTGATGGCGCACAAGCCGGAGCTGGGCATCAAGAACCCCTATGCCCTCGACAAGGACCAGCTTGCCGCCGCCGTCGGTCTGCTCAAGCAGCAGCGCACGCACATCGGCGAGTACTGGAGCGACGTCGTGAAGGAGGTCCAGGCCTTCACTTCCGGGAGCACCGTGGTCGGCACCACCTGGCAGGTGGGGGCGAACATCGCCGTGGCCGACGGCGCCAAAGTCGCCACCCTCATTCCGCAGGAGGGTGCCACCGGCTGGTCGGACACCTGGATGATCGGGGCCAAGACCAAGAACCCAAACTGCGCGTACAAGTGGCTCGACTACATCGCCAGTCCCCAGGTGAATGCCCAGGTGGCGGAGTACTTTGGCGAATCCCCGTCCAATGCCAAGGCCTGCGAGCTGACCAAGGACAAGTCGCACTGCGAGACCTACCACTCCGGTGATGCCGCCTACGCCGAAAAGATCTGGTACTGGACAACTCCTGTGGCCGAGTGCCTGGACGGCCGCAAGGACGTCAAATGCACGGATTACTCGGAATGGACGAAGGCCTGGACCGAAATCAAGGGCTGAGATGGTACTCCCGACGCAGCACCCGGCGCCCGGGGCGCCCCGGGCCGCTTCCGCAGTGCCCCCGCCCAAAGCCAACAGGTTCTCGGCGCTGCTGCACCGCTCGCCGAGGCTACGGCTGGCGGGGCTGATCACCGCCCCCGCCGGCTGGCTCGTGCTCGTCTACATCGCCGCCCTGGCGGCGCTGCTGATTACCGCGTTCTGGACCGTGGACACCTTCACCGGCAAGGTGTCCACGGACTGGACGACCGACAACCTGGTGACGGTCCTGACCGATCCGGTCTACCAGCGGATCACCCTGCGGACGCTGTGGATCGCGGTAGCGGTGACTGTGATCGACCTGGTCCTTGCGCTGCCCATGGCGTTCTTCATCGCCAAGGTTGCCAGCGCCCGCTGGCAGAAGCTGCTGGTGGTGGCGGTGCTGATGCCGCTGTGGGCGAGCTATCTGGTCAAGGCCTACGCCTGGCGGAATGTGCTCGCCGACGGCGGGCTGCTGGAGTGGCTGGGGGCGCCGATCGGGCTGCAGTCCCCGGGCTACGGCGAAACGGCAGTGATCCTGACGCTGTCCTACATCTGGCTGCCGTTCATGATCCTGCCGATCTACGCCGGGTTCGACCGGGTACCCGATTCACTGCTGGAGGCCTCCGGGGACCTGGGTGCAAAACCGCTGACCACCGTTCGGCTGGTGATGCTCCCGTTGCTGGTCCCTTCCATCATCGCCGGGACGATCTTCACGTTTTCGCTCTCGCTGGGGGACTACATCACGGCCCAGATTGTGGGTGGCACCACCCAGATGCTCGGCACCGTGGTGTACGCCAACGTTGGAGCCGCAAACAACCTGCCGTTCGCCGCGGCGGTCTCGCTGGTGCCGATCGCGATCATCACGCTCTATCTCTTCATCGTCCGGCGCACCGGCGCCCTGGACAGCCTGTGAACGACGCCCAGCCCGTGGACGCCCGACTGCCGGTGGACACCGGACTGCGCATGGACGCCGGACTGCGCGTGCGGCCGGCAGGAGCACCATGAGACTTTCCCGAAGCGCCAAAGTCATCCTCGGCGTCGTCACCGTGCTGGTTTTCCTCTTTATCTACGTGCCGCTGCTGCTGGTGGTGGTGAACTCCTTCAACGCGGACCGGACCTTTGGCTGGCCGCCGCGGGGGCTGACCCTGGAATGGTGGGGGCGGGCCTTCGATTCCGCTGGCGTCCGTGGGGCCGTGGTGTCCTCGCTCTGGGTGGCGGCCGTCTCGACCATCATTTCGCTGGTGCTGGGGACGCTGCTGGCGCTGGCCCTGTTGCGCTACAAATTCTTCGGCCGGGACGTCATCAGCCTGCTCGTGATCCTGCCGATCGCGCTGCCAGGAATCGTGACCGGCATCGCCCTGAACAACATGTTCACCACCATCCTCGGCGTCTCGCTGAGCCTGTGGACCGTCGTCATCGCGCACGCCACCTTCTGCATGGTGACGGTGTTCAACAATGTCATTGCGCGGCTGCGCCGGATGAACGGCGGGCTGGAGGAGGCGTCCGCCGATCTGGGCGCCGGCGTGTTCACCACGTTCCGGCTGGTCACTTTCCCTCAGCTCCGCTCTGCCCTGCTGGCCGGCGGGCTGCTGGCGTTCGCCCTGAGTTTCGATGAGATCATCGTGACCACCTTCACCATCGGCGCCGGCGACACCACCCTGCCGATCTGGATCCTGCAGAACCTCTTCCGGCCCAATCAGGCGCCCGTGGTCAATGTGGTGGCCGTTGTGCTGATTGTGGTCTCGATTGTGCCGATCTGGCTCGCGCAGCGGCTCTCAGAGGACTCGGTGGGGATCGGCGCTGCTCGCGTGAAGGCGAAGGAAGGCTAGTCCGCGACGCGGTCGATCGATACGACCGCCAGGAAGCCGCGGCCCAGGACTTCCGGCGTGGCACTGTCGGAACCGACGACGGCGTCATAGCGGTCCAGCGTCCTTGGCTCGGCTGCGCCCGTCCCAGCTGCGTTGGCCGGCGGTTTTTCGGCTGCTGAACCGGCCGGCGTGCCCGGCTCGTCGCCTGCGGTACCGGGGCTGACGGTGGCCTGGCCCTGAAGCAGGATCCCCAACTGGCCCTCGAACACCGGGTGCGCCCGCTTCTTCGAGAGTTCAATGATGGAGGTGTAGCCCTTGAAGGCGCCGTTGCGGGTGATGACGTTCAGGTCGCGGATGTCGCCCGTGGGCAATGCCCCGGCCGCAGCGGCGTCGCCGGAGAACCGGAACGGGCGGTACTTCTCGAGCGGGTGCTCGGCCCCGTCGACGCTCAGCAGCAGCAGTTCGCCCTCGACCACGGTGAGCACCCGGTCCATCCCGGGAAACGCCGAAAAATCGCTCGCCTTGGACATCTCGGCGATGCTCACCCGCCAGTCCCAGCCGCCCGCCGAACCAGTGCTGTCCTGACCGGTGCTGCCTTGCGGGGCGGTTGCCGCGGGCTGGCTGGCCAGTTCGCGGGTCACCCCGCCGCCGTTGCGCCAGGGTTGGGCTTTCAGCTCGGCATAGCGGATGATCTCCATCCCTCCACCCTATCCGCCGGCCGGGAACGTAGTCGCGGGGCCATGCCGCTGCCGATGGCGCAGAGGTCCGACTTCGCGCCCATGTTCCGGACAAACATGGGCGCCGAATCTCACCTCGGGGCGGGTGAGGCGCCGGCTTGCCACGGACCTTGCTAACGTCAGAGCCAGGAAACACTGCAGAAGGAGCCGAATGTTCGTCAAGGTATGCGGGCTCAGTACCCCGGAGTCGGTCCGCGCCGCGGCCGAGTCAGGGGCGGACGCCGTCGGCTTCGTCCTCACCCGCAGCCCCCGCGAAGTGACCCCCGGGCGGGTCCGGGAACTCCTGGCCGACGTCCCGGCGGGAATCCCCGCCGTCGGCGTCTTCCGGCATGAGGCCGCGGAAGCCGCCGTCGCGCTGGCCCGCGAGGCCGGACTGGGCTGGGTCCAGCTCCACGGCGACCGGGGCCCGGCAGACGTGCGCACCGTGCACGACGCCGGACTCAAGCTCATCCGCGCCGTCACCATGTCCGCCGCACCCGGGGCGTTCGCGGACTGGGGCGAGGAACTGCTCCTGGTCGACGCCGCCGTGCCCGGCTCCGGCGAGGCCTGGAACTACGCCTCGGTCCGTGACAGGGGGCTGGCCGGGCGCCACTGGCTGCTCGCCGGCGGGCTCGATCCCGGCAACGTCGCCGTCGCCGCTTCGCAGGCCGGCGCCTGGGGTGTGGACGTCTCCTCCGGCGTCGAATCCTCCCGCGGAGTGAAGGACCTGGCCAAAATCCGGGATTTTGTGACGGCGGCCAAATCCGCGGCCGCGAAGCCCTGAACACGGCGCAGGAATGCCGCCGGTCCGCACCGTGTTGCCCCTGACATGAAGCGCATCGGATTCTTGTCCTTCGGACATTGGGGCCCCGGCGAGGGCTCCCGCACCCGGACAGCCCGCGACGCCCTGCTGCAGGGCATCGACCTGGCCGTCGCCGCCGAGGAGCTGGGCGTGGACGGTGCGTACTTCCGTGTGCACCACTTCGCCCGGCAGCAGGCCTCCCCGTTCCCGCTGCTGGCCGCCGTCGCCGCCCGGACCAGCCAGATCGAAATGGGAACCGGCGTGATCGACATGCGCTACGAAAACCCGCTGTACATGGCGGAGGAGGCCGCCGCGACGGACCTGATCAGCGGCGGAAGGCTGCAGCTGGGGATCAGCCGAGGTTCACCCGAACCCGCCCGCGACGGCGCCGCGGCTTTCGGCCACGTGCCGGCCGACGGGGAGACCGGCGCGGACATGGCCCGGCGGCACACCGCGGTGTTCCGCCGCGCCATCTCGGGGGCCGGGATGGCTGAGGCCGAGCCGCGCTACGCGGGCGGCGGATCAGGGCTGCTGCCCGTGCAGCCGCATTCGGCGGGCCTCGGCGAACGGATCTGGTGGGGCGCGGGCTCGCGCGCCACCGCGGTCTGGACCGCGGAACAGGGCATGAACCTGATGAGCTCCACACTGCTGACCGAGGACACCGGTGTGCCCTTCGACCAGCTTCAGGCCGAGCAGATCAGCATGTTCCGCCAAGCCTGGGCCGAAGCCGGCCATCAGCACGAGCCGCGCGTTTCGGTCAGCCGCAGCATCCTGCCGATCGTCGACGATGAGGACCGGAGGTTCTTCGGCCTCAGCGCCCTGCGAGAGAAGCGCGACCAGATCGGGGTGATCGACGGGCTTGTGGCCCGGTTCGGCAGGAGCTACGTCGGCGAGCCTGACGCCATTGCGGGAGAACTGGCCGCCGACGCCGCCGTGCAGGCCGCTGACACCCTGCTGCTCACCGTCCCCAACCAGCTCGGCGTGGATTTCAACGCCAAACTGCTGGGCACCGTGGTCCGGCACATCGCCCCGGCGATCGGCTGGGCACCGAAGCCGGCGGCGTAACCCGGGCGCCGCGGGGGTTCGATAACCCGGGCGCTGCGGGGGTTCGGCAAAGCCCTAGCCGCGCCGCGGCGCCGTGACTAGCATGGCTCCTTGGGGGACCACCCCGATGACGCGGCGGGCCTGGCCCGCCGCCCGCGCGAAGGAGACCGTAGTGACACTGCCCGAAGGTTTGACCCCCGGAGTCTGGACTCTGGACATGTCCCACAGCGAAGTCGGCTTCAGCGTCCGCCACGCCGGCATCAGCAAGGTCCGCGGCCGCTTCAACGAGGCTGCGGCGGAGGCCCGTGTCGGCGATTCCCTCGCCGACTCCAGCCTGCATGCCAGCATCAAGACCGCCAGTTTTGACTCCGGCGATGCCAACCGCGACGCCCACGTCCGCGGCGCCGACTTCTTCGACGTCGAAAAATACCCGGAGATGACCTTCCGCGCCACGGGAATCAAAGGCGATGGCGAGGACTATGTGCTGACCGGCGACCTCACGATCCGCGACGTCACCAAGCCGGTGGATCTGGAAGTCGAGTTCACCGGCATCGCGGTGGACCCGTTCGGTGCCACCCGCGCCGGGTTCAGCGCGGAGGCGGACATCAGCCGCAAGGAATTCGGCCTGACCTGGAACGCCGCGCTCGAAGCCGGCGGGCTGCTGGTCAGTGACAAGGTCAAGATCAGTGTCGAGGCAGCCCTGGTCAAGCGGGCCTAGCAAGCGGCCGGGCGCTTGGAAGACCGGCGTCTGGGAAGACCGCCGCCTAAAAGAGCAGCAGGACGAAGCCGCCGACCGTGGACAGGATCCCCACCCCGGTGAGGATCCAGCCCAGGATCCAGGCCGCATTCTCGTGCTTTGGCGGCGTGAGTCCCCAGCGGGACGGATGGCACACGTCGTAGAAGAGGTCGACGTCGGCCCCGACCACCAGACCCTGCGACTCGGCCGCCGGCAGCAGGGACCGGTGATCGGCGTCGTGGTGGTCCGTCCAGCTGTAGCCCGTGAACCCGCCGGCGCTGATCACTTTGCCGGTGGTTCCGGCCCACAGGCATTGGCGCCGCCGGGATATCCAGCCCCACCCCAGCAGCGGCAGGCCCAGGACAAAACCCACCCACGTCATGACTTCGAGAATGGGGCCCAGAAGATCCCCGATGTTTGTCATCTGTGCGTCCCGGGCTGCGGCGTCAGCGCGTGACGCGTGAGCGGCGCAGGAAGAAGGCGACGCCGGAGCCGGCGAGGACCAGAAGGCCCACGTAGAGCAGGAGCTGCGCAGCCTTCACAGCAACGACGACGGCCAGCAGGACGAGGGCAAGAATCATCGCAAGCTTCAGGAGTGCAGGCATGGTCCAAGTATTATGCCCTTCCGTGCGTTCGCAAAGCTGCCCGCCCTCCGCCAGCGTCACCGGAGGTATTTCAGCAAATGATCAGGGTGAACCCCTAGCCCGGATCGGCGTCCGGCGGGGGAGAATGGTGCCATGAAGACATTGCTGAATATCATCTGGCTGCTCTTTGGCGGACTCTGGCTCGCGCTCGGTTACTTCATGGCCGGGATCATCTGCTGTCTGCTGATCGTCACCATCCCGTGGGGGCTCGCATCGTTCCGGATCGCGAACTATGCGCTCTGGCCCTTCGGGCGCACCGTGGTGGACCGCCCGGGCGGCGCCGGGGTGTTCTCCCTGCTGGGCAACGTCATTTGGCTGCTCGTCGCCGGCATCTGGATCGCGATTGGTCACGTGATCACCGCTTTCGCCATGGCCATCACCATCATTGGCATCCCGCTGGCCATCGCCAACCTCAAGCTCATTCCGGTCTCGCTCATGCCGCTGGGCAAACAGATCGTCCCGAGTGACAAGCCGTTTGCGACCTACCGCAAGGCCTACCACTAGCCCGTTCTTGAGGAGGAGTACCGCAATGTCCGAGCCTGCAACAGTTGTTCCGGCATCGTCCGGCGAGGGTGGGGCGCCCACTCCGCCCGAGGACCTCATGCTGGTCATCACCCGCGAATTCCAGGCCCCCATCGCGCGGGTATGGTCGGCCCTAACGGACCCGGACCAGGCCGTGGAATGGTGGGGGCCGCGCGGCTTCCACACTCCCCGCGGGAGCATCGACGCTGACCTGGAGATCGGCGGCCTCTACCGGGCCTGCATGGTCCAGGACAGCACCGGGGCGGAGCACTGGTGGAGCGGCGTCCACACGGACATCGAACCGCCCAATCTCTTCGTCTTCACCCATGCCTGGGACAAGCCCGACGGCACCCGGGGCTTCGAAACCGAGGTGACTTTCCAGCTGGACGAGGTCGACGGCGGCACCCGGATGACGTTCAGCCAGGGCCCCTTCGACACGATCGACAACCGCGATGGCCAGGGCGTCGGCTGGCGCGAGTCCTTCGACCGGCTGGCCGAACACCTCCGCCGCAGCCCCTGATCCACCGGCAACCCCAAGCAACGCGGGGTCACTTAGCGCCCATCCCGGGGGGATTTATGGGCGCTAAGTGACCCCGCGTTGCTGTCGGAGTACGGCCCGGGCGCCGCCTCCGCCGTGCCGGCGCCGCTCACCCGAGCTCGCGCTGCAGGTTCCGCCGCGCCGCGTCCAGCCACAGCTCCCGGCCCCGCGGGGTGTGGAAGAGCGGATCCAGCTGCAGGAGCTGGCGGACGACGGCGGCGCGTCCGGCGGCGAAGTCGTCGTCGCCGATGTGCGCAAAGTCCTGCCGGACGGCGGCCAGATACCGGGCGTAGGCGGCCGGTTCCCCGCCCAGCACGGAGAGGTCGGCGTCGCTGAGCAGGGCGGCGGCCTCGTCCCCCGCCTCCGCCTGGTGGTCTGCCGTCATCCGCACCAGGCGGGCAACCTCGTCCACCTCGGCCGCGGGAAGGCCCGCGTGCGCCAGCCGGTCCTCGGCGAGCCGGGCCGACTCCTCCTCGTCCTGCCCCGCGATGCCGCGGTACACGGCGTCGTGGAACCAGGCGGCGAGCAGCACGGTGCGCGGCGGAACGGCGGGGCCGGTGAGGAGGTCCAGCGCCTCCAGGACCGCCAGCAGGTGTGTGCGGCCGTGGTATTTCCGGTGCTCCTCGCCCCAGCGGTCCAGCAGGTCCAGGAACAGTCCATCGTGGCCCGGGAGGACGTCATTCCAGCGTGTCAGCAGCGGGAGCTTGAGTGAGCCGCTTCGCCGCCGGGCGGGGATCCGCAGGCCGCTGGCGAGCAGCTTGCGGACCAGGATCCGCCCCTCCACCGGGACGGCCCCGGCCGCCACAAGGGCGCTGTACCGGGCCTCGGCGACGTCGTAATGGTCGCCGTCGAACGCCCGTTCCGGGATGCCCGCCACCGCGGCGAAGGAGTGCAGTTCCTCCAGTGAGGTGTCCGAGATCAGGTGCGAGAAGTGTGTTCCGTGCGCCGGCCAGAGCGGAGGATCAAGGTAGATGGCCATGGGGGAAGTCTAATCCGGCCGTGGATCAGCCCCGGCTGGCATCTCTGGCCACGGTGTCGGGCTGCTCCTCGGACTGCGCCTCGTCCTGCGTCCGGGCGCGGTGCGGGTTGGAGCGCACGCCTTCGCCCTGTTCATTGAGCCGGGTTTCCTGCTCGGCCTCCGCGATGGCCTCGGCAGTGATGGTGCCCGCGGAGTTCCAGGCCTTGATCGCGGCCCAGCCCACGGCCACGAGGGGAACGGCAAGGATCGCGCCGATGATGCCGGCGAGGATGGTGCCGGCGGTGAGGGCCAGCAGGATAACGAGGGCATGGACGTTGAGCGCCTGACCCATCACGACGGGCTGCAGGAAGTTGCCCTCCAGCTGGTTCACGACGATGACAACGATGATGACGATCAGGGCCGCGAGCGGCCCGTTGGCGACCAGCGCGACGAGCGCGGCGAGGATGCCGGCCAGAGTGGCGCCGATCAGCGGGATGAAGGCTCCGATGAAGGTCAGCGCGGCGAGCGGCAGGGCGAGCGGGACGCCCATGATTACCAGCGCGAGGCCGATGAAGAACGAATCGACCAGTGCCACGATGGAGGTTCCGCGCACGTAGCCGCCGAGCACGCTGAGGCTGCGTTCCCCGGCACGGCGTGCCTTCACGAGGTTCTCGCCCTTAAACGCCCGCAGCACGAAGGCCCAGATTCTCTCGCCGTCCTTGAGGAAGAAGAACAGGATCACCGCCATGAGCAAGGCTCCGGTGATGAAGTTTCCGGCCGCGCTGAGTCCGGAGATGGCGCCCGCGCCGACGGTGCTGCTGGTGGCGAAGTCGACGACGGCGTCGCGCGCTTGCTGGATCTGCTGGTCATCGACCGGGATGGGGCCCGTGCGGATGAAGTCATAGACCCGGTCGAAGCCCTCCGTGGCCTTGCTGGAGAGTTCGTCGGCCTGGCTCATCACGGCGAAGACGATGCCGGCGATCACTGCCCCGAACGCGAGAAGCAGCGCCAGGAACGAGAAGGTCGTGGCGGCCGTGCCGGGCCAGCCGCGGCGGCGCAGCCAGTGGACGAAGGGCGCGATCGCGGCGGCCAGGATCAGGGCCAGCAGCGCCGGAATCACCACGAGCCGCACCTGGATCAGGGCATAGACCACCACCACTGCGAGGACCAGCAGCAGGAGGACCTGCGCGGTCCTGATGCTGGCGCGGCCCAGGCTGTCGCTCCAGGGGGTTGTCGCTTCCGGACTGGCCATGCTGTTTTGTCTCCCGCTGTCGGATGGTCATGTTTCTTACCAACCGTCTCACAGCCGGAGGTGCAAGCCCGGGGGACAGGCCGCGGTCAGGACGCGGCCGGCAGGATGTTCTGGTTGCCGCGGAAGATGTTTTCCGGATCGAACTCCCGTTTCACCCGGGCCAGCCGGTTGTAGTTCTCCTCGCCGAAGGCTGACCGGACCCGCTCCTGGCCCTCGTCACCGATGAAGTTCAGCCACACGCCGCCGGTCGCGTAGGGCGAGATGTTCTGCCGGAACCTTTTGACCCAGGTCCTCGCGTCCTGCCCGCACTGGGGAGTGTCGCCCAGACCGAAGGGATGGGTCACCCAGCTGGCGTTCCGGTTCAGCAGCGGAGTGGTGGCCGCGCCGGCGCCTCCCACCGCGCCGCCCCAGTGGACCAGCAGCTGCTGGGAACTGGGACCCGGCAGGTTGCGGGCCGAGTCGATGATCACGTCGAGGGCATCATCGGAAAGCTCGTTGTGGTAGTCCGCGCTCCAGTAGTTGTACTTGCCCGGCGGGTCGTCGAGGGAGCACTGGAAATCGGCATAGCTGGTGTCCCCGAGGAGTTCCACGGCCGGGCCCAGCGCGCGGTAGGGCTTGGCGTGTTCGGCACCCTCCGCGGTGTCCCCGGCGTACACGTAGACGACGCCGGCCGCCATCTTGCCGACCATCTCCGGAGGCACGAAGGGTTCGGGCGGGGCAGTGAGGAATGCCATGGTTGCGGACTCCTCGTTGGGCGCCGCGAGTGCCAGTTCCCGGTAGCCGCGGCTTACCTCGGCAGCCGCATCGCCCGGCCACAGCATCAGGCCCGCGTGGACCGTCGGTCCGAGCCGGTGCAGGCCAAAGGTGAAGGACGTGGCGACGCCGAAGTTCCCGCCGCCGCCGTGCAGTGCCCAGAACAGTTCGGGGTTTTCCGTCGCGCTGGCCGTCACCTGGTCCCCGTCGGCGGTGACCAGGTCCACGGATATCAGGTCATCACAGGCAAAGCCGAAGGCCCGCTCCAGCCAGCCGGAGCCGCCGCCGAGGGTGAAGCCGGCAAGACCCGTGGTGGAGACCCGGCCGCCGGTGAGGGCAAGTCCGTGCTCCTGGGTGGCCCGGTCAAACTCCCCGCACGTCAGGCCGGCGCCGGCCGTGACCGTGCGCGCTTCGGGGTCCACCCTGGCGGATTTCATCGGGCGCACGTCCACTACGAGGCCGCCGTCGTTCATTGACATGCCGGCCACGGAGTGCCCGCCGGCGCGGATCGCGACGGCAAGGTGGTTGTCCTTCGCGTGGCGCAGGGCCCCGGCGACCTCGGCGGGGGTGCTGCAGGGGGCGATTACCGCCGGCCGGCGGTCGATCATGGCGTTGAACAGTGTCCTGGACTCGTCATAGCCAGGGTCAACAGGTGTAATCCACTTCACGGCGGTGCTCCTCGGCGACCGCGGCTCCACCCCTCCCAGGAATTTTAAGTCCGACGGCGGTGCCGGGGCTAGGGGACACGGCTACGGACCGGCAGGGCCCGGAGCATCAGGGGTCCGAATCTGCGGACTCAGCAAGGCCAAAGCACCGCAAATGCGGATTATAGTTTCCCTATGCCTAATATCCGCGTTTCCGAGGCCGCCCGGCTGCTGGGTGTCAGCGATGACACGATCCGGCGCTGGACCGAGAACGGAAGCCTCACCCCGCTCAGGGACGACGCCGGGCGGCTCGCTGTGGACGGGCTGGAACTCGCCCGGCTCGCCCGGGAGCAGGCCCAGCTTCCGGATGACCCGGCCAAAGCGGGGAGCTCGGCCCGCAACCGCTTCGTGGGGCTCGTCACCGCCATCACGGCCGACACCGTGATGGCGCAGGTGGAACTGCAGTGCGGGCCGTTCCGGGTGGTGTCGCTGATGAGCAGCGAGGCCGTGCGCGAACTCGGCCTGGAACTTGGTTCGGTTGCGACCGCCGTCGTCAAAGCCACCACGGTGATCATCGAAACCCCCAAAGGCAAGGGCGCCATATGAGGGCCGTCCGGAGGGCAGCTGCCCTGCTGGCTGCCGGAACGCTGACCGCGGCGCTCGCCGCCTGCGGCCCGGCCTCCGGCGACGGCGGCGCGGCCTCCGGAGACTCCGGGGCCAAGACCGTCACCGTCTTCGCCGCAGCCTCCCTCAAGGCCCCCTTCACCGCGCTCGCCAAGCAGTTCGAGGCAACGCACCCGGGAACCACCGTGACCCTCAGTTTCGCGGGCTCCTCCGACCTCGCCACCCAGATCAGCCAGGGCGCACCGGCGGATGTCTTTGCCTCCGCCGACGCCAAAAACATGGCCAAGGTCTCCGACGCCTCGCTGGTGGAGGGATCGCCCCGGGACTTCGCCAGCAACGTGCTGACCATCGCCGTCCCGCCCGGCAACCCCGCCGCCATCACCTCCTTTGCCGACCTGGCCCGGCCAGGCGTCAAGACCGTCGTCTGCGCGGCGCAGGTGCCGTGCGGCGCGGCCGCAAAGACGGTCGAGAAGGAAACCGGCACCACGCTTAAGCCGGTCAGTGAGGAATCATCCGTGACCGACGTCCTGGGCAAAGTCATCTCGGGAGAGGCCGACGCCGGGCTGGTCTACGTCACAGACGTCAAGACCGCCGGCTCCAAGGTGAAGGAAATCCCCTTCGCCGAGTCCGCCAAGGCCGTCAACACCTATCCGGTCGCAGCGCTGCGGACCGGCAGGAACAAGGACCTTGCGGCCGCCTTCATCGCGGCGGTCACGGGACCCGAAGGCCGGCAGCTCCTCCTCGACGCCGGCTTTGGCACCCCCTAGGACCGCATGAATCGCCGGAAAGACAGCGCGTACAGCGGGATTCCCCGGTGGGTGGTGGCCATTGCCGCCGCCGGGGCACTGTTTGTGCTGCTCCCGCTCGCGGCCATGGTTGCCAGGGTCAACTGGCCGCAGTTCATCCCGCTGGTCACGTCCGAAGCGTCCCTCACCGCCCTCGGCCTGAGCCTCCGCACCGCCGCCGCGAGCACGGTGCTGTGCGTGCTTTTCGGGGTGCCGCTGGCGCTGGTGCTGGCCCGCGGCGACTTCCGGGGCCAGCGGCTGCTGCGGTCCTTCGTCCTGCTGCCGCTCGTCCTGCCGCCGGTCGTGGGCGGCATCGCGCTGCTCTACGCCTTCGGCCGCCAGGGCCTGCTGGGCAGGAGCCTCGAAATCGCGGGCATCCAGATCGCGTTCTCGACGACGGCGGTGGTACTCGCCCAGACGTTCGTGGCCCTGCCGTTCCTCGTGGTCAGTCTCGAAGGCGCCCTCCGGTCGGCCGGAAGCCGGTACGAGGCCGTCGCCGCAACCCTCGGCGCGCGCCCCACCACCGTGCTGCGCCGGGTCACCCTGCCCCTGGTCCTGCCGGGGCTCGCGTCCGGTGCCGTGCTCTCCTTCGCGAGGAGCCTGGGCGAATTCGGCGCCACGCTCACCTTCGCCGGAAGCCTGCCGGGCGTCACCCGCACGCTGCCGCTGGAAATCTACCTGCAGCGCGAGACCGACGCCGACGCCGCCGTCGCCCTGTCCCTGCTGCTGGTCGTGGTGGCGGTCGTCGTCGTCGGGCTCTCCTACCGGGGTCCCGCACCGGCCGGCTCCGGCAGCGCCCGCAGTGCCGGCAGCGCTGGCAATCATGGGAGCGTGGCGCCATGACGTTCACTGTCGACGCCGCCCTTGCCGCCCGCCGCTTCGAGGTCTCCCTGAGCCTGGCGCCCGGCGAGACAGTCGCCGTGCTCGGGCCGAACGGGGCCGGGAAATCCACGCTGCTCGCCGTGATCGCCGGGCTGCTCCGCCCGGACACCGGCCGGGCCGAAATGAACGGCCGGGTCCTGTTCGAGCTCGGCGCGGGCGTGCACACCTGGACCGCGCCGCACCGCCGCGGGACCGCCCTGCTGGCCCAGGATCCGCTGCTCTTCCCGCACCTGAGCGCCCTCGAAAACGTCGCCTTCGGACCCCGCAGCGTGGGAGTGCCCAAACGGGAGGCCCGCGAGACCGCCCGGCACTGGCTGGCCGAGGTCGACGCCGCCGACCTCGCCGCCCGGCGGCCAGGGGAACTGTCCGGCGGTCAGGCGCAGCGCGTGGCGGCCGCCCGAGCCCTGGCCGTCAACCCGGAGGTCCTGCTGCTCGATGAACCGCTGTCCGCGCTCGACATCCACGCAGCTCCGCTGCTGCGCCGGCTGCTCAAGCGGGTGCTCGCCGGGCGGCGCGCCATCATCGTCACCCACGACGTCCTGGATGCCTACATGCTCGCGGACCGGGTGATCGTGATGGAGGACGGCCGGATCATCGAAGACGGGCCCACCCGCGACGTCCTCCGGCGGCCGCGCAGCCGGTTCGCTGCCGGACTGGCCGGACTGAACCTGGTGTCGGGGACCGTGACGGCCGCCGGGATCCGGTCCGCCGAGGGCCTTGAGTTCGCAGGCCAGCACGACGGACCGCTCGACGCCGGGCAGGCCGGCGTGGCGGCGTTCCCGCCGTCGGCCGTGTCGGTGTTCCTGGGCGAGGCGCACGGCAGCCCGCGGAATTCGTTCCGCGTCACCGTCACGGACCTGGAGCCGCACGGGGACCAGATCCGGGTCCGCGCCGGCGAACTGTCCGCGGACGTGACCCCTGCCGCTTCCGCGGACCTCGGGCTGGCCCCCGGGCTCGCGGTCTATTTTGTGGTCAAGGCGGCGGCGGTGTCGATCTACCCGGCCTGACGGCGGCCGGAGGTGCCCGGCTCCCCGCGGTCCTTGCGGATGGGGTGCTGGCTCACGATCGAGACCCGGTTGAAGGCATTCATGGCGATGACCAGCCAGCTGATGGCAGAGAATTCCCCGTCCGTCAGGTGTCTCCTGGCGGCGGCGCCGTCGTGCTCGCGAGCGCGGGCGTCCGAGATGTTGGTGATGGCCTCGGCGAGGGTGAGGGCGGCGCGTTCCTTCTCGGTGAAGAGGTCCGTGTCCCGCCAGGCCGGGAGGACGGCAAGGCGCTGCGCCGATTCGCCGTTCTTCACGGCGTCCCCCACGTGCAGGTCCAGGCAGTACGCGCAGCCGTTGATCTGGGAGATGCGGACATTCAGCAGCTCAATCAGCGTCCGGTCCAGGCCGGCCTCGTCGGCGGCCTCCTTGGCCTTCAGGCCGAGGCCGTTGAGTGCCCGCCAGGCGGCCGGGTGCTCCTTGTCCAGAAAAACGGACCCAGTGGTGTGGTGCTGCGCTGCCGCTGTCTCATCCATGATCAAAAGAGTACCCACGGGAAACCCTAAATCGGCACGTGACAAAGTTGTCATGTGTGTGACAAGATGCATGAACAGCGAAATTCCCTCCTGGAGCGGCCCCCTTGGCCGCTCCAGGAGCTGGTCCGCCGACATCGGACCGGCACCCATCGTTCGACGGTCGGCTCCGTGGGGGAGCCGACCGTCGAAATGGTTTAACGGGATGATTCAGCCTCGGGCCCGCCCCGCACCGCCGCGGGACATGCCCAGTCCCGCGCCTGGGCATCGGACATACTGGCATTATGTCCAGCGTCCCGCGCGCCCGGAGGGCATGTCCGCTCCTGGGGCCGGCACTGCGGGGACATGCCCATTGGGCGGATCCAGCCCCGGAGGGCATGTCCAGTCCCCGGCCCGAGCAATGGACATACTGGCATTATGTCCAGTGGCCCGCGCGCCCGGAGGGCATGTCCCGCAGGGGTGGGGGCGCGGGAAGTTTGGGGTAACCGAGGTGCCTGCGGGGGACTCCGGCCCTAGACAGCCGTTTCGCTGTCGGCAAACATGGAGCCAAAGGGACTCAATACAAAGTTGAGCGGAGTACACTCAACTTTAAGACCAGTATGTTCCCGGAAGGAGCTCTCTTTGGACGCCAAATTCACCACCAAGAGCCAGGAGGCGCTGGCGGCAGCCGCCATGAACGCCTCGACGGCGGGCAATCCCCAGCTCGAACCCGCGCACCTGCTCAAGGCGCTGATGGACCAGCGTGAAGGCGTTGCCGTGGCGCTCCTCCGGGCCACCGGATCGGACCCGGATTCGGTCAGCGTCCAGGCCAGCACGGCCATCAAGGCCCTCCCGTCCACCTCCGGCAGTTCAGTGCAGCAGCCGCAGCTGTCCCGCACCGCCCTGCAGGCCATCAAGAATGCCCAGAATGAAGCCGAGCGAATCGGCGACAGCTTCGTCTCCACCGAGCACCTGCTCCTCGGGCTGGCGTCCGGCAGTGACACCGTCGGCAAGCTGATGCGTGACGCCGGGGCCTCCCACGAGGCCCTGCTCGCTGCCCTGCCGGGGGTCCGGGGCGACCGCAAGGTGGACACCGCAGACCCCGAAAACACCTTCCAGGCGCTGGAAAAGTATGGCACCGACCTCACGGCCATCGCCCGCTCCGGCAAGCTGGACCCGGTGATCGGCCGCGACGCCGAAATCCGCCGCATCATCCAGGTGCTGAGCCGCCGGACCAAGAACAACCCCGTCATCATCGGCGAGCCCGGCGTCGGCAAGACCGCCGTCGTCGAAGGCCTTGCCCAGCGGATCGTTGCCGGCGACGTCCCCGAGAGCCTGCGCGGCAAGACCCTGATCGCCCTGGACCTCGCCTCCATGGTGGCCGGCGCCAAGTACCGAGGCGAATTCGAGGAGCGGCTCAAGGCCGTCCTGGAGGAGATCAAGGGCTCCGAGGGCCAGATCGTCACCTTCATCGACGAGATCCACACCGTGGTCGGGGCCGGCGCGTCCGGGGACAGTTCCATGGACGCCGGCAACATGCTCAAGCCCATGCTGGCCCGCGGCGAGCTCCGGCTGATCGGTGCCACCACCCTGGACGAGTACCGCGAAAACATCGAGAAGGACCCGGCGCTGGAACGCCGCTTCCAGCAGGTCTTCGTCGGGGAGCCGAGCGTGGAGGACACCATCGGCATCCTGCGCGGACTCAAGGAACGCTACGAGGCGCACCACAAGGTCGCCATCGCCGACTCCGCCCTGGTGGCCGCGGCGACACTCTCGAACCGCTACATCTCCGGCCGGCAGCTGCCGGACAAGGCCATCGACCTCGTCGACGAGGCCGCCTCCCGGCTGCGGATGGAGATCGATTCCGCCCCGGAGGAAATCGACCAGCTGCGCCGCTCCGTGGACCGCCTCACCATGGAGGAGCTGGCCCTGGCCAACGAGACCGATCCCGCGTCGGTGGAACGGCTGGCCGCGATCCGGGCGGACATGGCCGACAAGAAGGAAGAACTGGCCGGGCTCAACGCACGCTGGGAAGCCGAGAAAGCCGGCCTGAACCGCGTCGGCGACCTCAAGGCCCGGATCGACGAACTGCGCTCCGCCGCCGAAAAATCCCAGCGTGAAGGCGACCTCGAGGCGGCTTCGAGGATCCTCTATGGCGAACTTCCCGCCCTGGAGCGGGAACTCAACGAGGCTGCCGAAGCGGAGTCCGCCCGGGTGGCCGGCGGCGGCGCCAAGCAGGACCTTATGGTGGCCGAAGAGGTCACCGCCGATGACATCGCCGAGGTGATTTCGGCCTGGACCGGCATCCCCGCCGGCCGCATGCTGCAGGGCGAGAGCCAGAAGCTGCTGGAGATGGAACACGTGCTGGGCGAGCGGCTGATCGGCCAGACCAAGGCTGTCACCGCGGTCTCCGACGCCGTCCGCCGCGCCCGGGCCGGGATCAGCGACCCCAACCGGCCCACCGGTTCCTTCCTGTTCCTCGGCCCCACCGGCGTCGGCAAGACCGAGCTGGCGAAGGCCCTGGCCGACTTCCTGTTCGACGACGAACGAGCCATGGTGCGAATCGACATGTCGGAGTACTCGGAGAAGCACTCCGTGGCCCGCCTCGTCGGGGCGCCCCCCGGCTACGTCGGCTATGAGGAAGGCGGCCAGCTCACCGAGGCCGTCCGCCGCCGCCCGTACTCCGTGCTGCTGCTGGACGAGGTGGAGAAGGCCCACCCCGAGGTGTTCGACATCCTCCTGCAGGTGCTCGACGACGGCCGCCTCACCGACGGCCAGGGCCGCACCGTGGACTTCCGCAACGTGATCCTGGTCCTGACCTCCAACCTGGGCAGCCAGTTCCTGGTCGACCCGGCCCTGGACCCGAACGCCAAGCGCGAGGCCGTGATGGCCACCGTGCACGCGTCCTTCAAGCCCGAGTTCCTGAACCGGCTCGATGAAGTGGTGCTGTTCGACCCGCTGACCGTCGAGGAGCTGTCCCGGATCGTGGAGCTGCAGGTCAAGGAACTCGGCGAACGCCTCAAGGGGCGCCGGCTCAACCTGGAAGTGACCGAGGGCGCCCGCGCCTGGCTCGCGGTGACGGGCTTCGACCCGGCCTACGGTGCCCGGCCGCTGCGCCGGCTGGTCCAGCGCGAAATTGGGGACCGGCTGGCCAAGGCCATCCTGGCCGGCGAGATCACGGACGGCGACACCGTGGTTGTGGACACCGCCCCTGACCTCACGGAGCTCACCCTGGGCGGTGCCGAAAGGTCGGGCCGGCCCGACGGCGCCGCCTCCACCGGCAGCGGGCTCTCCGTCCGCCGCAAGGAGTAAGGCCCCCAGCCTCAAACGGAAACTGCCAGCCGGACTTTGGTCCGGCTGGCAGTTCTGTGTGTGTGGGGCCCGTTGCCCTCGCTGCCCGCAGGTTCCGGTGGGGGCCTGCGGCACCGGAGGCCCCCAAGGCCCTGCGGGAAGTCCCTAAGGAATCAGCGATTCCATGATGACGTTCCCGCTGTCCGCGGTGACGTAGCAGTCGACGCGGCGGTCGCCGTTGTCCCAGCTCGTGGAGCTCGGGTAGGCGTTGCGCTGCTTCAGGTCGTAGTTGGTGGCGGCAGCAGCCAGTTGCGCATTGCGGCAGGTCTCGCGGCCCTTGTCCTTCAGCGCGGGCAGGCCGGGATAAGCGTCCGACTGCTGGTAATGGTGGATGGCGATCAGCTGTGCCGAGTGCCCCGCGGTGCAATCCACGATGGTGGACTGCGGCGCCTCCGGATCGAAGTCCTTGAAGCAGTCGCCGAGCTGGAAGTCCAGCGGGCCCACCCCCTCCAGCGGAAGCGGCCCGCGGCTCGCGGGGGCCGCCGGCGTCGTGGCCGCCGCGGGTGAGGCGCCCGCGTCAGGCTGCTTGCTGCCGCCGCCCAGCGACGTCAACCACCAGATCAGCAGCCCCATAACGACGACGGCGGCAACCGCGCCACCGATTCTCGCGGGGCTTTGCCGGCGTACCAGACCAGCCAGCTGCGATGCCTTTTCCGAAGCCGCGCTGCCAGCACCCGCCAGGGCGACGCCGGCGGACCCCAAGGCAACCTGGGCACGCCGGGGACCCTCGGCTCTACGGGCATCCCGGTCACTCCGGCGCTGGCGCGGGCCGGGCTGCCCGGCGTCGGGCCGGCTGACCGGCGGCTCGGACGGGCGGGCGGGCTGCGTCACAGGCTGTGTTGCGCCCTGGGCAGCCGCCGGTACGACCGGCGTCGCGGACGTCGGCGGCGTCGACGGTTTCGGCGGAACGGCAGACGGCTCGAAAGCCGGGACTGCCGGTACAGCCGGGGCGGCAGGGACGGACCGTTCTCCGGGTGCGCCGGCAGCGGAAACCCCGGGCCCGCCGCCGGGCCTTTCGTTCTCTTCGGTCACTGAGAATTCACCACTTCCGTGCATCTTTTTCGCGGCTGGGCGCCCGCCGGAGGGACCCGTTTCCGGAAGTCCACTACGGAACTCTATCTAAGATGCCGGGCGGGCTGCACGCCGCCGGGGGTTGCGGGGTGCGCCACACTGTCCACGGCGGCCGCTGCGGGGAGCAGTTACTGCTGAAAGCATGTAATCTAGGTGTACGACAAATTGACCAAACATTCCGGGGCCTCACTAACGCCAATGGTGACCACCTCCGGTCCGAGTACAAAAGGGGGTCACGCCATGGGGCGCGGCCGTCAAAAGGCAAAAGCTACCAAGCAGGCTCGGGATATTAAGTACTATTCCCCGAACACTGACTACACTGCGCTTCAGCGTGAGCTCAAAAGCTCTGAGGTTCGTGCACCGAGTCGGTTCTCGAATGAGCCTGTAGAGCCGGATTATTCGGCCTATGTGGATAAGTACGCGGACGATGTGGAAGAGGACGACGACGAGGTAGATTCCCGTCGGATAGGTTAGTCGACACTTCTTTCCGGCATGCTCTTCCGTTAGCGGATTGCCGACCACATGATTTCAGGCCCGCCGGCCGCTCCCTCTCGGGGAGCGGACGGCGGGTTTTCTGCTCCGGAAGGGCTGCCATGACCATTCGCACGGGGTACACCGACGGCGAGATCTGCTGGACGGACCTGCAGACCAGTGACGTGGGGGCGGCCAAGGCCTTCTACGCCGCCGTGTTCGGCTGGCGCTACGAGGACCTGCCCACCCCCGACGGGCGCAGCTACGCGCAGGCTTTCCTGGGCGGGGACCTGGTCACCGTGATCGCGCCGCAGAACCCGCAGCAGCAGGCCGCCGGAGCGCCGGGGCAGTGGAACGTGTACTTCGCGTCCTCCGATGCGCGGGAGCTCGCCGACGGACTGGTCCATGCCGGCGGCAGCCTGGAGTTCGGCCCCGAGCCGGTGGGCGGAACCGGGGTGATGGTCTTCTTCGCCCCGTCCGGAGGAGGCACCACCGGCGCGTGGCAGGCCGGGAGCCACTTCGGTGCCGGCCGCAGCGGGGAACCGGGTGCCCTGGCCTGGGCCGAACTGCTGACGCCCGAGCCGCAGTCCGCCGTCGGGTTCTTCCAGCAGTTGTTCGGGCATGACGTCACGGAGTATCCGCAGGACGACGGCGGCAGGTACACCACGCTGATGGTGGACGGCGCGGAGGTGGCCGGGATCGCCGCAGTCCCCGCGGGAGCCGAGGGCACGCTCAAACCGGGGTGGCAGGTGTACTTCGGGGTGTCCAGCGTCGCCGAAGCGGTCGCGGCGGCGGTGGCTGCCGGCGGCAGAGTCCTGATTGAACCGGACGAGGTCGACGAAGCCGGCACCATCGCCACCCTTGAGGATCCGCAGGGCAGCGTGTTCAGCATCCTGGAGGTCTGAGCCCGGGTAGCAGATTGAGCTTAAACAGATCGAGTGCTCCCCAACCGCCGTTTTGGACAGGTGGGGAGCCCTCGATGAGGTTTAGGCGTAGGCGTTGACCAGCCGGACGGCGCCGCCGTCGACGCCCTTGGCGCCCTGGACATAGTCCGGGCCGGTCTTGATGATCGAATCCGAGTTCTGCTCCACGGTGCCCATGACCCAGGCCGGCAGTCCGCGTTCGTTGAGGCGGTTCACCGCGGCGTCGGCAGCCTCGGGCGAGACGATCGCGACCATGCCCACGCCAAGGTTCAGCGTGCGCTCCAGGTCGGCCAGCGGGACGTTGCCCAGTTCGGCGACGAGCCGGAAGATGGCCGGGAGTTGCCAGGTGGCGCGGTCCACGGTGGCCAGCAGGCCCTGCGGCAGGACGCGGGCCAGGTTGGCGGCGAGGCCGCCACCGGTCACGTGGCTGAAGCCGTGCACGGCCTGGCCGGCGGCGGAGCCGCTCACCGGGAAGGTGCGCGCCAGGTCCAGGCAGTCGGCGGCGTAGACGCGGGTCGGTTCCAGGAGTTCCTCGCCCAGCGTGCGGCTGAATTCGGAGACGTGGCGGTCCAGGGCCCAGCCAGCGTGGTTGATGACGCGGCGGACCAAGGAGTAGCCGTTGGAATGCAGGCCCGAGGAGGCCATGCCGATCACCACGTCGCCGGCGCGGACACGGTCCGGGCCCAGCAGGTCGGCGGCTTCGACAACACCGGTGGCGGCACCGGCGACGTCGTACTCATGCTCGCCCAGCAGGCCCGGATGCTCGGCGGTTTCGCCGCCCACCAGGGCTGTGCCGGCGACGGAGCAGGCGGCCGCGATGCCGCGGACGATGTCCGCGATGCGCTCCGGGACGACCTTGCCGCAGGCGATGTAGTCGGTCATGTACAGCGGCTCGGCGCCCACCACCACGATGTCATCGACCACCATGCCGACGAGGTCGAAGCCGATGGTGTCGTGGATGTCCATGGCCTGTGCGATGGCGACCTTGGTGCCGACGCCGTCGGTGGAGGTGGCCAGCAGCGGGCGCTTGTAGGTGAGCAGCCTCGAGACGTCATAGAGGCCGGCGAAGCCGCCGACGCCGCCGATCACCGAGGAGTTGTGGGTGGCCTTGACGGCATCCTTCATGAGTTCGACGGCGCGGTCGCCCGCCTCGACGTCGACGCCGGCGGAGGCGTAGGTGATGCCGACGGTGTTCTGGGCGGCGTTCATGTCAGCGGCCGGGGAGGCGGAAGTCATACGGGCTCTTTCTTGTCGGCAGCAATGGAACGATCAATGCGATCGTCATCGGTGAGCAGTTCTTCGAATTCGGCGTCCGGGCCCGGGTCGCAGCCGGTGGCACCGGCCTTTTCGGCGGGATCCTCGTCGGGGCTGATGGCGGCGGCAGCCTCGGCAGCGGTTTCCGACGCGGCGGCGCCGAGGGCGGCGTCTCCGGCAGCGGCGGGGAGGCCGCCGAGATCGGTGCGTTCGAGCAGGTTCTTGCCCAGCTTGTCAGCGCCAGGCAGCTCGATCGGGTACTGGCCGGTGAAGCAGGCGGTGCACAGGCGTTCGCGCGGCTGCTGGGTGGCGCCGATCATGCCGTCTTCGGAGATGTAGGCCAGCGAGTCGGCGCCGATCGCTTGGGTGATTTCTTCGACGGTGGCGCCGTTGGCAATCAGTTCCGCGCGGGAGGCGAAGTCGATGCCATAGAAACACGGCCACTTCACCGGCGGGGACGAAATCTTGATATGGACGCTGGCGGCGCCGGCTTCGCGGAGCATCCGGACGATCGCGCGCTGCGTGTTGCCGCGGACGATCGAGTCGTCCACCACCACTACCCGCTTGCCGCGGATCACC
The DNA here is from genome assembly GCF_030433895.1 of Arthrobacter sp. PsM3. Lineage (GTDB taxonomy): Bacteria > Actinomycetota > Actinomycetes > Actinomycetales > Micrococcaceae > Arthrobacter. Next base: position 29,623 of record NZ_JARUXE010000028.1, on the reverse strand, counting down.
GATTCGAGGGCGTTGAGCTTGAGCCGGATGCCCAGCTGGCGCAGCGTCTGTGAGGGCTGGATGAAGGTGCGGCCAACGTAGGAGTTCTTCACGAAACCATGCGCAAAGGGGATGCCGGATTCCTCGGCGTAGCCCACAGCCGCGGGGGTGCCCGATTCCGGGACCGGGATGACGATGTCCGCTTCCTGGGTGTTCTCGCGGGCCAGTTGGCGGCCCATCTCCACACGGGACTCGTACACGGAGCGTCCGGCAATGGAGGCGTCCGGGCGGGCGAGGTAGACATATTCGAAGACGCAGCCGGCCGGCGTCGCCTCGGCGAAGCGCTGGGAGCGTACGCCGTCCTCGTCGATCGCGATGAACTCGCCGGGCTCGATTTCGCGGATGAAGCTGGCGCCGACCGTGGCGAGGGCGGACTGCTCGGATGCGACCACCCAGCCGCGCTCCAGCCGGCCCAGGCAGAGCGGGCGGATTCCGTAGGTATCGCGGGCTGCGTAGAGGGTGCCTTCATCCATGAAGACAAAGCAGAAGCCGCCCTTGATCTTGGGCAGCAGCTCCATGGCGGTCTGTTCGAGCGACTTGCCCTCTTCGCCCTCCAGCAGGGCCGTGACGAGGGCGGTGTCCGAGGTGTTCCCTTGCTTCATTTCGCCGCTGAGCTGGCCGCCGTTGCGGCCCTCGATCATGGCCTTGAGCTCGGCGGTGTTGGTGAGGTTGCCGTTGTGGGCCAGGGCGACAGTACCTGTGGCGGTGGCGCCCAGGGTGGGCTGCGCATTGGCCCAATGGCTGGCACCGGTAGTGGAATAGCGGCAGTGGCCGACGGCCAGGTGCCCGGTCAGGGTGTTGAGCGTGGTCTCGTCGAAGACCTGGGAAACGAGGCCCATGTCCTTGTAGACGTTGATCCGCTTGCCGTCACTGGTTGCTATACCAGCCGACTCCTGACCGCGGTGCTGTAGTGCATACAGCCCGTAATAGGTGAGTTTTGCAACCTCTTCGCCGGGAGCCCAGACCCCAAAGACGCCGCAAGCGTCCTGAGGGCCTTTTTCGCCAGGGAGGAGATCATGAGAAAGTTTTCCATCGCCGCGTGCCACTGGTCGATTATCTCACGTTGTGCGCTGGGACTTTCCCGGCGGCCGGTTTATGACCTGTGGCCGGCTCAGGCCCCCGGCTGGTCCCCGGTGCCGGGCACAGAATCGGGTACGGATTCGACGACGGCGCGCTTGGCCCGGCGGACACTGACCCGGTCCAGGACGAGCGCCGCGACGCCGCCGAGGATGACGCCGCCCGCGCCGCACATGATCATGAAAAAGCCGAAAACGGCGCTGGCATCATAGCTTTCATCGCCCGGGAGTCCGTAGGCGAGGAAGGCAGCCACGGCGAAGCCCAGGAGCCCGCCCAGGACCAGGAACGGCACGTACTTCGGCGCCCGGCGCACGGTGATTTCGCGCCGTTCGGGGACGTGCTGCTCGCCTGCGGTGCCGGGGTTTTCGGGGGTAGACATGCCGTTAAGCCTACTGCCCCGGGCAGCCATTGCTCCCGCCGGGGAGGCGGGAGCACACTAGTGGTTGGGGGAGGGTGCGGTCCGGGCGTGAGGAGTCGCACCATGTCAGTCACAGCGGACAGCATCCGTGACCAGCAGCGCATCATCTGGGACCAGTTCGCAGCAGGCTGGCAGAAATGGGATGCGGAACTGCTCGGCTGGCACGGTCCGTTCGGCGACGCCCTTATTGAGGAGGCGCGGCTGCAGCCGGGTGCCTCGGTGCTGGACGTTGCGTCAGGGACGGGCGAGCCCGGGCTCACGGCGGCGGCCCTGGTGCCGGACGGCCAGGTGGTCCTGACTGACATTTCCGCCGGGATGCTCAAGGTGGCCGAGCTCAAGGCGCAGGCCAGGGGCCTTCACAACGTCCGGTTCGAGGTCTGCGATGCCGCCGCGCTGCCGTTGGAAGATGAATCCTTCGACGCTGTGTTTTGCCGCTTCGGATTCATGTTCTTCCCCGCGATGGCGCCGGCGCTCCGGGAGATGGTCCGGACGGCCAGGCCCGGGGCGCGGATAACCGCCGCCGTGTGGGGCCGGGCCGCGGAAAACCCGTGGGCAAGCCTGATCCTGGGCACGCTGGCCCACCACACGGAACTCCCGCCGCCGCCCCCGGGGACACCGGGGTTGTTCCGGTATGCAGCGGCAGGACTGATGACCAGCAGGTTCCGCGAGGCCGGCCTCGTCGACGTCAGCGAACGGAAAGTCAGCACGGACCTGGTGCACGAATCCCCGGATCGCTACTGGGAGTTCATGACCGACATTGCGACCACCGTTGCGATGGGCCTGGCCAGCTCGGACGCGGAATCCCGGGAGCTGATACGTTCCGAGGTCTTCCAGCTGCTCGGCCGCTACGAGCACAACGGCGCCATCCGGCTCCGCTCCTCGGCCACCATCGTGGCAGGGACGCGGGCATAGCCGGTTTCCGCCGCGTTTTCGGACAGGCGCGGCTCGGATCCGGGGTGCGCGCGTCCGAAAGCGCCGCGGAATCGCAAGGCGGCTAGACGCCGAGCTCTTCCTTCAGCGCGGCGACGTGGCCCTGCGCCTTGACCTGGTACTGCGCCAGGGTCACCTTGCCCTCGGGGTCGAGGACCACGGTGGAGCGGACGATCGCTTCGGTGACCTCGCCGTTGACGAGTTTCTCGCCCCAGGCGCCGTAGGCCAGCGCCACGGCATGGTCTTCGTCGGCGAGCAGCGGGAATGTCAGGGCGAAGTCGCCGGTGAACCGGGCCAGTGCCCCGGGGGCGTCGGGGGAGATGCCCAGCACCTCATAGCCGGAACCCTGCAGGGAGGCCAGGCTGTCGCGGAAATCGCAGGCCTCGGTGGTGCAGCCCGGGGTGGCGGCCTTGGGGTAGAAGTACACGATGACGTTTTTGCCGCGGTAATCGGCCAGCGAAACCTTCTGTCCTGCGGCGTCCGGAAGCGTGAATTCCGGGGCAGGGGTTCCGGGCTGGAGCTTGACGGTGGGGTTGGTGCTCATGGGGATCCTTCGGGGTGGGGGGTCTTGGGGGCTGTCGGTGGAGCTCGCTCTGGGGACAAAGAGGGGCTGCTGATGCACAACCCCTGGTTCAGATGCTGTATTCCGCCGGCCCGCGCACTTTGGTATGAAGTCCGGGCACAAACTGGTAGCCGCCGCCACGCACGGTGGTGATGGCGTGCCGCCCGCCGCGCAGCTTGCGCCGCACGCGCCCCACGTAGACGTCGATGGAGCGGGAGGCCGCCGCGGGCGAGTCGAACGATTCAAGGAACAGCCGCAGCTCTTCCCGGCCCACGATGCGGGAGCAATTCTCCACCAGGTACCGCAGCAGCCTGAATTCCACGCCGGTCAGCGGCACCCGCTGCCCGTCCAGTCGCACCTCACCCGCAGCAAGGTCGACGCTCACGAGGCTGGCGGAACCGGCCGGTGGCGCAGCTTCGGGGGTGGGCCAGCTGTGGACTTCGGCCTCCGGGACAAGTCTCAGGGCGCGTTCCAGCAGCAGCCGGGCGGCGCGGGCCAGCTCGGCGTCACCTGTTTCCTGGCCGCCGGGAGTCACCCAAACGGCCAGACCGTGCGCCCTCAGCCGCGGCCCGAAGGTCGGCCCCGGATATATGCCTCTCGGGGAATGGGCTTCGGTTGCCATGGCGGCCGTCAGACTCCGCCGCGGCGGAGCAGCCTTCCGCCGGGGGTCCGGCCGTCGATCTCCTGTCCGCGCAGGAAGGTTCTGCGGACCACGCCGGAGAGTGCCTTGCCGTCGTAGGGGGTGATGGGGTTCTTGTGCTTGAGTTTGGAAACATCGACCACGAAAGCCTCGTCGGGGGCGAAGACGGAGAAGTCGGCGTCGTATCCCAGGGCCAGCTGGCCCTTGGTGTTCAGCCGGGCGAGTTCGGCGGGCTTCCGCGCCATCCAGGACACCACCTGTTCCAGCGGGATGCCGCGGTGCCGGGCCTCCGTCCAGATCAGGGACAGGCCCAGCTGGAGCGAGGAGACCCCGCCCCAGGCCACGGCGAAGTCGCCGTTGTCCAGGTCCTTGAGGTCCAGGGTGGACGGGGAGTGGTCCGAGACGATGCAGTCGATGGTGCCGTCCTGAAGGCCCTGCCAGAGCAGCTCCCGGTTGGAGGCCTCGCGGATGGGCGGGCAGCACTTGTACGCGGTGGCCCCGTTGGGGATTTCCTCGGCCATCAGGGTGAGGTAATGCGGGCAGGTCTCCACGGTGAGGTTGACGCCGTCGCGCTTGGCGCTGGCGATCATGGGCAGCGCGTCCGAGGATGACAGGTGCAGGATGTGGGCGCGGGCACCGGTCCAGCGGGCACGTTCAATCACCTCGGCGATGGCTTTGTTCTCGGCGCCGCGCGGCCGGGACGCCAGGAATTTTGCGTACTGGTCGCCGCCCGGATGCGGGGCCCGGTCGATCGCACGGGAATCCTCGGCATGGACGATCATGAGCGAATCGAAGGACTTGAGTTCGGCCATGTCCTCCTCCATCTCGTCCGCGTCCAGGTGCGGGAACTCGTCCACACCGGAGTGCAGCAGGAAACACTTGAAGCCGAAGACGCCCTCGTCATGCAGCGGCCGGAGGGCCGCCTTGTTGCCGGGAATGGCTCCGCCCCAGAACCCGACGTCAATGAACGCCTGTTCCTCGGCTACCTCGCGTTTGAGTTTGAGGCCTTCCACCGTGGTGGTGGGCGGGATGGAATTGAGCGGCATGTCGATGATGGTGGTCACGCCGCCGGCGGCAGCGGCCCGGGTGGCGGAGGCGAAGCCCTCCCAGTCGGTGCGGCCGGGCTCGTTGACGTGGACGTGGGTGTCCACCAGGCCGGGAAGCAGGGTTTCGTCGTCGGCGAGCTCAATGACTCGCGCGCCGGACAGGCAGTTGCCGAGCGGTTCGAGGGCAACAATCGTGCCGCCGCGCACTCCCACTTCGCGCGGCGCGATCCCGGCCGTGGTGAGGACGCGCTGCCCCCGGATGACGAGGTCAAAGGTTTCTTCAGGCATTCAGGCGCTCCTTGCTCACTGCCGCGGGTTCTCCGGCCGTTGCCGCCAGCTGCAGGCCGATGTTCCGCCCCAGGCGTTCCAGCAGCGCTGCCGCCTGCGCTATACATGTGTCTACATTGCTTTCGAGCTCGGTCAAAGCGTGCACCTCGCGGAAGCCGGATTCGGCGAGCTCCTCCGCGCCCAGCGTGGTGCGTCCGCAGACGGCGATGACCGGGACGCCTGCCCGTGCGGCCGCCCGCGCGACTCCGATCGGCGTCTTGCCCAGCAGGCTTTGCTGATCCAGGCTTCCTTCGCCGGTGATCACCAGGTCCGCGCCTGCCAGGCGCTCTGCCAGGTCAGTGAATTCGAGGACGACGTCGATGCCCGGCCGGCGCGTGGCCGCCAGCGCGGCGATGGCGGCGTAGCCCACCCCGCCGGCTGCCCCGGCGCCGGGGGACTGTGCGGCTTTGACCGCCCGCGGCCCGATTTCCGCCGTAAGCACGTCCACGAAGCGGGCCAGCGCGGCGTCGAGGGCATCCACGTCCGCGGGGCCGGCGCCCTTCTGCGGTCCGAAGATCGCGGCGGCGCCCTCGGGGCCAAGCAGCGGGTTGTCGACGTCGCTGGCCAGCACAAAGCGGGCTTCCTCCAGCCGGGGGTCGAAGCCCGCGAAGTCGATCCGCTCCAGCCGCGACAGCGCCGCGCCGCCGTGGGGAAGTTCGTTGCCCTGGCTGTCGAGGAACCGGGCGCCGAGCCCCTGCAGGACGCCGGCCCCGCCGTCGGTGTTCGCGCTGCCGCCCACACCGAGGATGATCTGCCGGCAGCCTGCATCCAGGGCCGCGCGGATCAGTTCCCCGGTGCCCAGGCTGGTGGCGCCCGTGGCGCTGGCGGAGTCGGGGCCGGCACCGGGCAGGAGCGCGAGCCCGGAGGCGGCCGCCATCTCGATGACCGCCTCCCGGCCGCGGACCGCGAAGTCCGCTGTCACCGGCTGCCCGGTGGGTCCGCTGACGACGGCGCTGCGGCGGGTGAAGCCGGAGCCGACGGCGGCATCCAGGGTCCCCTCGCCGCCGTCGGCCACCGGAATCAGGAGAACATCCAGGTTGGACCCGGTTGCCGCCTGCAGTCCTGCTGCCAGGTGCCGCGCGACGTCCGGCGCGGAGAGCGATCCTTTGAACTTGTCCGGAGCTATGACAATGCGCATTTCTTAGCCCTGCAGGGCCAGGATGGCGGTGGGGGCGTCCCCGCGGGTCTCAGCCAGTGCCTCGAACTCGTTGACGGCGTTGATTTCCACACCCATGGAGATATTGGTGATCTTCTCCAGGATTACTTCCACCACCACGGGAACCCGGAACTCGCCCATCAGGGCCTGGGCCTTGTCGAAGGCGGAGGCCAGGTCGCTGGGGTCCTCCACCCGGATGGCCTTGCAGCCCAGGCCCTCGGCCACCTTGATGTGGTCCACGCCGTAGCCGCTGGCGGTCGCGGAGAGATCCGTGGAGTTGATGTTCTCGAACGCCAGGGACACGTTCTGCTCCATGCTGAAGCCGCGCTGGGACTGGCGGATCAGGCCCAGGTAGGAGTTGTTGACCACCACGTGGATGTAGGGCAGGTTGAACTGCGCGCCGACGGCCAGTTCCTCGATCATGAACTGGAAATCGTAGTCACCGGACAGCGCGACGACGGTCGCCCCCGGCTTGCCGCGCACCACACCCAGGGCGGCCGGGGCTGTCCAGCCCAGCGGACCGGCCTGGCCGGCGTTGATCCACTTGCGCGGCCCGAACACGTGCAGCATCTGGGCGCCGGCGATCTGCGACAGGCCGATCGTGGAGACGTAGGTGGTGTCCTTGCCGAACGCTTTGTTCATCTCCTCGTACACGCGCTGCGGCTTGATCGGGATGTTCTCGAAGTGCGTTTTGCGGTGCAGGGTGGCCTTGCGTTCCGCGCAGTCGGCGGCCCAGCCGGAATAGTCCGGCAGGGTGCCCGCGGCCTGGCGTTCGCGGGCCAGTTCCACGAGGCCCGCCAGGGCGGCCCCGGCGTCGGAGGCGATGCCCAGGTCCGGGGAGAACACGCGGCCGATCTGGGTGGGCTCGATGTCGATGTGCACGAACGTGCGGCCGGCCGTGTAGGTGTCCAGGCCGCCGGTGTGGCGGTTGGCCCAGCGGTTGCCGATGCCGATGACGAAGTCGGACGCCAGCAGGGTCTCATTGCCGTACCGGTGCGAGGTCTGCAGGCCGGCCATGCCCGCCATCAGCGGGTGGTCGTCGGGGATCGCGCCCCAGCCCATCAGGGTGGGAATGACCGGCACGCCCAGCAGCTCGGCCAGCTCCACCAGTTCGGCGGATGCGCCGGCGTTGATGATGCCGCCGCCGGCCACGATCAGCGGGTGCTTCGCCGCGGTCAGCAGGTCCAGCGCCTTTTCCAGCTGCCGGCGGCTGGCGCGCGGCTTCTCGACGGCCAGGGGTTCGTAGGCGTCGATGTCGAACTCGATCTCGGCCAGCTGGACATCGATGGGCAGATCCAGGAGCACCGGGCCCGGGCGGCCGGAGCGCATTAGCTGGAAGGCCTTCTGGAAGGCACCCGGAACCTGGCCCGGTTCCCGGACGGTCATGGCCATCTTGGTGACGGGCTTGGCGATGGACTCGATGTCCACGGCCTGGAAGTCCTCCTTGTGCAGTTTGGCCACCGGGGCCTGGCCGGTGAGGCAGAGCATGGGGACGGAATCGGCCCAGGCCGCGTACAGCCCGGTGATCATGTCGGTGCCGGCAGGCCCGGAGGTGCCGATGCAGATGCCGATGTTCCCGTCCTGGGCCCGGCTGTAGCCGTCCGCCATGTGGCTGGCGCCTTCAACGTGGCGGGCCAGGGTGTGGCGGATGCCGCCGTGGTTCCGCATGGCGGAGTAGAACGGGTTGATGGCCGCCCCTGGCAGGCCGAACGCCTCGGTGGCGCCCTCCTTTTCCAGGATGGCGACGGCAGCGTCAACGGTGCGCATCTTAGGCATGGGGTTCTCCTTGGAAATCTGTTTTTGGGTGTGCGGAAGGAAGGCCCGCGAACGGTCGCGGGGCACTTTGGGGGTGCCGGCGTCGTAAATCACGACGGCGGCCGGCGTGTCCGTGTCGAAGGGCCCCCGGACGGCGGTGGCTGGGATGGTTGGGGCCGGGTCGGGCGGTGTGGCCGGGGTGGACCGGGCGGTTGCCCGGGCCGCGTTGCTTACTGGCGGCCGCTGAGCTGCAGGACCTGCTTGAAGAGCCCGGAGTGGTCCAGCCCGCCGTCGCCCTGGTTGACGCTGGCAGCGACGAGTTGCGCGACGACGGCGCCCAGGGGTATGGCGACGCTGGCTTCGCGGGCGGCCGAGGTGACGATGCCGAGGTCTTTGTGGTGCAGGGACAGGCGGAAGCCGGGGTCGAAGTTGCGGTCCAGCATCTTCTGGCCCTTCTGGTCCAGGACCTTGGAGCCGGCGAGTCCGCCGCCAAGGACCTTGAGGGCCGCGTCCGTGTCGACTCCGTAGGCCTCGAGGAAGGCGATGGCCTCGGCCAGGACCTCGATGTTGACGGCGACGATCAGCTGGTTGGCTGCCTTGACGGTCTGGCCGGAGCCGGACGGGCCCACGTGGACGATGGTCTTGCCCACCGCGGTGAGGACATCCTGGGCGGCCTCGAAATCCGCCGCTTCGCCGCCCACCATGATGGACAGGGCGGCATCGATGGCGCCCTGTTCACCGCCGGAGACCGGGGCATCCAGGGCCCGGAGGCCGGCTGCCCTCGCGTCGCCGGCAAGCCGCTTGGCAACGTCCGGGCGGATGCTGCTGGCATCAACCCACAGGGCGCCACGTTTGGCGGTGGCGAACACCCCGTCGGGGCCGCTGACGACGCCCTCGACGTCGGGGGAGTCCGGCACCATGGTGAGAACGACGTCGGCGTCCTTGACGGCGTCGGCAATGCTGGCCGCGCCGACGCCGCCTGCGGAGACCAGCTTGTCGATCTTGTCCTGGCTGCGGTTAAAGCCGGTGACGTTGTGGCCGGCGTTGACCAGGTTGATGGCCATGGGCAGGCCCATGATTCCGAGTCCGATGACTGCAACGTTGCTCATGATGGTTCCTTCACTGAAGTTTGGCGGTGGCGCGACTGGTTCGCACCGGAGGCGGAGAGGAATGGTCAGCGGGCCGCGCGCTGGCGGATGGCCCAGGCGAAGGCGGTTTCCGCAGGCGCCTTGTATTCGAGGCCGATGTAGCCGTCGTAGCCGAGTTGGCGGCTGCGGGCGATCCACTCGCCGAGGGGCAGCTCACCGGTTCCGGGAGCCCCGCGGCCGGGGTTGTCGGCGATCTGGATGTGGCCGAAGTCTTTGGCGTGCTTTTCGATGACGGCGGCAACGTCGTCGCCGTTGACCGACAGGTGGTAGAAGTCGGCGAGGAGCTTGATGTTCGCCGCACCGGTCTCCTCCTTCACCCGGGAGATGACCTGAACGGCGTCCGCGGCCTTGAGGAGCGGGTAGCGCGGGGCGCCGCTGACCGGTTCGAGCAGTACGTTGCCGCCGATCCGGGCGACCCCCTCGGCCGCGGCGGCGAGGTTCCGGACCGCCAGTTCGTCCTGCGCCTCAGGCGTGTGTCCGTCCTGCCGGTTGCCGTAGAGGGCGTTGAAGGATCTGCAGCCGAGCCGACCGCCGATGCCGGCCACCACGTCGATGTTGTCCTTGAACTCCGAGTTGCGGCCCATCCAGGACACCAGGCCGCGGTCGCCGCCGGGCATGTCGCCCGCGTTGAAGTTGAGGCCGGTGAGCTGGACCCCGGCGTCGGTGATGGCCTGCTCGAAGCGGGTGAGCTCGGCGTCCCCGGGGACCGAGGCCGCGAAGGGCCACCAGAACTCGACGGCGTCGAAGCCGGCGGCTTTCGCCGCGGCGGGCCGCTCGAGGAGGGGCAGCTCGGTCAGCAGGATGGAGCAGTTCACGGTGTACGTCATGGTGGGTTCTTTCCGCTGTGGGTGGGAGCTGGAGCCAGAGTCTATGTCGTCCGGCCTAGTTTCCACTTTATGGAATAAAGATTCTGCTTTATGAAAAGTTTAGAGAAGGTAGGGTGCCAGAGTCAAGGGGTGCGTTAAGGCGATATGCGGCTGCAGGCGATCGCGCGGGACCTGCCTGTTCGGGCACAGCCATCTGCCCCGGGTGGTGTGTCGGTAGGGGGATTTCTCTACCCCTTGGAGGGATCCTTCCGGGCCGCCAGGCCCACGAGCGCCCCGACGCCAATGCCGATCAACAGGCCCGTGAACGGCTTGTCCGCGGTGGCAACTCCGATGGCAAGGCCGAGCGCGGCGCCAATGAGCATTCCGATCCACAGCGATTCGTATTTCACAGCCTCAGGCTAGCAAGCGCCGCTAAGACCCAGAACCACCGCCAGGGGCCCGGCCGCCAGGCGGCGCGGGCCCACTGCCTCGGCCGTGCTCAGGTGAGGCGGATCTGCCGGTTGACGTCCTTGTAGAGCAGGTAGCGGAACGGGCCCGGTCCGCCGGCATAGCAGGCCTGCGGGCAGAAGGCGCGGAGCCACATGAAGTCACCGGCCTCGACTTCCACCCAGTCGTCGTTGAGCCGGTAGACGGCCTTGCCCTCGAGGACAAAGAGGCCGTGTTCCATCACGTGGGTTTCGGCGAACGGGATGGAGCCGCCGGGCTGGAACGTGACGATGTTGACGTGCATGTCGTGCGCCATATCGTCCGGGTCGACGAAGCGCGTGGTGGCCCAGGCGCCGTTGGTGCCCGGCATGGGCCGGGGCTCGACGTCCTGATCGCGGGTCACAAAGGACTTCGCCGTGAAGCCGTCCAGCGGCTCATAGGCCTTGCGGATCCACTGGAAACTGGCAGCCTCCCCGGGGGCGGCATCGTTGGAGACTTTCCAGTCCGAGCCCGCGGCGAGGTAGGCGTAGCCGCCGGCCCCCAAGTGGTGGATCTCGCCGTCGAGCGTCAGCGTGAGTGCGCCTTTGGTGAGGAAGATGACGCCCTCGACGCCGGTCTCTGCCTCGGGCTTGTCGCTGCCGCCGCCCGGGGCCACTTCAACGATCAGCTGCGAGAAGGTCGTGGCGAAGCCGGCGATGGGCCGGGCGATGATCCAGGCACGGGTTTTGGTCCAGCCGGGGAGGTTGCTGGTGACAATGTCGCGCAGCACGCCTTTGGGGATGACGGTGTAGGCCTCTTTGACGACGGCGCGGTCGGTGAGGAGCTGGGTCTGCGGCGGCAGGCCGCCTTCGGGGGAAAAATAGTTGCTCATGGGGTGCGCTCCTTTGTGAAGAGGTCAGTCAACGGTCAGTGGTTGGGGGAGCCGGCAGGCTGGGCCAGCCGGGGGTGGGCCAGTGTGGTCAGTTGGGGCAGCCCAAGGCCGGTGAGTTGGCGGACTTCCTCCGTTCCGGCGGCCCCGCACTGGACGCCGCGCAGCACGAAGGCCGCGAGGGCCCTGGCGGTGGCGGGTTCGTCCATGACGCTGCCCTCGATCCGCTCCACATAGTTGCGGAGCCGCGCGGCTGCGGCGGGAAGGCCCTGCCGGTAGAACGCGTAGGTGGCGGCGAAGCGGCTGGGCAGCTGGGCGGGGTGGAGATCCCAGCCCTGGTAGTACCCGCGTTCCAGCGAGCGGCGGACCAGCCGGCCGTGTAGCCGCCAGGCGTCCAGCACCCCGTCGCCGACGGGGATGACATTGGTGGAGCCGTCGGAAAGCCGGATGCCGGTACCGGCGACGGCAAGCTGCATCACCTCTTTGGCGTAGTCGGCCACCGGGTGTTCCATCGACTGGTATTCCGCGGAGATCTGCAGCGATGCCGAGTAGTCGTAGGTCCCGTAGTGCAGGGCGCTGATCCGTCCGGGGACGGCGTGCGGCAGTTGCGCCACCGGGGACGTGCCGTCCGGGCCCAGGATCAGCTGCGGCGTCTCGACCTGGACCTCAAAGCGCAGACGGCCTGCGGGCAGCGAGTGGATTTCCTCCAGCCGGGACACGGCGAAGTCCATTGCCTGCACCTGCGCCACGGTGGTGACCTTGGGCAGGGTGAGGACGAGTCCTTCCGGCAGCTCGCCGGCGGCAGCCAGGCCGGAGACAAACAGGTCCAGGGTGCGCAGGCCGCGGGCGCGGGTGGGCGCCTCGAAGCACTTGAACCGGATCCCGATGAATGGCGGGGCGCTGCCGTCCGCCACTGCAGCGGCGACGGCTGCCGCGGCGGCGACGGCGGCCGCGTCTTCGGCATCGTCACCGCGGTCCCCGTAGCCGTCCTCGAAGTCCAGCCGGAGATCCTCGATCGGTTCGCTGCCCAGCTTCGCGGCGACGCGGGTTGCCACGGCGTGGGCAAGCTCGGGGTCCTGGCCGAGCAGGGTGCCGAGCCGCTCCAGTCCGCCGTGGGCGTCGGCCGCGGCCAGCGCCCGGGCGCCCCAGTCGGCGGCGAAGCCCGGCGTGAAGCGGTCGGCCGGGACATAGACGGTGTGCACTGGCTGGCGGGTGCCGTCGTCTCCCGGGTAGTTCCGCTCCAGCAGCTCATCCGTTGCCGCTAGCTGGGCGTCGATGTGTGTAAGGTCCTTGGCACTCAAGGAAGCGTTGATGCCCATTTATCAGCCCACCAGTTCATAGGCCGGCGTGGTGAGGAAGTCCGTGTACTCCTCTGAAAGGCAGATATCCCCGATGAGCTTGCTGGCGGGGAGGTAGTGCTTTGCGAACGCTTCCTCGCCCACCTCGCCGCGGAGCCTCCCGGTTTCCTCGGCGAGGATTCCGGACACCAGCTCGCGGGTTACGGTCCGGCCGGTGTCAGTGAGGACCACCCGGTTGCGGATCTGCTGCCAGACCTGCGAGCGGGAGATCTCCGCTGTCGCGGCGTCCTCCATCAGGTTCTGGATGGCGACGGCGCCGTTTCCCGAGATCCACACCGCGGTGTAGGCGACGGCGACGTAGAGGTTCAGGCGCAGGCCCGCCTCGGTGACGGTACCGCCGGCGGACGGGATGTCCAGGAGCTGGTCCACGGTGACCGAGACTTCCGGGCGCTGCTTGTCCAGCTGGTTCGGCCGCTCGCCCAGGACCGCGTCGAAGACGTCCCGGCAGACCGGGACGAGGTCCGGGTGGGCAACCCAGGATCCGTCAAAGCCGTCGTTCGCCTCGCGGGTCTTGTCCGCGCGCACCTTCTCGAAGGCCTGGGCTGTCACCTCCGGTTCGCGGCGGTTGGGGATCACAGCCGCCATGCCGCCCATCGCGAAGGCGCCGCGGTGGTGGCAGGTCTTGACCAGCAGGTCCGTGTAGGCGCGCATAAACGGCGCGGTCATGGCTACGGTGGCGCGGTCCGGCAGCACAAAGCGCGGGCCGGCGTCGCGGAAGTACTTGATGATGCTGAACAGGTAATCCCAGCGCCCGGCGTTCAGGCCGGAGGCGTGGTCGCGGAGTTCGTAGAGGATCTCATCCATCTCGAACGCGGCCGGGATGGTCTCGATCAGGACGGTGGCGCGGATGCTGCCTTGCGGGATGCCGAGGTAGTCCTGGGCGAAGACGAAGATCTCGTTCCAGAGGCGGGCCTCGAGGTGGCTCTCCATTTTGGGCAGGTAGTAATACGGGCCCTGGCCATTCGCCAGCAGCTGCCTGGCGGTGTGGAAGAAGTGCAGGCCGAAGTCCACCAGCGCGCCCACCGCCGGTTGCCCGTTAATGAGCAGGTGGCGCTCGTCCAGGTGCCAGCCGCGCGGGCGCGCCACGACCACGGCCAGCGGGGCATCGGTCCGGAGCGTGTATTCCTTCCCTTCCGGGGAGGTGTACGCCAGGGTGCCATTTGCTGCGTCGCGGAGGTTCAGGAGTGCGTCAATCACGTTGGACCAGGTGGGGGTGCTGGCGTCCTCGAGGTCGGCCAGCCAGACTTTCGCCCCGGAGTTCAAGGCATTTATCGCCATCTTGGCCGGCGAAGCGGGGCCGGTCATTTCCACGCGGCGGTCCTGCAGCGCTGCCGGGGCGGCGGCAACTCTCCAGTCGCCCTCCCGGATGTCGCGGGTCTCCGGCAGGAAATCAAGCTTCCCGGTCCGGGCCACGTGCTCGCGCTTCACCAGGCGGGCCTTGAGCAGGTCGGTGCGGGTGGCGGCGAAGTGCTGGTGCAGCTCAGCTATGAATGCCAATGCTTCCGGATTCAGAATTTCTTCGGCGCGGGCGATCGGGTGCTGGTCTGTGACTATGAGGGCCATTGTCCGGGTCCTTTCCTTAGGCTGTGAATCAGGCTTTCGCGGCTACGGCGGAGGCGGCGTGGGCTGCGCCGGCGACGGCAGCGGCGACATCGGCGGCAACATGGGGGTCGAAGACGCTGGGGATGATGTAGCTGGCATTGAGCTCATCGTCGGCCACCCGGTTCGCGATCGCCTCGGCGGCGGCCACGAGCATCCCGGGGGTGATGTCGGCTGCCCCCGCGTCCAGCAGCCCGCGGAAGAACCCGGGGAAGGCCAGGACGTTGTTGATCTGGTTGGGGAAATCGCTGCGGCCGGTGGCCACCACAGCTGCGTGCCGTGAGGCGATGACCGGGTCGATTTCCGGCGTGGGGTTGGCCATGGCGAACACAATAGCGTCCTCGGCCATGGATGCCACCTGCTCTTCGCCGATCACATGCGGCGCGCTGACACCGACAAAGACGTCGGCCCCCTTGAGCGCCTCATGCAGGGAGCCGGAGAATCCCTCCTCGTTGGTGTTGGCCGCGATCCAGGAGCGGTGCTCGTCGCTGTATTCCCCGCCGGAGTGGATGGCACCCGAGCGGCCGGCGGCAATGATGTGCTGGGCGCCCTGCGCCTTGAGCAGCTGGATGATGGCGGAGCCGGCGGCGCCGACGCCCGAAACCACGATCCGGACCTCGCCGAGCTTCTTGTCCACCACGCGCAGGGCATTGGCCAGGGCAGCCAGCGTGACGATGGCGGTTCCGTGCTGGTCGTCATGGAAGACCGGGATGTCCAATTCCGCACGGAGGCGGTTTTCAATTTCGAAGCAGCGCGGTGCGGCGATGTCCTCGAGGTTGACGCCGCCGTAGACCGGGGCGAGCGCCTTGACGATCATGATGATTTCCTCGGTGTCCTGGGTGTCCAGGCAGACCGGCCAGGCGTCCACGTTGGCGAACTGCTTGAACAGGGCCGCCTTGCCTTCCATGACCGGCAGGGCGGCGGCCGGGCCGATGTTGCCCAGGCCCAGGACGGCGGAACCGTCGGTGACGACGGCGATGGTGTTGCGCTTGATGGTCAGGTTCCGGGCGGCCTCGGGGTTTTCCGCGATGGCCAGGCAGACCCGCGCCACGCCGGGGGTGTAGGCCCGGGAGAGATCATCGCGGTTCCGCAGCGCGACCTTCGGGACAACCTCCAGCTTGCCGCCGAGGTGCATCAGGAAGGTGCGGTCGGAGACGTTGCGGACGGTGACGCCGTCGAGCGCGTTGAGCGCGTCCTTGACGCGTGCGGCGTGGTCGTCATCGGTGGTGTTGCAGGTGACGTCGACGACGAGGGTCTCATGGTGGGACTCGGTGACGTCCAGGGCGGTGATCGCGGCGCCGGCGGCACCGACGGCGGCGGCCAGTTCGCTGGTGGCGGTGAAGCTTGACGGTGCCTCCACACGCAGGGTGATCGAGTTTCCGGGGCTCGGATTCGCCATTGAATTTCCTCCTAGTCGGCCCGCGGGCGGGCTTTCGTTGCAATCAAGTTATTTCGTATTATGGATATTAATATCTACCTTGTGGAAATACAAGCCCCGAATGTTGGCTGCGCGGGCTGCGTCGACGGTGCGATGGCGGTGCGGTATCTTAGGTCTACTAAGCTCTTTTTCACGATGCGGATAAAAGTTGTCGTCAGCAACCCCTCAGGAGACCAAAGTTATGGCGGAAAAAACCACCGGAGGCGTGCAGTCGGTTGAGCGCGTTTTCGAACTTCTGGAACTGATTACTGATGCCGGCGGCGACGTCACCCTCAGCGAGCTTTCGGCCTCCACCGATCTGCCGCTGCCCACCATCCACCGGCTGCTCCGCACCCTGGTCAATCTGGGATACATCCGGCAGCTGCCGAACCGCCGCTATGCCCTGGGGCCGCGCCTGATCCGCCTCGGCGAGGCAGCGAACAAGCAGCTGGGGGCTCTCGCCCGTCCGCAGCTCCAGTCCCTCGTGGAACGGCTCGGGGAAACCGCCAACATGGCCGTGCTGGACTCGGACATGGTCATGTATGTGGCCCAGGTCCCGTCGCTGCATTCGATGCGGATGATCACCGAGGTGGGTCGCCGCGGCTTCATGCACGCCACCGGAATGGGCAAAGCGATTCTTGCCCAGCTGGACGACGAGACCGTGCGTGGCATCGTTGCCCGGAAGGGCATGCCCACCCCCACCCCTAAGAGCATCGGCGATGTCGAGGCCCTCCTGGCGGACCTGAAGCTGATCCGGGACCGCGGCTACTCCATCGACGAGGAGGAGCAGGAGGTCGGCGTCCGCTGCTTCGCCATTGCCATCCCCAATGCGCCGACCCCTGCGGCGATTTCCGTCTCAGGGCCCGTGTCCCGGGTGGACGAGGCCTTCGCGGACCGCGCCGTGCCGCTGCTGCGCGAGGCGGCCCTGGCGATCTCCCGGGACCTCAACAAGACCTAAGCTGCAGCTGTCCCGACCCGGCCTGCGCGGCCGG
The DNA here is from genome assembly GCF_030433895.1 of Arthrobacter sp. PsM3. Lineage (GTDB taxonomy): Bacteria > Actinomycetota > Actinomycetes > Actinomycetales > Micrococcaceae > Arthrobacter. The sequence continues at coordinate 13,038 of NZ_JARUXE010000028.1, read as the reverse complement.
CTGCGGCCCCTTTCCCGCCCCGGGAATGGGGCCGCAACTGTCATAGTGGTGGTGCCGTCAGTGGTCGGAGCTCGATGCCGACTCCACCGGGACTTCCTTGCCGTCGCAGTCGATCAGCTTGCCGCCCTCGAAGCGGTCGCCGTCGGCCAGCGGCTTCAGGTCGTCCTCGCGGATGACCCGTCCGGTTCCGGCCACAAAGACCGACTGGTTCTCCGAATTGCCTGCTTTCATGTGGTTGAAGAGCAGATTCAGCGCGATCGCCATCACAGCGGCGGAGCTGATGCCGGAGTGGAATATCGTGCTGAACCAGGACGGGAACTTGTCATAGAACGTCGGGGCCGCGATCGGGATCATGCCGAAGCCGATCGAGGCGGCGACGATGATCAGGTTCATGTTGTTCCGGTACTCGACCTTGGCCAGGGTGCGGATACCGCTGGCGGCAACGGTGCCGAACAGCACGATGCCTGCTCCGCCGAGAACCGCCGTGGGCACGGCGGCCACGACGCGGCCCAGGACGGGCAGCAGGCCCAGCAGCACGAGGATGACGCCGCCGGCGGCGACGACGTAGCGGCTCCTGATCTTCGTGACGGCAACCAGCCCGACGTTCTGGGCGAACGCGCTCTGGGTGAAGGACCCGAATATGGGCGCCAGCAGGCTGGATCCCATGTCGGCCCGCAGGCCTGCGGCGATCCTTTTGGAGTCCACTTTGGTTCCGACAATCTCGCCAACGGCGAGGATGTCGGCCATGGTCTCTGTCAGGATCACCAGGACCACAATCACCATGGAGATGATTGCCGCGATTTCGAAGGTGGGCATACCCAGGTGGAACGGCGTTGGAAACGCCACGATCGGGCCGTCCGCGACTTTGGAGAAGTTGGCCATCCCGGTCACGACGGCGATAATCGTTCCGCCCACCATGGCCAGCAGGATGGAGAGCCGGGAAATGGTGGCACTGCCGACCTTGCTGAATACGAGCACCAGGGCCAGCGTGATCCCGGCGAGCCCGATGTTCGCCATGCTGCCGTAGTCGTCGGCCTTTTTGTTGCCGCCCATGGCCCAGTTGGCGGCCACCGGCATCAGGGTCAGTCCGATCGTGGTGATCACCGTACCGGTCACGACGGGCGGGAAGAACCGGACAATCTTTGAAAAGACCGGGGCGATGAGGAGCCCGATCGCTGCGGAGACGATGACCGCCCCAAAAACGGCCGGAAGGCCGCCGCCGCCGGTGACAATTGCCACCATGGTTGCCACGCTGGCGAACGATACGCCCTGCACCAGGGGCAGTTGCGATCCGAAGAACGGAAGGCCCAGGGTCTGGAGGAGGGTTGCCAGCCCGCCCATAAAGAGTGCGGCCGCGATCAGGATCCCGATATCCGAGGGGGAGAGGCCGGCGGCCTGACCGACGATCAGGGGGACCGCAATAATGCCGCCGTACATGGTCAGGACATGTTGGAATCCGTACGCGAAGCTGCTGGCAAGGGAGAGCCTTTCGTCCTCGGGACGGCGGGCCGAAGGGATGGGGCTTCCGGGCTGTCGGCTGGCAGCAGCCTTCTTTTTCATGTTCATGGCAGACTTTCTTGGTTCATGGCAGACGTCTTTGTCTGGCTAACGGTGTCTGGCTAACAGATGTGGCTTGGTGGGGTGATGCCTGCCGGTTCCAGTGTCGTCGCCCGTGCTGGCGGCGGCACTGGAACCGGCGGCTCTCGGAACCGGCGGCGGAGGTCCTAGCAGAAGCCGGCGATGCCGGACCAGGCGGCCTCGGCCGGTATGGCGTCTTCGCGCTGGACCGTCGCCTCGATCAGGCCGTACGGGCGGTCAGCGGCGAAGAAGACCTCGTTGGGGTTGTCAAGGCCGAAGGGTGAGAGGTCCACCAGGAAGTGGTGCTTGTTGGGCATCGAGAACTTGATTTCGTCGATCTCGCTGTGTGCTTCCAGGACCTTGGCGCCCATGTCGAACAGGGTCTGCTGCAGGGCGTGCGAGTACTTCTCGGTGAAGCCCTCCAGCAGGAGGGCCTTGACGTCCTCGTAGCTCTTGTTGAAGTCGAGGGAGCTGAAGTCCGTGCCGGCGTTGAAGCGCCAGCGGGCGGAAACGTCGGTGGCGAGGATCCGGTCAGTGGTTTCCGGCAGGGTGGTGTACTTGTCCCGCGGGTAGCCGACGAAGCCTGACTGGGTGGATTTGAGGACGGTGAGGTCCTTGAGCCCGGAGATGAGGTGCTGCTCGGCGCCGTCGCGGACCAGCACCGCGGTCCGGACTTCCTGGCCGTTGCGGACAAAGGAGTGGTCGTGCGCTGCGCCGTGGGCCTGGATGCGGTCCCAGCTGTAGGACTCGGCCGCCCAGCGGCCGCCGCTCACCCAGTCGAAGCTTGAGGTGAAGTGCTCTCCGAGCCGGAGGAGGAACGCCTCCGGGGAGCCGATGCCCTCCCGGGCGAAGGCGTAGATGGTGTTCTTCTGCGTGTCCGTGGCCACCACGTGGCTGTTGTCGCCTTCGAGGTGGGCCGCGGCGAAGTCGCCGCGGAGCTGCGAGGTGACGTTGAGGTCTTCGATCTCGTGGCGCTCCGTGTCGCGGGTGATCTTGACGACGCGAACTTCGGCTTTACCGTACTGGTTCTGTCCGAGGACGATCTTGTTGTTCATGGAGGGGTTCCCAACTTCCGGTATGTGGAGTCAAACTTCCACATAGAAATTTCGGACGCGTTTCGCGTTCGTTTCTTTCTCCGCCGGCCCATAAAAAAGAGCCGACGTCAGTTGACGCCAGCTCATTACAACCCTGCCTGCTGCTCCCAGGTTACGTGACCTACGCCACGAATTACTTTCAAGGCTAACTCAGCCCGGCGGTGCTGTAAATCACAATCCGAACTTTCCGATTGTGACCGGGGCGCCGCGTGACCGGGGTCGCAGACCCTTGACCGGACTCCGGCATGCCCCTAACGTTTCCGTATAACAAGAACTGAATTTCGTATTGTGAAATAACGAAGGAGCATAAAATGCAACAGCAAGCGCCCGCCACGCAGGGTACCGAGCCGCCGCAGGCAGTGGACGAGCTCTATCTGCCCCGCGGCGGCACCGATCCCGACTTCTATTTCCCGGCCAACCGTGGGCACCGGCCCGGACGGGTTTCGCGCTGGGTCAACCGGCTGCGGGCGGCCAGGTCCAACCGGCTGCCAGCTTCAGCGCCGCGCCCGGATGCTCCACAATAGGTCCGGCAGCTTCCGGGCCCGGTCCCGCCTGCCCCAACCTGCCCGGGCGTGCATTGTGACGACTCGGAAATCTGGATTTCACATCACGAAACTATGCTTCCAGAAGACGCTGGCGCGGCACTCGATCCGCTGCTAGTCTCGCTGGTGTCAAAGGCGGGCACCCGGGGACCCGGGGGCTATCTACCAGGCGCAACTGAACCTTCATCGCACACGCTGAAGCCTGGTAACCGACGCAGCTGACGCATTACGTTGGGCCACGGGGTACTGGCTTCCACAGGCACAAGGGAGTCGCATCATGGCTGTCACCGTCACGGACCAGACGCATCTTGCCCGGTCCATCGAGCTGGCCACGGCCAACGTCCTGAACAGCGGGGGGCCTTTCGGGGCCGTCATCGTCACCGCGGACGGCCAGGCATTCGACGGCGTCAACCGGGTCACCGCCACCAACGACCCCACCGCCCATGCCGAGGTCACAGCCATCCGCCGGGCCTGCACCGAACTAGGCACCTTCGAGCTCAGCGGGGCCACGCTCTACACCAGCTGCGAACCGTGCCCCATGTGCCTGGCCTCCGCCCTCTGGGCCCGCGTGGACCGCGTCATTTTTGCCGCCGACCGCCACGACGCCGCCTCCGTCGGGTTCGACGACGCCGTGTTTTACGAGTACTTCGAGAACAACCAGCCAGAGGCTGTCCTGCCCGTGCGCAAGCTGGAGCTTGACGGCCCGGAAGCGCCTCCTGTACTGCAGCCGTTCAACACCTGGAACAGCCTGCAGACCCGGATCGGCTACTAGGACCCGTGGCCGGCGTGCGGGTTTCGCTGCGCTTACGGACAATCGCGGCGCGGATCCCGGGCGCGGCAGTCCGAAACCGCAGCGGATTTCCGGTGGACCCGGCCGGGGCGGCGCTTCCCCCGGCCAGTGATACGAACGAGAATGTGCACACCAACGCCGCACGCGGAAAGGGGGTGCAGCCGTGCTGGATCTGATGCCCGCGCTGGCAGCCCGGCGGCCGGCAGCCGCCGGTGAGCGCTGCGCCGTGGCCACAGTTGTCGGTGCCGGCGGTTCCGTGCCGCGCCCGGTGGGAACCTCCATGCTGGTGTCCGAGTCCAGCGACGTCCTGGGCAGCCTGTCCGGCGGCTGCGTCGAGGGCGCCGTCGTGGCTGCGGCCTTTGAGGTGATGGCCGACGGCGGCCCGCGCCGGGAGTTCTTTGGCTACAGCGCCGAGGACGCGTTCGCCGTCGGACTCACCTGCGGCGGTGAGCCGGAAATCCACATCGAACTGCTGCCCGACGCCGGCGGGGGCCTCCGCCTGGACAGCCTGCAGGCACTGGACGCGCACGATCCCGCCGCCGGACTGGCGCTCATCCGCCGGCTGGATGACCATTCCCGGGCAGGTTCCGGCTCCCCGGGAGGTGCCGGCGCCGTCATCACCCCGGACCCGGGCAGCTACCAGGTGGCGCAGTCCGGGGCCGTGGCCGCAATGCTGGGGGTTGCCGGGGACGGGGAACATCCGCTGCTGCTGGCGGCCGCTGCCCAGCTGGAGCCCCTGCTTCGCGGCGGCCGGACCGGGCTGGTCCGGCTTGCCACGCCGGAGGGCTGCCTTGCCGGCACAGCCGTGCCACAAAACGCCCGCACCAGGCCGGGGCCGATCACCCTGCTGGTGGAGAGCCGGCTGCCGGCGGCCCGGATGCTGGTGTTCGGCGCCAACGACTTCGGCGCGGCCCTGCTGCCTGCCGCCCGGCTGCTCGGCTACCACGTCACTTTGTGCGACGCCCGGCCCGCCTTCGCAAGCCAGTCACGCTTTGCCGGCGCGGACCAGGTGGTCACCGCCTGGCCGCACCGCTATCTGGCCGCCGAAGCCGCCGCCGGCCGCGTCGATGCCCGGACCGTCGTGTGCGTGTTCACCCACGATCCCAAGTTCGACATCCCCCTGCTGCAGACCGCGCTGGGCCTGGACCTGGCCTACGTCGGGGCCCTGGGATCGCGGCGGAGCCACGTCCAGCGTGTCGATTTACTTCTTGCGGCGGGGGTCACTGCCGTCGACCTGTCCCGGCTGCATTCGCCGATCGGGCTGGACCTGGGAGCGGTCACCCCGGCCGAAGTGGCGGTGTCCATCACCGCGGAACTGGTGGCCAGCCGTACCCGGTCCGCCCGCGGGCTGTCCCTGAAACACGGGAGCGGACCGATCCACCAGCGCGCCGGCCAGGGCAGTACCGCCGCCCCTCCGGCCGGCACACTGCCGGTCCGCACGCTGCCGGCCCGCACCCCTCAGGCCCGCACCCCGCAGAACCAGGAGATGCCATGGACATGAACACCATCGAGGCCGTGGTCCGCACCGAGGACCCGGCCGACTGGCGCGCCGGCGACGCCTGGCTGGCCGGCGGCACCGTGCTGTTTTCCTACGGCAGCTTCGCCTTTGGCAAGGACCCGCTGAGGCGGCTGCTGGACCTCGGCTCGACCGGCTGGCCGGCCGTCACCGTGTCCGATGCCGGGATCGAGCTCGCGGCCACCTGCACCGTCGCGGAACTCTATGCGCTTCCCGCCGGTGACACCGGCCGCTCGCACGCGGCCGGCTGGCCCGCCCTGGAGCTGGTCCGGCCCTGCTGTGACTCCTTCGTGGCCTCGTTCAAGGTCTGGAACATGTCCACCGTGGGCGGCAACCTCTGCACGTCCCTGCCGGCCGGACCCATGACCTCGCTCTGCGCGGCCCTGGACGGTGTGGCCACGGTGCTCGGACCGGGCGGCGCCAGCCGCACCGTCCCGGTCGCGGACTTCGTCACCGGGGACGGACGCAACTGCCTGGCACCCGGCGAGCTGCTCCGCAAGATCCAGCTGCCGGCGTCGGCCCTTGCCTCCCGGGTGGCCTTCCGCCGGCTGTCGCTCAGCAACCTGGGCCGGTCGGGGGTGCTGCTGATCGGCAGGCTCGACGCCGACGGCAGCCTGGTCCTGACGGTCACCGCTGCCACCACACGCCCCGTGCAGCTGCGCTTCGCCGCGCCGGACGGCGCCGCGACGTCGCAGGCGGCCCTGGTCGAAGCCCTAGACGCCGCCATTCCGGACGGGCTCTACCACGATGACATCCACGGCCTGCCCGCCTGGCGGAAGGACATGACCTACCGGCTGGCGGAGGAAATCAGGGACGAACTGGCATCCCCGGCCGGGGTCCCGCCGGTCCGCGTGTCCGGGGACTTCTGGCCCCCGCAGGGTGCGGCGGCCCGCCCACGGCACACCGTTACACCGCAGGCTGCGCCACGGCAGGCTGCGCCACAGCAGGGTATGCCGGAGCAGGAAGGGGCCTGAGCATGTCCAACCGGACCGACCGGGCCATCGAAATCAACGGCGTCCCGGCCGAGGCGGAACCCCGTCCCGGCCAGTGCCTGCGCACCTTCCTGCGCGAACAGGGCACCTTCGGCGTCAAAAAGGGCTGCGACGGCGGCGACTGCGGCGCCTGCACGGTCCACGTGGACGGCACTCCTGTGCACAGCTGCATCTACCCGGCCGTCCGGGCCGGGGGCCACGCCGTCACCACCGTCGAGGGGCTTGCCCGCACCTCCGGAGCCTCCGGGGGGAGCGAAACGATCGGGACGGCCTCCGGGGGGAGCGAAACGATCGGGACGGCCTCCGGCGCGGCGGCCCCGGACCGGGCTGCCTCCCGCGGGGGCGACACAGACCCGACGGCGCCCTCCGGCGCCCTCCATCCGATGCAGCAGCAGTTCCTGGACCGGCAGGGATTCCAATGCGGATTCTGCACCGCCGGTATGGTGATGACGGCGGCCACCTTCGACGAGGCGCAGAAGGCGGACCTGCCGCGGAACCTCAAGGGGAACCTGTGCCGCTGCACCGGCTACCGGGCCATTGCGGACGCAGTCTGCGGCGAGGCCGCGTACGGCGAATCCAGCCACCCGGACCCCGCGGTGCCGGGGTCCGGGACGACCGGCGAAGGCCAGCCCGATCCGCGTTCCGGCCGGCTCGGCGACGACGTCCCGGCGCCCGCCGGCCGGGCGATCGTAACCGGCGCGGCGCGCTTCACCCTGGACGTGCCGGCGTCGGAGCTTCCGGGGCTGCTGCACCTGAAGCTGCTGCGCTCCCCGCACTCCCACGCCCGCGTGCTGTCCATCGACGCCACCGAAGCCCTGCGGATTCCCGGCGTGGCGGCGGTCTTCACCCACGAGGACTCGCCCGCGCAGCTGTTTTCCACCGCGCAGCACGAGCTCTATACCGACGACCCGGACGACACCCGGGTCCTGGACGACGTCGTCCGGTTCGTCGGGCAGCGGATCGCCGCTGTCGCCGCCGACACCGTCGCCGCGGCGGAAGCCGGCGTCCGGGCGCTGAAAGTGGAGTACCAGGTGCTGGACGCCGTGTTCACGCCGCAGGACGCGATGCGCCCCGGCGCCCCGCTGGTCCACGGGGACAAGGACGCCGCCACCACACGCATCGTCCGGCCGGAACGGAACGTCGTGGCCGAGCTGCACTCCGAACTCGGCGACGTCGCGGCGGCCTTCGCGGCAGCGGACTTCATCCACGAGCGCACCTACCGCACGCAGCGCGTGCAGCACACTGCACTGGAGACCCACGCCGCCATCGCCTCGATCGACGGCGGCGGCCGGCTCCAGATCCGCACCTCCAGCCAGGTGCCCTTCCTGGTCCGGCGCACCCTGGGCCGGGTCTTCGGCCTGCCGGGGGACAGGATCCGGGTCGTGGCGGGACGGGTCGGCGGCGGCTTCGGCGGCAAACAGGAAGTCCTCACCGAGGACATCGTCGCCCTCGCCGCGCTGAAACTGCGGCGCCCGGTGCAGCTCGAATTCACCCGCACCGAGCAGTTCACGGCCTCCACCACCCGGCACCCGTTCACCATCCGGCTCAAGGCCGCCGCCAGCCAGGCGGGCCAGCTGACCGCCCTGCAGCTGGACGTGCTGACCAACGCCGGAGCCTACGGCAACCATTCCGTGGGAGTGATGTTTCACGGCTGCGGCGAATCCCTGGCCGTCTACAACTGCGCCAACAAGAAGGTCGACGCGCACGCGGTCTACACCCACACCGTGCCCTCCGGCGCCTTCCGCGGCTACGGGCTGAGCCAGATGATCTTCGCGATCGAGTCCGCCGTCGACGAGCTCGCCGCCGGGATCGGCATGGACCCGATGGAATTCCGCCGCCGCAACATGGTCCGCGAGGGTGACGACATGCTCTCCACCCACCCGGACCCGGAAGAGGACGTGCTCTACGGCAGCTACGGGCTGGACCAGTGCACGCGCCTGGTGCAGGACGCCTTGGAGCGCGGCCGGGAACGCTACCGGGCCGCCGGACTCGACGACCTCGGCCCGGATTGGGTCACCGGGGAGGGCTCGGCACTGTCCATGATCGCCACCGTCCCGCCGCGCGGCCACTTCGCGCACTCCCGGCTCCGGCTTCTGCCCGACGGGACCTACCAGGTGGACGTGGGGACCGCGGAATTCGGCAATGGCACCACCACGGTGCATGCCCAGCTCGCCGCCACTGCGCTGTCCACCACCGCGGGCCGGATCACGGTCCGGCAGTCCGACACCGACCTCGTGGAACACGATTCCGGCGCGTTCGGCTCGGCCGGGACGGTGGTGGCCGGGAAAGCCACCCTGGCCGCGGCCGAGGAACTGGCCGTGCGGATCCGTGCCTTCGCCGCACGCATCCGGCAGGTCCAGTCCTCCGGGTGCGTGCTGGAGGACGACGCCGTCGCCTGCGAGGGAACCCGGGTGCCGCTGGCGGAACTGCACGCCGCCGCCGCGGCGGCCGGCGTCGAACTTTCCGCGGAGGGGCACTGGGGCGGGACGCCGCGGTCGGTGGCGTTCAACGTCCACGGTTTCCGGGTGGCCGTGAACACCGGGACGGGGGAGTTGCGGATCCTGCAGAGTGTGCAGGCCGCCGACGCCGGCGTGGTGGTCAACCCGCGGCAGTGCCGAGGGCAGATCGAGGGCGGCATTGCGCAGGCGCTCGGTGCGGCGCTGTATGAGGAGGTCCGGGTGGACGACGCCGGGCGGGTCACCACGGACATCCTCCGGCAGTACCACATCCCGTCCTTCGCGGACGTGCCGCGCAGCGAGGTGTACTTCGCCGACACGATCGACAAGCTGGGCCCGCTGGGGGCGAAATCCATGAGCGAGAGCCCGTTCAACCCGGTGGCGCCGGCACTGGCCAACGCCATCCGGAACGCCACGGGGGTCCGGTTCGCGGAGCTGCCCATCGCCCGGGACAAAATCTACCTGGCCCTGAAGGAAGCCGGCCTCACCCCCCTCCCGCCACTAGCAACGCGGGGTCAGGTACGGCCCATGTTGTAGGGTTTCTTGGGCCGTAGCTGACCCCGCGTTTGGGTTCCGGCCTATAGTCGGATGATGGAACAGCGAATCTTAGGCAAGACCGGACGGAACGTCTCCATTGTCGGGCTGGGGACCTGGCAGCTGGGCGCGGACTGGGGCAATGTGGATCCCGCGCAGGCGCAGGCCATCCTGGCCGCCTCCGCGGACGCCGGTGTCACGTTCTTCGACACCGCGGACGTCTACGGCGACGGCCGCAGCGAACAGGCCATCGGCGCATTCCTGGCCGGCAACCCGGGCCTGGACATCACGGTGGCCACGAAGATGGGCCGCCGGGCGGAGCAGCTGCCGGAGAACTACAACCTCCCCAACTTCCGCGCGTGGACCGACCGGTCCCGGCGCAACCTGGGCGTCGAGCAGCTGGACCTGGTCCAACTGCACTGCCCGCCCACCGCCGTGTACAGCAGCGCCGAAGTCTACGACGCCCTGGACACGCTCGTGGCCGAGGGGGCCATCCGGAACTACGGCGTCAGCGTGGAGCGGACCGACGAAGCTCTCGAGGCCATGCGCCACGAAGGCACGGCCACCGTGCAGATCATCCTCAACGCCTTCCGGCTCAAGCCGCTGGACGCGGTGCTGCCCGCGGCGCAGGCTGCCGGCGTCGGGATCATCGCCCGGGTGCCGCTCGCCTCGGGGCTGCTGTCCGGCAAGTACACCGCGGACACGTCCTTCGCCGCGGACGACCACCGGAACTACAACCGCACCGGCTCGGCGTTCGACGTCGGGGAGACCTTCTCCGGCGTGGATTTCGGGCAGGGCCTCAAAGCGGTGGCCGAGTTCGAGGAACTGGTGCCCGACGGCGTCAGCACCGCCCAGGCGGCCATCGCCTGGATCGCGGCGCAGGACGGTGTCAGCACGGTGATCCCCGGCGCGCGGAACCCGGACCAGGCCCGCGCCAACGCCGAAGCGGCGGGGGTCAGCGGGATCGACGCAACGTTCGACGTCGGCGTCCACGAAATCTACGACCGCTACTTCCGCGAATCGATCCACCCCCGCTGGTAGCCCCTCCCCCAAACCAACGCGGGGTCAGATCCGGCCCATGTTGACGTGATCCATGGGCCGGATCTGACCCCGCGTTGTGGTGGGAGTGCCGGACGCTAGCCCGGATACCAGACCCGCTCTCCCTCAACGCGTGCGAAGGAGGTGAGGGTGTGGGGTCTGGCCGACTTTTCCGTCATGATGTCCAGCACCTCGACGTTCCGGACCAGGAGCGCGTCACCGATCAGCGAGCGGTGGCAACGCCACGGGACGGCCTCCGCGCACATGATCGCCAGATTGTTGCTCCGCCCGCGCGCCACCAGCTCGGCGATGGCTGTGGAAAATTCCCCGGTCTGCATATAGTCGGCGTAGCCCCGGAACGACGCGTTCCGCCAGGCGCCGTTGGGGCTGTCCTTTCGGGCGTGCCGCAGGCCGCCAAGGGATGCCATCCGCCGGTAGGTGATCCCGCTGGCCCGCACGCTCGCCGCCAGGGCATCCGCGTTGAACTGCGGGTTGTGCCGCGACTTCGGGACGGTGCGCACATCGACCAGCTTCCTGACGCCGTGGGCCTTCAGGATGCCGATGAACTCGTCGATCGGATGCGTGGAGTGCCCCACCGTGAAGATGGTCATGTCCGTCATGTCCCCATGCTAAAGCGGCGCGGCAGCCTGTGCCGGCGGCGAAGCGGCCCGGATAGTCTGAGTGACCTATGAGCTGCCAAGGAACGGGCACCGAATGACTTCATCTTTCATCGAGGGCTTTATTGACCGGCTCGCGGCTGTGGAAACAGGGCCGGCGTGCAACAACTTCTTCGACCACACCGTGCCCGGCAATTCCCTGCGCCAGCGGAACCTGGCGATCTACCTGCGCGAAATGCTGGACCGCTCCCCGAAAGTGCTGCTGCTGGGGGAAGCCCCCGGCTTCAGGGGCATGGGGATCACCGGAGTTCCCTTTACCAACCGCACGATGTTCCAGGGCCCCGCCAACAGCTTCGGGCTGTTCGGGCCGGGCAAGGGATACGTGCTGCCGGCGGAAGCTGCGGGCGTCGCGGCCGAACCGACGGCCACGGTGATGTGGGAGGTGCTGGCCGAACTGGAGTTCCTGCCGCTGCTCTGGAGTGCCTGCCCCTGGCATACCCACGTGCCCGGTCGGCCGCTGTCCAACCGCACTCCCACCGCCGCCGAAGCGGCGCTGGGAACCCCGTTTTGGCAGGCTCTGGCGGAGGAGTTCTCCATCGAAACGGTGGCGGCTGTGGGCAACGTCGCGCACCGGAGCCTGCAGCGGAGCGGCCTGGACGTCCCAAAAATCAGGCATCCCGCCCATGGCGGCCGGGCCGGTTTCAAGCTTGGGCTGGAAGAGCTGCTCGCCCCCTCCCGCTAAACCACAACGCGGGGTCAGATCCGGCCCATGTTGGGGCGCTTTTTGGGCCATATCTGACCCCGCGTTGTGGTTTCCTGTGCTGTGCTGTGCTGTGCTGTGCTGTGCTGTGCTGTGGTGGGTGGTGTACGGCGGCGGGCGACGGCGGCTGGGGCCTAGCCGAGGAGGTGCAGTTGGTCGGGGGTGTCGAGGTCCTCGCCGCCGGAGAGGTCGCTGCAGTCCACGAGGTCGATCAGCTCCGGGTGGGCCTGGAGGAAGAAGCGTGCCCCGGCGTCGCCCGTTGCCGATTCCGCGGCTGCAGCGCGCAGGCCGGCATCCAGGAGCAGCGGATGTCCACGGCGCAGCGCACCCTCCGGCCCGCCGTAGGCGGCCGCCGTCACCCGGCCCGGCCGGTGGGAGGCCAGCATCCGGGCGACGGTCTCAGCTGTCAGCCCCGGCTGGTCCACCAGCGCGATGAGCACATGGTCCCCAGGGGTCGCCGCGCCAACTCCGAGCCGGAACGAGCTGCCCATTCCGGTGTCCCAGTCCGGGTTCTCGATGACCCGGTGCAGGCTGAGGTCAGTGCCTGCCCGGACCGTTGCCGCGTTGGCGCCGAGCACAACCACCACTTCCCGGCAGCCGCCTGCGAGCAGCACGTCGGCCACAACTTCCACGAGGGTGCGGCCGCGGAACGGGAGCAGCGCCTTGGGCCCGCGGCCCAGCCGGGTTCCGGCGCCCGCGGCCAGCAGCACCGCCGTCGTGCCTGGAGTCGGGCTCGGGCTCAGGGCTCCGCGGTCGCTCATCTGCCCACCCTAACGCCCCGGACGCCGCGGGTCAGGCATCGCCTCCCGCTCCGCCGGTGGTCCCGGCGTTGACGTCCAGGAGCTTGTAGCGGTCCATCGCGTAGGCGGGCACGCCGCCGTCGACCTCCCCACGCGAGGCCAGCAGCTGCAGGGTCTTCACCACAATGGAGTGGGTGTCGTTCTTGAAGAAGCGGCGGGCTGCGGCTCGGGTGTCGGAGAAGCCGAAGCCGTCGGCGCCGAGCGAGGCGAACTGGTGTGGCAGGAACTGGCGGATCTGGTCCGGGACGGCCTTCATGTAGTCGGTGACGGCCACGATCGGGCCGGTGGCGCCGGCGAGCTGCTGGGCCACGAACGGGACGC
>NZ_JARUXE010000027.1 GCF_030433895.1 Arthrobacter sp. PsM3 | reverse complement strand
ACTCCCGCGCCCGGCTCTTCCCGCCAGGACTCCGCCGCTACCTCACCGCCCGCGACGCCACCTGCCGCACACCCTACTGCCACGCCCCCATCCGCCACTTCGACCACATCCTCCCCTGGCACCACGGCGGCACCACCAACCACAACAACGGCGCGGGCCTCTGCGAAGCCTGCAACCACACCAAAGAAACCCCCGGCTGGTCCACCCACCCCAGGCCCGGACCCCGACACACCCTCGAGGTGACCACCCCCACCGGCCACACCTACCAATCCATGGCCCCGCCATTGCCCGGGTCGGAACCTGTCGAGACTCCTTCGCTGCGGAACTCCCGGGTCCTCTCCCCCGAGCGTCGCGAACTCCTGCATCACTTGAAAGCCGCAAAATGCGCGCGGCCCGCCGATGCGCTTGCTGCATGATTCCGTGGAAGTAGCCCAACAGGAATCCGACGGCTGGAAAGCCCAGTAGCCAAGCTGCCCGACGCCGTCGTGCCCTGTCCACCAGCAACCGCAGGGCAGCGAAGTCCTGCTGGACCGTTTGAGCGTCACCCGGCTGGCCAGGGCTCCGGTGCCAGATCCGGGCCAGGACGGCCGCCGCCGCGATCCGGGACACCTGCGCCGGGTCCAACACGTGGCGGCGCCGCTTGAGCCAACGCATGAACTGAAGATGGCGCGTCTTCTTCCCTGCCACCATGAGGTTCCGTCCGGACACCCAGACGGACTGGCCCGAGTAATTTTTCGTGTTGAGGGTGAACACCCCGGCGGGGCCGACGAGGACGTGATCAATATCGGTGGTGCCGGTTCCCACCGGCACTGCATGCAGGACCAGCCACTCCGGTCCCAGCCCCGCCAGGATTCGGCCAACCGCGATCTCCCCCCAAAGCACCCTAATAGCAGGGCCGGCTGTCCTCGCTCAGCGGGTTGACGCCGAGGATCCGTTGAAGAGTGGAGCGTCGAGGTTCCTGGCTTTGGAGAGCCAACAGCTCCTCCATCACAGCTTGGGCTGGAACCCGGTCCCCCACCAGCAGGGGCGCGGGATTAGCAGTGTTGGCGGATTGCGAAGTGGGTTGCATGCAGCGCCATTAGATGTGGGAGTCCGCCGCATGACGGCGCCGCGGGAACGTTCACCGGAATACTTGCGGAATGCTTGCATATTCCTTACGCCGCGCTTCGGACGGTCCCACGCCATCTTGCGGCGGCATTTTTGGGGTCCGATAATTGATCCCGGAAGCTCGAACGAAGGAAAGCCCGTGGACAGCCAACACGAATTCCTGGCAGCCGTCATGCCGCGGCTCACGGACGTCGAAGCCGCACTTCACAACGGCGATGCCGAACCCCGCAAGGCCATGTGGTCAGGCACTGATCCCGTGACTCTGTTCGGCGCAGTCATGACCAAAATCGGACGGGGCCAGGTGGCGCCGGCTTTCGACCTCCTGGCATCCCGCTTTTCGAACTGCACGTCTTTTCAGTACGAGGTCATCGCATCCGGCGCCAGCGGGGACCTCGCTTACATCGTGGGAATAGAGCACACGACGGCGTCGATCGGCGGGGCGGCGCCGGAGCCCTACGCTCTGAGGGTCACAACGATTTTCCGGCGCGAGGACGGCGAGTGGAAGATCGTCCACCGGCACGGCGACGCCGTGCCCGACGGTGACCGCGACGCGACCCTCCTGCAGCTAAGCCGGTTCGGGGAGCTGGGCAGCACCCTCGACGACGCCGGATAGCCCCGCCTGGCCGCCGGCCGCTCCGGCCGCCCGGCTACTAACCCCTCCCGGTGACTGCCGCCCGCGCGGCCAGCCGGAAATGCGGGCGCCGGTAAACGCGGGCGGTCGGCAGTTGGGGGCGGTCGGCTGTCGGCTATTTACTTCCCGGGGCCCGGTAGGACGGTGTCTTCTGAGCCGCCTCGTCAAGATCTTCCGGAGTCATGAGCGGTTTCAGACGAACGTTCACGGAGCCGGTCGAATTGATCATGAGGGAAAGGGCTGCGGCGTCGGCCGGCCCCGGAACGTCGAAGACCCCCAGTACATCGGTCTTGCCGAAGGCATAGTAGAAGCATTCGAGTGAGCCTTCGACAGATTTGAGGGCTTCGACAAGCGCTTCACGGCGCTTCGTGCCCCCTTCGCGCATGAGGCCTTTGATACCCTCACCCACATAGTTCGCTTCGAACAGATATTTCGCCATGGTCTCTTACCGTCCCGTGATGTCCAGGACCCGGGCATCCGAAAGCGTGCCCGGAACCCCATGAGGGCAGGTCCCGGAGTTGGTCCCCGGAGTGGGGCTGTGGCCACATGGTAGGCCGTCCCCCTCGCCCTTACAACGGTTGCCGCAAAGCCCCCGCGCGGAACCTCGGGAGCGCTGATCGAAAAGGCGGCGACAACGACCACCGGGCCCAGCTGGGCTTTCACACCCTAAGAGGCCTTGGGCCGGACGACGAGGACCGGGCAGGGTGCATGGCCGATGACCTGGGCCGGCACCGAACCCAGGTGCAGGCCGGGAAATCCGCCGTGCCCGCGGGAGCCAACCACAACGAGGTCCGCGGACTTGGCGGCCTCAAGAAGTGCAGACGCCGCCGAGTCATTGTGGACGACTTGACCGGTGGCGGCTACCCCCGCATCTTCAGCGGTCTTCAGGGCCGCAGCCTGGAGCGTCCCTGCTGTTTTTTCGGGGGACTCCTCTGTCACGATTTCGCCGACGGCCGTTTCCAGCATGGCCGGATACCAGGCAAGCGCCGGTTTGCTCCAGGCCGTGACGAGACGAAGCTGGCCGTTGCGCTGTTTCGCTTCGTCCACGGCCCACTGCAGGGCATTTTGAGAACTCTCGGAACCGTCAAAACCAACCACAACCACGAATGAACCTGTACCGGTCATCTTCTCTTCCATTCCCTAGCCTCGGTGAGCTGCCTGGACCTTTCAGTCTGTGTGTCCGCAAAAGTCAGTGTCAAGGTCCGCCGGATGCGGGCCTCCGCCGCGGGCTCCAGGACTGGGCAAAGGGGGGACCCTATGACCACGTGCCCGGAGCCTCTATTCTCTTGCCATGAGAGTTGGGGGCACATACCGGCGAGGCAGATCGCCCCGTCCCGGGCGGGACTGCCGCGGCGGCGCGGCGGCACGGTGTGCGGGCAGCCCATGAAGACCAACGGCACCCCGGCTCATGACAATTACGACGAATTCCTGGCGAGATTGGACGCCGCGACAACGAACCTGAGCACGCGGGCGGCCTCGTTGGACAAGGCTCTGGCAGCTGTCTCGTTGCTTCTGGGACCTTACCAATCCGCAGTGCGGGAATGGGAACGACGTCGACGCGACGTAGGCGAGCAGCTCGCCCGGCAGTCCTGGTCGGTGCACACCCACACCGCACTGGGCGAGCTCCACGACGTGGCAGTGAAGATGCAGTCCATGCTTGCGGGGCGTACCCAGCGCATCACGGAAAAGCTGTCGGTGATGCACCGTCGTCTCGCGGCAATCCACCAGTCATTGCTGGAGCTCGAAGCAAGCAGGGTCAAACTGAATTCGTCCCGGATGCTGTCACAGGACCGCGAAAAGCTGGGCAGCATCTTTTCCGCACTCGCCGGCTCAACCATGGCCGCTCCAGCCCTCGCTGACATGGGCCTGCTGAGCGATCTCAGGGAAGCGCGCGAAGCCGTCATCCTGGCCGAAGCGCTCATGGAAGTGAAGGGGTACTAGGCATGGGAAATTCCCTCGACCAGCCAGGCAACCACACCGTGGCTCTGGTCCGCTGGTCCAAGACGCCGGGCGAACATCCCGTGATCAAGTTCGTTCTGTTCAGTATCCTCGGCATGATCCTTTGCCTGATCATGATGATCTTCATACCCGGCCTCAGGAGTTTCGGAGCCGTCGTCCTGTTCACAGTGTTCTTCGCGGCCCTGCTCACTTTTCCCGCCCTCTCGGGCCGGCGGAAATTCATGCGCGGGCTGACTAAAAGGGTCAACGATACCGTCGCCGAGGTCACCAACACTCCCGGCGACCAGCTGTCGGCCAAAGAATTTCAGCGCATGGTCAAGAGCGGCGAGCGGCGGCCGCTCCTCGTTGGCGGGGTGCCCGGGTTGAACCTCCATGTGGAACGGATTGCCGCGCTGGAGAAGGATGCGCCCAACAGATGGCTCGCGGTATTCACCGTGGTGCCCCCGGAGAACGGGACGGCGAGTTTCGACCGGCTAGTTGCCGCGGCTATTGACGCCGATCCCGGCACCACGGACACCCGCACTTCCTAGCGCGCGGGCCAGCGTGCGGGGGCGGAGTTCAGGCCCTTGGCATACGCTGCCTGCCCCACGTGCTGGAGACAATCGGCGATAGTGCTGACCAGCCGCACCCCGAGCGTGACGGGCGGGTCCCAGCGGGTATCGACGATGCGGTCGAAATCCACGTCGCCGAGGGTACCCAGGAACTCCGCGGTCTGCCGGTGCACGGCGTCATAGTATTCGAGCAATAGCTCCGGAGGGGCCTTCACCGAGTCGACCTGCCCGGTCGAATGGCCATAGCCGGTGTCGCGTTCGGGCAGCGGCAGACCGAAGCGTCCCGCGAACCCCTGTGAGGTCCACACCTGTTTCAGGCCGGCTGCGGAGGCGACCTGGGCGTCCTCCACCCGGCTGAGGTGCCAGATCAGCCACGCAATCGAGTTGCCCTTTCCTGAGGGCCGGCGGACCAAGGCATCGTCGTCGACGCCGTCAAGCGTGGCGGCGACGGTCTCCCGGATCCGGACGAAGGCGTCGAGCAGCAGTTCGTTGGATTTCATCGGGTCCCCTCACAGTGCGTTTTCGGTGAGCCCCCATGCTTGCATGGATGCAGCACCACGAGATAGGGCGCTCCGCCGGCTTTGGGGATCCCGGCACATGGCGCCCCCCGCCGCGATTCATGGTTTCGCCGACGGGTTCAGGACCATCGCGGATCCGCCCCCGCGCCTCACGGGTTCGGCCGCGGCGACCATGCCCCCGCCGGGCAGGAACTCGATGGCGGTCGCGGCGCCGATCTCTGCTGCCGAGGTGAACGCGTCACCCGACGGTGTGAACTGATGGCCGTAGGGAGTCAGCTGGCTCCCGTACGCCGCAATGAACTCCGGCTCCGCTGTGACCTTGGCCGTGTTACGCTGCGAGGCACGCGGGGCTGCGATGGCCTCGGAGATTTGCATGCCCAGGTCCACCCGGTTCAGGATCGTCTGCAGGACGGTGGTGATGATCGTCGATCCGCCGGGCGAGCCGAGCGCGAGGAACGGCGTGCCCTCCTTGAGGATGATGGTCGGCGACATGGACGAGCGCGGGCGCTTCCCCGGCTCGATCCGGTTCGGGTCCGCCGCGTTGTACACGGTGGAGAAGTCGGTCAGCTCGTTGTTGAGCAGGAAACCGCGGCCCGGGACCACGATGCCGGAGCCGCCGGTCTGCTCGATGGTGAGCGTGTATTCAGCGACATTCCCCCACTTGTCCGCGACTGTCAGGTTGGTCGTGGAGATATTTTCGGTGTCCTTCTCATCGGCGGGGGACGCGGCGGCCGCCGGGCACACGCCGTCGTACGCGGACACGTCCCCCGGCAGGACGGGCTTGGCGGCCGCCTGCAGCGGGTCAATCCGGCAGGCGCGCTCCTTGCCGAACAGCGGGTCAGTAAGTGCAGCGGTGGGGACGTCGCCAAACGCCGGGTCGCCCACGTACTTGCCGCGGTCCGCAAAAGCCAGCGCACTCGCCTCGAGGTAGTGATGCAGGGCGCCGGGCGTGGACATCCCGGAAAGGTTGAACGAGTCCAGGATGTTCAGCGCCTCGCCGGCGGTGGTGCCGCCACTGCTCGACGGCGCCATGCCGTAGACGTCCAGGCCGCGGTAGTCCACGTGCGTGGGCGCCTGGTCCAGGGGACGGTAGGCGGCGAGGTCCGCCGTCGTCAGGTGACCGACGGGGACGGGCAGCTGTGTGCCGGCCGTTTTGGGCGGGGCCTGGACTGTGGCCGCGATCTCCGCCGCGAGGTGGCCGCCGTAGAAACCGCTGGTGCCCTCCTTCGCGAGGAGCCGGTACGTGTCGGCGAGTTCGTGGTTCTGGAAGACACTGCCGACGGCGGGGGCGTCGCCGCCCGGGAGGAAGAGGTTGCTGGTCGAGGTGAATGCCCCGAAGCGGAGCTTGTTGTCGAGGGTCTGCTGGCGGAACGTGTCGTCGACCACGAAGCCGCGGGTCGCCACCTTGATGGCCGGCCGGAGCGCATCGCCGAGGCTGACGGTCCCCCAGCGGTCCAGCGCACGCTCCCATGTAGCCGGCGTGCCGGGGACGCCAACGGAAGCGCCGCTCGTGACGAGCTCGGGCGTGAAGCGGTAGGGCTGGCCGGTCGCCGGGTCGATGAACGCGCCCTGCGGCATTCCTGCCGGTGCGGTTTCGCGGCCGTCGATGGTGCCGACCTCGCCGGCCTTCGCGTCGTAGAAGACGAAGTAGCCTCCGCCGCCGATCCCGGAGCTGTATGGCTCGGTCACGCCGAGAGTCGCGGCTGCGGCGACGGCGGCGTCCGCGGCGTTGCCGCCCTTGCGGAGGACCTCGATCGCCGCCGCTGATGCCTCCGGGTCCACGGTGCTCACGGCGCCGCCGTACCCGGTGGCGGTCGAGTCCTTGACCGTCTGCCGTGGATCGGCAAACGCGGGCCCGGCGACGGCACCGCCCGTCACGCTCAGGGCCAGCGCCGCGGTGACGGCCACCAGCCCACGTGTCATAAATGCCATGAACGCTCCCGAGTCCGTGTGATGCTTGTTGACAGTGCTTGTCACGCTACTACGCGGTGGTGCGACACTCAACACTCCCCCGCCGCACATTGCTGGTGACGCCGGCCGGACCATCCGTTTCGGATGAGGTGCCCTCCGGGGGAACGCCCCTAGGGTCGGGACATGTCACGCCCCGGTTCGAAGCTTTTCGCGGCCTTCCGGAGGGTCGCCAGCTACTTCACCGTGAGTGCGGTCTGCGGTGTCCTCGCGGCCAGCCTTGTGGTCCCCGCCCTGGCCGGGGCCGGCGTTGCCCTTAGGGCATCGGCCACGTACTTCAATAACCTCCCCTCGGAACTGACGGTCGATCCGCCGTCGCAATCGACGAAGGTGCTGACCGCAGACGGGAAGACAATCGCCATTTTCTATGCGGAGAACCGGGTGAAGGTCGGGCTGGACCAGATGTCCCCCTTCATCAAGGACGCGATCGTCGCCGTCGAGGACCGCCGCTTCTACGAGCACGCCGGCGTCGACCCGCAGGGGATTCTTCGGGCCCTGGCGTCCAACCTGACAGGTGGCAGCAGGCAGGGCGCCTCAACCCTCACCCAGCAGTACGTCACCAATGTTCTCAACGAGTCTTTGGTGTCCGCGGACAAAGGCGATCGGATCGTCCTCAACGGGCAGAAGAGCTTTGGCGATAAGGTGCGCGAGATGCGGCTCGCGATCGAACTGGAAAAGAAGTACACCAAAGACGAGATCCTGGCGGGCTACCTGAACATCGTCTTCTTCAGCCGCGATGCCTACGGTATTGAAGCCGCGTCGCGCTACTTTTTCAGCACCACAGCCAAGGGCCTGACCCTCCCGCAGGCGGCCCTGCTCGCCGGCCTGGTGAAGAGCCCCAGCTTTTACAACCCCCTGGTCTATCCCGACAACGCCATCCAGCGCCGCAACCATGTCCTCGATGCCATGCTCAGCCTCGGCCGGATCTCCCAGGCGGACCACGACGCCGCGGCCGCCAGCGGGGTGGACCTGAATATCACCCCAGGGAGGCAGGGGTGCGCCGCCGCGGAGATGGCACCGTACTTTTGCGACTACGTTTCGCACCTGATCCTCAACAACCCGGCCTATGGCGTCGACCTTGCCGCGCGTGTGAAGAAGCTATACCGCGGCGGCCTGACCATCACCACCACGCTGGACAGCCGACTGCAACTGGCAGCGCAGGCGCAGGTAGATGCCACGGCCGGGGCCAACCCGGACAAGTGGGGCGCGTCGCTGGTCTCCATCGGGCCGGGCACGGGGAAGATCCTGGCAATGGCGCAAAACACCGTGTTCCTCCCCGAACCCGGGAAGTTTGACACCCAGCTGAACTTCAACGTGGATTCCAAGGACGCCAGGGGCGATGACCTGAACGGCGCCGGCGGGTTTCAACCCGGGTCAACCATGAAACCGTTCACCCTGGCGGAGTGGCTCCAGGAGGGCAAGTCCTTGGCCGACCAGGTGGACGCCTCCCGCCGGTCGTATCCGCTTGGTTTCCGCTGGAAGTCCAGCTGTGGAAAGATCCTTGGCGCCTACGATACGGCCCAGAAGTCCCTCGGCGCGGCGGATGATCTGCAGAACAATGACGCCGGGTACTACCGCCGCATGCGTGTCGACTACGGGGTGTACAACTCCATCAATACCGCCACCTTCGCGGAAGCCGCGCAACTGGATTTCTGCGGCATTCAAAAAATGGTGGACAGTGCGGGAATCCACAGCGGCCTGGATAACGCTCCGGTGAACATGCACCAGCTGGGCAACTTGCTGGGGGCGATTGGTGTGGCGCCGCTCGTTTTGGCCAATGCATTTGCCACGTTCGCCAATGACGGCAAGTATTGCGAGCCAGTCGCCATTGTGGACGTGACCGATGCGGCGGGACAGCAGCTTCCGGCCGAAGCCAAGTCCTGCCGTGATGCCATCAAGCCCAACGTCGCCCGCGGCGTGACCTCCGTGCTGCAGGATGTGCTGATAAAGGGGTCCGGCGTCTACATCAAACCCAAGGTCCAAAGCCGGTTCCCGGTGGCGGCCAAAACCGGGACCTCCAACACCAACGGCGCCACCTGGGTGGTCGGCTACACCAGCGGCCTGGCCACCGCATCCTTCTTCGGCGACGCCCTGGACGGCCAAAACCGCCCCGGCCAGAACATCACCGTCAACGGCCAGTTCTACAAGAGCATCGACGGCTACATGCTCGCCGGCCCGCAGTGGGCGAACTACATGCTCGAGGTCGCGGGGCTCTACCCCGCCGGAGCCTTCCCGCCGCCGCCCGAGTCCATGACCAAGAAACCCGGCTGATCCGGTGAAGGTGGGGACTGACCGCGTGCTCCCCTCAGCGACGCAGGTCCAGCGCCTCGAGAAGCCGTCTGACCGAGCCACCGAGGTTCCACTCGCCGGCGAGGCGCTCGAGTTCGGCGCGCGCACTCCCGACGACGGGGTGCAGCTGCGCGCCGGCCTGCTCCAGCGTCGGCAGCTCAAGGTCGCGCACGACTTTCACGACGGCGGGCGCGACCGCCAGGTAGCCGGCAGCCGCGGCGAGCTTTGACCGGACGGAGGCCGACAGCCCGCTTCCCGGATCCGTGGCCGCCGCGAGCAGCCCGTCGAGCGTGCCGTACTCCCCGAGCAGCGACGCGGCGGTCTTCTCTCCGATGCCGGCGACGCCCGGCAGTCCGTCGGAAGTGTCGCCGCGGAGGGTCGCGTAGTCGGCGTACTGTCCGGGCAGCACACGGTATTTTCCGACGATCGCCGCGTCGGTCAGGACTTCGAGGTTTTTCATGCCGCGCGCGGTGTAGATCACCCGTACCTCACGGGCGTCGTCGATGACCTGGAAGAGGTCGCGGTCGCCGGTCACCACGTCCACGGGAAGCGCTGCGTGGCTGGCGTAGGTGCCGACGACGTCGTCGGCCTCATGTCCGGCCGCCCCCACGATGGCGATGCCGGCGAGGCCGAGCACCCGGCGGATCATCGGAATCTGTGCCTCAAGCGCGTCCGGCACGACCTCCACGTCAGGGGCTCCCGCGACCTCCTCGGCGACCCGGTGCGACTTGTAGCCCGGGATCAGGTCAACGCGCCACTGCGGCCGCCAGTCGTCGTCCCAGCAGGCAACCAGATGCGTCGCGTCATAGTCGGCGGGGAGCCGCGCGATCATGTCGAGCAGCCCGCGAACGGCATTCACCGGCGTGCCGTCGGCGCGGCGGATCGTGTCGGGCACACCGTAGAAGGCGCGAAAGTACAGCGACGCGGTGTCGAGCAGCATGAGGCGGGGCATACCTGATCCTGACACGGATGCGTTTCCTGGGCTACGACCAGGCCTTGATGGTCTGACCCGTTTCGGAACCGTAGACACTGCGCACAAAGGCAGCGGCCGCCACGGCGCCGGGGACGGCAGCGAAGCCGGGGAACACCGCCGCATACGCATCGGCGGATTCTTCCAGCACCGTGGCGCTGACAGTATTCAACCGCAGGTGAGGCAGCTCCGCGGCGGCATTCTTGACGAAAGCGTCAAGCCCGAGGTTGGCGATGGCGCTTGGCGAGCCACCAGGGAAGGCAAAATTTCCCACGATCCCGCTTGTCAACGTGACGGACCCGCCCTCCCGGACGTGGCCACGGGCCGCCAGGGTGATGCGGACCTGGCACAGCAGCTTGCCGTTCACCGTCGATGCGTACGTTTCCAGACTCGCATCCGCTGCTGGGGCCCACTTGGCTCCGCCAATGGTGCTGACCACCGCGTCCACCGTCCCTACCCGGTCAAAGAGTGCCGCGACGCTGGCATCGTCCCGGCAATCAACGGGATGTTCCGTTGAGGAGCGTGACGCGCTGATGATTTCCAGCGGCCCGTGGCCAACCTTTTCGTGGTGCGCGGACAGCGCCCGCACCACGTTCTGGCCCACAGTTCCGGTGGCGCCGATGACGAGAATTCGCATGAGTGTGCCCTTCGTTTTTGTTGCAGGCAGGCGGAACGCCTGATGACGGTTTTATCTGCGCAAGGGGTTGAACGCCACAATCTCTTGCGGTGGTTCACCGGTCACGATCTGTGCGGCGAGCAGCTTGCCGGTGGCCGGTCCCAAAACCATCCCCCACATTCCGTGCCCCCCTGCCGCAAAGATTCTGTCCGAGGCCAGACGGCCAATGATGGGCAGCCCGTCGGGTGTGATTGGACGTGAGCCGACCCACGCGTCGCGCAGCGAGGACCAATCGATGCCCTGCAGCAGCGGACGGACAGCCCTGGCGACTGACTCGAGCCTGGCGGAATCCAGCGGCTCGTCGGGACCAAGGAACTCCATGGTTCCCGCGATCCGGAGGGCCCCCCGGTAGGGCGTGCAGACAACCCGTTGTTCCGGAAAGTACAGCGGCCCGTTCGGCAGGCGGTCGCCGTCGACAGTGAACGAGTAGCCCCGGCCCGCCTGGACCCCGATCTTGAGGCCCCACTTGCCGGCCAGTTTGGGCAGCCAGGCGCCGGTGGCGAGTATGACGACGTCGGCCGTGAGAAGGCTGCCGTCGTCGGCTGTCACGGTTGCCGAGGAAGTCCCGGCATCAACGGAGATGACGTTTGTGCCGTCCCTGATCTGGCCGCCGCCCGCCTTGAAGGCCCCGGCAAGATCCCAGACAAAGTCACCGGGATCGAGATAGCTCTGTCCGGATATCTGCAGGCCGTGCACCACGGCGTCGGAGAGCGCTGCGGGACGGTTCCCGTTGGCCAGTGTGCTGACGCCTATGCCCTGGCCCATGGCGTGGAGGTGTTCGAGCTCGGTCCGGAATGCTGCGGCGGCCGCGGCGCTGCTGAAGCCGGCAACGTAGGGGGCCGCGACGACCGGCGCGGAAATGCCCTTCGCTTTCAGCTCGGCGAAGGACGCGTCCACGGTCCTCGTGATGGGCTGCAGCGCTGACATGGTCTGCTGCCACTTCCGGGCGTTCATGTTGCCGGCGAACCGCAGGAGGAACTTCCACAGCGGCGGGTCGAACCGCAGCGGCACGTGCAGCGGGGCGTTCGGATCGGTCAGGCTTTGCAGGGCGTACTTCCAGGCGCCCGGCTCCGCCAGGGGCATGACCAGGCCCGGCGTCACCCAGCCGGCATTGCCCCAGCTGGCCCCGGCGGCGGGCCCGACTTTGTCGATGACTGTGACCGACAGTCCCTGCTGTTGCAGGTGCCAGGCTGTCGACAGACCGACGACGCCGGCGCCGACGACTATGGCTGATTGCGGTTTCCTCATCTGATTGCTTTCTGACATCGGCTACAGGTGTCGGCTCAGCATGCGTTCCGCATAGACGGAGAGCCACGTTGCGGGGATCGAAATGGCGGCGTAGAGCAGGCCGGCAATGATGAAGACCGGCAGGTACTGGAAGGTGGAGGAGCCGATCGAGTACGCCTGGCTCATGAGTTCCGGCACGGCTACTGAATAGGCCAAAGACGTCGCCTGGAACAGGAGTACCGCAAAGCCCATCAAAGAAGGAAGGGCGATGCGAAGTCCCTGCGGGATGACCACGAACCTCAGGCAGTCCCGATAGCTCATGCCCAGTGCATGGGACCCCTCGACTTCACCCGGAGGAACCGATTGGATGCCCCCACGGATCAGCTCGGCACTGTAGGCCGCCGTCGTCCAGGTCAGTGCCAAACAGGCTGAGGCCATGGAGCTGAGGGTGATGTCGGCGTTCGGAAGTCCGTAGTACATGAGCTGCAGGAGCACCAGGGCCGGCGCTCCACGGCCCACCTCGACGAAGAACACCGACAGATAGCGGAAAGTCCTGTTGTGGGCTGTCACCCCGAAGGCGAACACCAGCCCCAGCGGAAGGCCGAAGGCCAGGCTCAGGAGGGTCAGACTAAGGCTGACCTTGAGTCCGTCAAAGAGTGTGGGGCCATATTGGATCGCGACATCGACCAGGTTGTTCATCGGGCCACCGCCTTCCGCATCTTGACGTCAAGGTGCCTGGAGAGCAGTCCCAGGGGAACGCTCAATATGATGTAGACACCGGCTGCCACAAAGAACACCATGATGCCTTCCCCGGACTGCCGGGCATACTGGCTGGACATAAAAACGATCTCAGCCACGCCGATGGACGAGGCGATGGAGGAATCCTTGAGCAGCCCGATGGCAAACGTCGTGTAGGCCGGGACTACGGCCCGTGCTGTCTGCGGACCGATGATTCGGCTCCAGACCGTGGCCCGGTGGAAACCCAGCGCCGAGCTTGCCTCCCACTGGCCCTTGGGAATGGAAGAGATGGCGCCGCGGAAGATCTCCGCGAGGTAGGCTGCCGCCACCACGCCAAGGCCCAGGACACCCGCCTGCAGAGCCGTGAGGCGGATGGCGCCGATGGAGACGCCGTAGTACAGGATGAAGAGCCACACCACGGGTGGGACCCCCCGCAGCAGGTCAACGAGCAGGCGCGAGACGAGCCATAGGATTCTGTTCCGGCTCCGCAGCCCGGCAACGATGGGCAGCGCCAGCACCGTCCCGATCATCAGGGCCAGGACTGTCACGAGGACTGTGAGCGGCAGGCCGATGGCGATGGCCCGGAGCATTTCCACGGGTCAGCGCTCCAGCACGGCGCGGAGGAACCGGCGGGTGCGGTCATGCTGCGGATCCTGCAGGATCTGGCCCGGCTCGCCCTTCTCGATGATGCCGCCGTCCGCCATCACCACCAGTTCATCGGCGACGTTGCCGGCAAACGCCATCTCGTGGGTCACCACGACCATCGTCATGCCGGTGGACGCGAGCTCCTTCATGACCTCGAGCACTTCAACCCCGACTTCGGGGTCCAGCGCCGAGGTCGGCTCGTCAAAGAGCATGACCCTGGGGCCAAGAGCCAGCGCGCGGGCAATCGCGATGCGCTGTTGCTGGCCTCCGGAGCACCTCGACGGATATTGGTCGGCCTTCTCGGCCAGCCCCATGCGCTTGAGCAGTTCCATGGATTTTTCGTTGGCCTCGTCGCGGCTTCGCCCAAGCACCCGTTCCTGGGGCAAACTGATGTTCCGCAGGACCGTCATGTGGGGGAAGAGATTGAAGTGCTGGAAGACCATGCCGGCGCTGCGGCGAAGGGCCGCAAGATTCTTGGGGTTGGGCTTTCGGCCGGCATTGATGCGGTGTCCATCGATCTCGATTTCACCGCTGTCCGGCTGCTCCAGCAAGTTCATGCAGCGCAGGACGGTGCTCTTTCCGGCGCCGCTGGGCCCGATCATGGCCGTGACAGATCCCTCCGGCACTGTCAGGGAGACGTCACGAAGCACCACGTTCGAACCGTAGGCCTTGGCGAGATTCGTCACCCGGACCACGGGGGTGCCGGTCCGGATATTCGGCTCAATCATCAGTTCTTCCATTTCTAAGAGTTGTGCCGGGTCGGTCAATGCTGCGCCCCGGTCCCGTCCGGGGCACCGTCTGCATCTCCAGCCCGCCGTGCCGGTGATCGCTGCCGCCGGCGGTGCAGGCTTCGAAGAGCGCGGTGGCTACCGCTAGGTCCTCCCACGGCATGCCGGTTGTCTTGAACACCGCCGGCCGGTCCGCGGCGACCTCCCGGCGTTTTAGGACCAGGTCCGCAAGGGTGATGAGTTGGGCGGGCCCGGCAATGGCACCCGATTCCATGGCCTGGATGACGTCGCCCGCCTCGCGCGCCGCAGACTCCTTTGACTCCACGCACACCGTGGCCCGGGCGAGGAGACTGTCATCAAGCTCGCGGTGCTCCCGGTCATGCGCGCCAATGGCCACGACGACGGCGGAAGCCTTGACCATGGCCCCGTCAAAAAGTGCCGTGGGCGAAGCCGTGGCACAAACGATGAGGTCGGCCTCCCGCACGGCTTCCGGACCGGCCAGGGCGGCAGCCAGACCGATTGCTTCGGCCTTCTTTACCAGCCGTTCCGCTGCCTCCACGTTGCGGCCGACAATGTCCACGCAGGCCAACTCAAAGAGCTCGGCAAACGCCACGATGTGGGCCCACGCCTGCACCCCGGTGCCAAAGACGACCAGACGCTTGGGCCCAGGCCCAGCCAGGAGCATGGCGCCCATCGCAGAAACAGACGACGTCCGCAGTTCGGTCAGCGCGACACCGTCCAGCACAGCCAGCGGCCGCTGGTCGTGGCCACCGAACAGGACATAGAGTCCCTGGATGACCGGCGACTCAGACGTCGCGTTGCCCGGCGTAATTGTCAGGAGTTTGGTTCCGACGTACTGGCCGTTACTCGCCGGCATCTGCATGAACGTCCCGGCGGCCGTTTCTACCCTGGTCCGTGGGGCGCCCATTTCGGGATCGAACCCAAATGCCAGGACCGATTCCATGGCGGCCACCGCCTCGCGCACTGTCAGTGCCGCGGCTACGGTCCCGCCGTCGATGAACAGGGGTGCTGGCGGTTGCCCCGAAGGGCCGGTCGGTGAATCCATGGAATCGATCCTTAGCTCGCAGTTCCGGACGTTGGTGTCAGGGTTCGCTCCTACTTCACGAGGCGCGGTTCCCCGGTTTCGACGGCTGACTGGGGCAGGCCGTAGGACTTCACGACCTCCGCGATCTTGCCGCTGGTCTTCATGGCCTTGATGGAGGAATTCACGGCCTTGGTCATGTCCGTGTTGTCCTTCCCGATCGGGAATCCGATCTGCGCGGGTTCCTTGGATGCAATGACCCGGGAGTCCGCACTGGCTCCGGCAACCTTGTACTTGGCATCGGCCTTGTACATCTGGACGGCCGAGCCGAATCCGTCGATTCCGGCCTGGATGCGTCCGGCCTTGAGGTCGGCCTGCATCTCCACTGCGCTGGGGTAGATGGTCAGTTTTTCACCCATGACCTTCTTCATGTCCGGCACCCACAGGTAGCCGTCGACGGTGCCCACCTTCATGGTCTCCAGGTCCTTGACGTCCTTGACCCCGGACTCGGAAACGATTCCCATCTCGTCCGTGTAGATCGGATCGGAGAGGCTGACGATCTCGGCCCGGACGGCGGTGCGGTAGTAGCAGCCGATGGCCACGTCGGCCCGCCCGCTCTGGACGGCCGGGATGGTCCCCGCGTAGGACGTCGGCTCGACCTTGATGTCGAGGCAGTTCTTGGCGGCGAATTCCTTGATGATGTCTGCGTCGACACCGGTGAGCTTGCCGTCCTTGTTTGACGAAAACGGCGGAAACTCGGGCGCGGCAACGGTGAGGAAGCCGGCGGAAATTGTCTTGAACGTTGTTTCGGGCTGGCAACCCTTCGAGACCGCGCTCTCGGCCGCCCCGCCACATCCGGACAGCGAGAGTGCGAGCACGGCAATGGAAGTGCCGCCCACCAGGATTTTGCGAGTGTTCATATTGACCCCTTAGATCAGAGCTGAAGTTTGGTCCGAGCCCAACGATTCGATGCCATCGCCAACGATCAAGCTAGTGATATATGACACACTATCGATTGTCGATTACCAATCTCCATCCATTCCCGGTGGATGTCAAGCATTGAAACCGCCGCGGAATACGTTGAAACAAGTCGGAAATCATCACAACCCTTCCCAGTGGCGCGCATGTTGTGACTTAGTGTTAGCCGTGAGGACCACCGTCTGAGGAGTGAAATGCAGGGACAGCGAATAGCCGTTGCGGGGATATCCGAGCTTGGCGAAGGCCGGGTCACCCTCAAGGACGAGGCCACCTCCATAGTTCGGCACGCCCTCATGTCCGGCACCATGCAGCCAGGAAAGATCTACTCAGCCAACGCCCTGGCCACCCAGCTGGGCGTCTCCAACAGCCCGGTCCGCGAGGCCATGATGGCCCTGAGCGAAAAAGGCCTCCTCGAAGTGGTGCGCAACCGGGGGTTCCGGGTCGTGGAAATGACCCCGAAGGACCAAAAAGAGGTCTATGACCTCCGCCTGCTGATCGAGGTGACCGCAGTGGGCCGCGTCGCCGAACAGGGAGTGTCCCCCGCCGACGCCTTGCGGCTCACGGACCTGGCAGAGGCAGCGCTCGCGACAGCCAGGCCCGACACGATGGTCGACTACCTCGAACATGACCAGCAGTTCCACCTGGCCATAGTCGAGCTCCTGGGCAACACCCGCATGACGAAAATCATTGAAAATCTTCGGGACCAAAGCCGGATCAGCGGCTCCTACCACCTGGCCGAGCGCGGACTGCTCGCCACCAGCGCCGCCGAACACGGACCCATCCTGGCCGCCCTGATTGCGGGCGACCGGAAGCTCGTGGAGTCCCTCATGGTCGAACACCTCAGCTACTCGCTGCCCTAACAGGGCACCCCTGCCGTCCCGCACACCCTGCTGACGGCCGCGGCAGGCGTCCTCCTGCCAACAGGTGGCATGCCCAGCGCACGGTGCGCCCGTCCACATTCCCGGCCACTGCGCTGCAACGGAGAATCCGGCGGAAAATTTTGCTTGACGCAGATCACATTCGACTCCAAGATGGTTATATATAACCCGTTACCGATAGTTGATACCCGCCACTGGGCGGGTATGGCTTCCGCAACTGAGACAGGACGATCAATGTCAAATGTGGTGTCGCTCCAGCTTCCCCCCGGGACCCAACAGCCTTCACATGCGGCCGTGGTCATCATCGGCGGCGGGATCATGGGAACCAGCATCGCGTTCCACCTGGCCGAAGCCGGCGTCCGCAATATCGTTCTGGTCGACCGGTCCGATCTCGGTGCCGGATCGTCCGCCAAGCCCCTCGGCGGGGTGCGGGCGACGTTCTCGGATCCGGCCAATATTGTCCTCGGCCAGCGCAGCCTGCGGGCCTTCGAGGGCTTCGGCCAGCGCTTCTCCACCGACATCGGGCTGCGGAAGGTCGGCTACCTTTTCCTGTGCCGCAGCGAATCCGAAATCCTGGACTGTGAGCGCAGCACCGTCATCCAAAACGGTCTCGGCAGCAACAGCCGGATGATTTCTCCCGCCGAGGCAGTCGACATCAATCCCTTCCTGCGCCAGGAGGCCCTCATCGGGGCCTCGTTCTCACCGGAGGATGGATTCGCGGAACCGGGGAAAGTGGTCCGGGCCTATGCCGACGCGGCCGCAGCTTTGGGTGTGTGCATTCTGGAGCACACGGAAGTCATGGATGTGGCCGCTTCGGGCGGGAACATCAGCTCGGTGACCACCAATCGAGGCACCATCACCACCGATGCCGTCATCTGCTGCGCCGGCGCCTGGTCCCAGCGTGTGGGCGACATGGTCAACGTCAGTCTGCCGGTTGTCCCGGTGCGGCGGCAGATCGGCATGACCCGCCAGATGAGCTCGCCGATGCCCACCGTGCCGTTCACACTGGACCTGTCGACCACGCTGTACTTCCACAACTACCGCAATGGCATGCTCCTTGGCATCTCCAACTCGAACCAGGAGCCTGGCTTCGCCCGTGACTTCACGCACGAGTGGCTGCCGGAGTTCAACGCAGCCGCCCGCGTGTGCGCCCCTGCCCTGGCGGCCCCTGAGCTTGAGTGCGGCTGGGCAGGACTGTATGAGAACACGCCGGACCACAACGCCCTCATCGG
The DNA here is from genome assembly GCF_030433895.1 of Arthrobacter sp. PsM3. Lineage (GTDB taxonomy): Bacteria > Actinomycetota > Actinomycetes > Actinomycetales > Micrococcaceae > Arthrobacter. The sequence continues at coordinate 51,930 of NZ_JARUXE010000027.1, read as the reverse complement.
TGCCTCCAGTTCGGTGGGGGGCTTCTACTACGCCACGGGATTCTCCGGCCATGGCTTCCTGCAGGGACCGGCCGTCGGCGAACTCGTCCGGGACCTCTACCTGGACCGGGAATCCTTCATGGACCACACCTCGTTCTCCGCCGAGCGTTTCCACACAGCCGACCAGCTCATTCAAGAAGTGCACATCATCTAGCACGGAACGCCACCGCGTGCCCTGCCCCCACCATCACGTTCCCCCACGACATTCCTGAAAGGACCCACGCCATGACTGAACTTGAAACCTGGGAACTTCGAGCCGAGTTCGCGCAGCGGCTCTCCGCCATGTACGGGAGGGAAGTTCCCGCGTACAACACGCTCGTCGAGGTTTCCACCGAAGTAAACGAAGCGTACGTGGCCAAGCACGGCGCCGAGGCCGAGAGGCTGGGCAGCATTTCACGGGTGACGGCGGAGCGCCACGGCGCCATCCGCGTCGGCTCCCCGAGGGAGATGGCCCAGGTTGCACGCATTTTTGCAGCCTTCGGCATGTACCCGGTCGGGTTCTATGACCTTCGCGATGCGTCCTCAAGCTCCGTGCCCGTGGTTTCGACGGCTTTCCGCCCGATCGATGGCGCTGAGCTGGCGAAGAATCCGTTCCGTGTCTTCACCTCCATGCTGGCGGCGGAGGACCCGCGGTTCTTCGACCGCGAACTGCGCGCCGAGCTGGCCGAATTCATCGGCGCCCGGCAGCTGTTCGGTTCCGAGCTGCTTGGCCTGGCGGACAGGGCCGCCGGAAGCGGCGGTCTCCCGACGGACGACGCCGAACAGCTGCTGGAGCTGGCCACCGCGGCCTTTGAACTCTCCGGGGACCCTGTGGACTACGAGTGGTACAAGAGGCTGGAGGCAGTCTCCGCCGTCGCCTCCGACATCGGCGGGGTTTCCACGACCCACATCAACCACCTCACACCCCGGGTGCTGGATATCGATGAGCTGTACCAGCGCATGCAGGCGCGCGGCATCAGCATGATCGATGAGATCCAGGGACCGCCGCGCTGGGATGGACCGGACCTGCTTCTGCGGCAAACTTCCTTCCGGGCGCTCGGTGAACACCGAGTGTTCCGCTACGCGGACGGGTCCACCAACGAAGGTGAACTGCGGGTGCGCTTCGGCGAAGTCGAGGCCCGCGGCATTGCCTTGACGGTGGCCGGCCGCGACCTCTACGACCGGATGGTCGCCGAATCCGACGCCCGGCTGGCCTTGGCGCCGGCCGGAACCACGCGCGTCGAGGTTGCCGCCGGGGTGTGGGCGGAACACCTTCCCCGCACCGAGAAGGAGCTGGCCCTGCAAGGGCTGGCGTTTTTCACCTACCGGCTCGACGACGAGGCCCTGGACGGCGCACCCCTGACCGGCACGGCGTCCCTGACCGATCTCATAGAAGCCGGAATCGCCGTCCCGGAACCCATTGTCTATGAGGACTTCCTCCCCCGCTCGGCCGCGGGAATCTTCCAGTCGAACCTGACCGAGGAGGGTTCAAAGGACAACGAACAGACCGGAACCAGCTATGACATCCACCGGATGTCCCAGATAGTCGGCTCCGAGGTCCACGACCCGAACGACCTCTACCGGCGGCAGCAGGACGACTCGATCGCTGTCCTGGCACGCCGCCTGAACATCACCGTCACCCGCTAAACAGCCCCGCAGACCAAACAACCACAGGAGATCACGATGACTGAAACTCTCACCCACACGTCCGAACTGGCAGCGATCGTCCGCGGCGCCCTGGAGGCCTGCGGCGTCAATGTTGACGGCCTCGGCGGCCCGCACGAGGCATCCTCGCCGCTCACCGGCGAGGTCCTGATGACCCTGCCGGTAAACACACCGGCAGAGATCGACACGATGATCGGCCGGGCGCACGAGGCGTTCAAGACCTGGCGCGATGTGCCCGCGCCGCTCCGCGGCAACCTGGTCAAGCGCTGGGGCGAGCTGCTGACGGAACACAAAGAGGACCTGGCCAGGATTGTCACGGCCGAGGCCGGCAAGATCCAGTCCGAGGCTCTCGGCGAGGTCCAGGAAATGATCGATATCTGCGATTTTGCGGTCGGCCTGTCCCGCCAGCTCTACGGCAAAACCATGCCCTCGGAGCGCCCCGGCCACCGTCTCATGGAGACCTGGCATCCCCTGGGCGTTGTTGGGATCATCTCCGCGTTCAACTTCCCGGTTGCGGTCTACTCCTGGAATACGGCGCTGGCCCTGGTCTGCGGCGACACCGTCGTATGGAAGCCCTCGGGCATGACCATGCTCAGCGCACTGGCCGCCGACGCCCTGCTGGCCCGCGCCGTCGCGGACGTCGACGCACCCCAGGACCTGCACAAGCTCGTCCTGGCCAATCGCTCCGGCGGCCAGGTCATCGTCGATGATCCGCGCGTTGCCCTGCTCTCCGCCACCGGGTCGGTCCGGATGGGCCAGGAAATCGCCCCGCGCGTGGCCGGCCGTTTCGGCCGGGCCCTGCTCGAACTCGGCGGGAACAACGCAGCGATCATCGCGCCGTCGGCCGATCTCGATCTGGCCCTGCGCGGCATTGTCTTCGCGGCCGTCGGAACCGCCGGCCAGCGCTGCACGTCCATGCGCCGTCTCATTGTGCACGATTCGATCGTTGACGAACTGACGGACAAACTTGTCAACGCCTACGCCACACTGCGCATTGGGACCCCCCTGGATGAGGGGAACCTGATCGGGCCGCTGATTAACAAGTCCAGCTTCGATGGCATGCAGAACGCCATTAAGTCGGCGCAGGAGCAGGGCGGCACCGTCCTCTGCGGCGGCGGCCGGGTGAACGCCGGCGACGAGCCCGGCGCCTACTACGTGGAACCGGCGATCGTCCGGATGCCGGCGCAGACGGCCGTCGTCAAGGACGAGACCTTTGCACCGCTGCTTTACGTGATGACCTACACGGACTTCGACGAGGCCATCGCCATCCAGAATGACGTTCCCCAGGGTTTGTCCTCGGCGGTGTTCACCAACGACCAGGCGGAGGCCGAACGCTTCATGTCGGCCAGCGGATCGGACTGCGGCATCGCCAACGTCAACATCGGCACCTCGGGGGCAGAAATCGGCGGCGCGTTCGGCGGCGAGAAGGAAACCGGCGGCGGCCGCGAGTCCGGTTCCGACTCGTGGAAGGCCTACATGCGCCAGGCGACCAATACCGTCAACTACTCGGGACAGCTCCCGCTCGCCCAGGGCGTGAAGTTCCTCTAGAAACCCGTGCGGAGACGGTGCCGGTCCGGCCGGCGCCGTCTCCGCAGCCCGCCCCTGCCACATCAGGTACCTGCCAGCACACAAGGAGTATCCAGCGATGACCAGTCTGTTCGACATGATGGATGAATGGGGACCGGAAAAGATCGTCACGGTCAGCGACGCCAAGACCGGAATGAAGGGCGTGCTGGTTATCGACAACACCGCCCGCGGCATGGGCAAGGGTGGCACCCGGATGCAGCCCGGCGTCACCGTCGAGGAGATTTCCCGCCTGGCCCGGGTCATGACCTGGAAGTGGGCCGGCGTCGACCTGTTCTTCGGTGGGGCCAAGGCCGGCATCCGGGCCGATCCCAACTCACCGCACAAGGAGGCAATCCTCCGCTCCTTTGTCCGGGCCCTGAGCAATGAGGTTCCGTCCGAGTATGTCTTTGGCCTGGACATGGGGCTGACGGAAAACGACGCGGCCATCATCATCGATGAATTGGGCGACCGCGGTGCAGCGGTCGGGACCCCGTACGACCTCGGCGGCGTACCCTACGACCAGCTGGGCATCACCGGCTACGGCGTGGCTGAAGTCGCCGATGAGGCGGCGGCGACCATCGGACTCCAGGGCCAGCGCGTGGCCATCCAGGGATTCGGCGCTGTGGGGCATGCCACGGCTGCCCGGCTTCATGAGCTCGGCTACAGCATCGTGTCGATTTCCACTGCTGAGGGCGCGCTTCACGATCCCGCCGGGCTGGACATCCCCAGGCTGCTGGCGATGCGGGCGCGGCTCGGCGACGGATTGGTCAAAGAGTTTCCGGAGCTGGCCATTCCGGCCGGCACCGAGTTGTTTGTCGACGCCGAAATCGCGGTCCCGGCTGCCCTGCAGGACGTCATCCACGCGGCAAACGTTGGCCGCATCTCGGCCAAGCTCGTGGTCGAGGGCGCCAATCTTCCCACCAACGCCGCAGCGCAGGAGGCGCTGCGCGCGGCATCCGTGACAGTGGTGCCCGACTTCGTCGCCAACGCCGGCGGCGTCGTCAGTGCGGCCTTTGCCATGGAGTCACGGTATTCGCCGTTCCGTCCCGAAACCGAGCAGATCTTCACCACCGTCTCCCATAAGCTCCGTACGAACACGGCCATCGTCCTGGCGGAGGCGGAGAAGCTGGATTCCACCACCCACCATGCCGCCCGTTCCCTGGCCCAGTGCCGGGTCCGCCGCGCCATGGAGCTGCGCGGCAAGCCCCTGCAGTACTAGCCGCACCCACGCACCGCCGCAGGACAAGGAAGAGCTCCACGCATGAATATTGACCAGATTGTTGAAGAACTGAGCGCTGCAGTTGCCGGCATCGTTGACAGCAGCACCCGTCGGCGTGCGGAGTATTCGACAGACGCCTCGAACTACCGGGTGGTGCCCCAGGTGGTTGTCATGCCCCGGGATGCGGACGACGTGGTCGAGGCGGTCAGGATTGCCCGCCGGCACGGCCTGGCAGTCACCGGCCGTGGCGCGGGCACGTCGTGCGCCGGAAACGCGGTGGGGCCCGGACTGGTGCTGGACTTCAGCAGGTTCATGAACCAGATCATCAGCATTGATGCGGAGAGCCGGACCGCGGTGGTACAGCCTGGCGTCGTCCTCAGCGACCTGCAGCGGGCCGCCGCTGTCCACGGGCTGCGGTTCGGGCCCGATCCGTCCACATCCACCCGCTGCACCATCGGAGGCATGATCGGAAACAACGCGTGCGGCCCCCATGGGCTTTCATACGGCCGGACAGCGGACAACGTGCACCGGCTGCGCTGGCTGACCGGCGCGGGACAGGTGCTGGAGCTTGGCTCGGGCAAGGACGCCACGGCCCAGATCCCGGGACTCGATGAGTTCATCGCCGCCAATCTGGACGTGCTTCGGCTGGAGTTCGGCCGGTTCGGCCGCCAGATCTCGGGCTATAGCCTTGAGCATCTCCTGCCCGAGAACGGCGGGAACCTGGCCGCTGCCCTGACCGGGACGGAAGGAACCTGCGGCGTCATCCTGGAGGCCGAGGTCCGGCTGGTTCCGCAGGCGGCGGCCCCGGCGTTGGCAGTGCTGGGATATCCGGATATGCCTGCTGCGGCCGACGCGGTCCCTGGCCTGCTTCCGCACCATCCGCTGGCCCTGGAGGGCCTGGATGCGCAGCTGGTCAACGTGATCCGCAACGCCAAAGGCGGGCACGCCGTTCCCAGCATGCCGGCGGGGAACGGCTGGCTCATGGTGGAAGTGGGCGGAGCCACGTCGGATGAGGCGGTAGCTGCCGCAGAGCGGATGGTCCAGGACGCCGGCGCGATCGACTCAATGATCCTTCCGGCCGGACCGGCGGCCAGACGGCTGTGGCAGATCCGGGCCGACGGCGCCGGGCTGGCCGGGCGAACCGCCGCCGGGAACCAGGCCTGGCCCGGCTGGGAGGATTCGGCCGTCCCGCCCGAACACCTGGGCGACTACCTTCGCGATCTTGAACGGCTCATGGCCCGCGAGAACGTTACGGGGTTGGCCTATGGCCATTTTGGTGACGGCTGCGTCCACGTCAGGATCGACTTCCCGCTGGACCATGACGCCGCCGTGATGCGCCGCTTCCTGACGGCCGCAGCGGACCTCGTCGCCAAGTACGGCGGCTCGCTCTCGGGAGAACACGGGGATGGCCGGGCGCGCGGCGAACTGCTGAAAACCATGTATTCGTCCCGGGCCCTGGCCGCGATGGCCGGGTTCAAAGCCCTCTTCGACCTCCAGGACATTTTCAACCCGGGTGTCATCATCAAGCCTGACCCCTTCGACGCGCACCTGCGCCGCCCGCAGGCCGGCAACCTGCTGGCCTCAGATGGTTTCGCATTTGCCCACGACGGCGGCAACATCACCAATGCCCTGCACCGCTGCGTCGGCGTGGGAAAGTGCCGGGCCGACCTCCGCGACGAGGGCGGGTTCATGTGCCCCTCCTACCTCGCCACCAAAGATGAAAAGGACGCGACCAGGGGCAGGGCGCGCGTCCTGCAGGAAATGCTCAACGGCGGCATCGTGGACATGTCCTGGAAGTCCCCTGAGGTCCACGAGGCCCTCGATCTGTGCCTGAGCTGCAAGGCGTGCGCCAGCGACTGCCCCACCGGGATCGACATGGCGATGTACAAGTCGGAGGCGCTGCACCAGAGTTACAAGGGCCGGCTGCGTCCGCTCAGCCACTACACCCTCGGCCGGCTGCCCACCTGGCTGGGACTGATCGGACCGTTCGGCCCCCTGGTCAACAAGGTCGCGTCCATCGGTGTCCTCCGCCGGACCATGCTGCGGCTGGCCGGCGCGGATCCCCGCCGGTCCCTGCCGGCATTTCCCCGAGCACCGTTCCATTCCCTGGTGAAGTTTCAACGCTCAACTCCGAAGACAGCGCGGATCCCGGCAGCGCAAGGCGCTGCGGGACAGCACACAGCGGGTCCTCCGCCCCGGGTACTGCTCTGGGTGGATTCGTTCTCCGATGCGTTGAGCCCGGATGTCCCCCTTGCCGCGATCAGGGTGTTGCAGGCTGCGGGATGTGATATCGAAATTGCCGGCCCCGGCGCATGCTGCGGACTGACACTGATCTCAACCGGACAGCTGACCGCGGCCAAAGCCGCCCTCAGGAAGACCCTTGACGTCCTGCACCCGCATGTGGCCGACGGCAGGACCGTCATCGGACTCGAACCGTCCTGCACGGCGGTGCTCCGCTCTGACCTGCTCGAACTGCTGCCCGACGATGAACGCGCCGGGCAGGTATCCGCCCGGACCCAGACCGTGCCGGAATTCCTGACGTCCATCAACTGGCAACCGCCTGCCAGCGGGGAACGGATTCTTGCGCAGCCCCACTGCCATCAAAACGCCGTCATGGGGTACGGGAAGGATTTGGAGCTGCTGAAGTCCATGGGCTGCGACGTGGACACCTCCAGCGGATGCTGCGGTCTCGCCGGGAACTTCGGTATGGAAAAGGGCCACTACGAAGTGTCCGTGGCCATTGCCGAACAGGGAATTCTGGGCAAGATCGCCGATGCCCCGGACCGGGCCATCCTCGCCGACGGGTTCTCCTGCCGGACCCAGGTGGCCGATCTGGCCGGCCGCGACTCCCGCCACATCGTCCAGATCATCGCGGAGGCACTGGACAGCTCCGCGGCTGCCGCCCCGAAAAACGCCGATGAAGCCACGGCTCTCCATTAAGGGACGACCCCAGGTTCATCACGGGACGGTAGTCCGGCCAGGATGCTGTTGCTAGCATGTGGGCGGGGTGGCTCATGAAAAGCAGGACCGCGGAGCGCGCATCGGCCGACGCGATGGCCGCAGTTGCAGCGTACGCTGTCGCGGGCAGCTTGCTCGCCTCGGTGCACTCCCCCGGCCTCGGTCTGCAGTCCGTCGGCCTGGGCGCCGGCGCGGTGGTCATCGGAGGGGCCGCCACCTCCGTGCTGCGGCGCATTCCCCGCTACTCAACGCCCGCGGACCGGGTCACACTGCTGCGGGCCGTCCTGGTGTCCCTTTGCGCCGTCTTGGCCGTTCCGGTGTTGTTCACGGGTTCCCCCCACGACCCGCTCCTTGTCGCCATGGGGGCCGCTGCTTACCTGCTCGACGCCGTCGACGGGGCTGTCGCCCGGCGCACCGGAACTGCATCCGCGGCGGGAGCTCGACTTGATACCGCCACCGACGCCGCGTTGGTGCTTGTCCTGTCCGTCGCAGCCGCGGCTGGCATCGGGCCCTGGACCCTCGGCATCGGAGCCCTGTACTACGTTTTTTTGGCCGCCGGCCGCTTTCGCCCCCACCTTAAAACGCCGCTTCCTTCGAGCGCGGCGCGTAAGGGGATCGGGGCCTTCCAGCCGTTCGCGCTGCTCCTTGCCTTGACGCCGGGCATCCCCCCGGCTGCTGCGTGTGCGGCGCCGGCAGTGGCCTTTCCGCTGCTCATGCTCTCCTTTGCCCGCGATGTCGTCGAGCTGGAACGGCGCCGCGATGGACAGCACGGCCTTTCCGGGCGCGAAAGACGAGCAGTCCGGCCAGGCCCGCCACGGTGATGACACCGAATCCGATGATGGTGGCCGAGACGCCGAAAGCCTCCGCACCCAAGCCCAGCAGGGCCGAACCGAACGGGGTCGTGCCCGCCAGCAGGAGCACAAACAGGCTCATGACCCGGCCACGCAGCCGGTCCGGCGCCAGTCCCTGGAGCCGGGTGTTGACTGTCGTCGTGAACACCGTGCCGCTGAGTCCGGCCAGCACCATGAGCCCAAGACTCACCGGGTAGGACCGTGAGATGCCGAGGAGGATCAATATCAGCGCAAGCACCCCGCCCGAGGTGATCATCCGGCGGTCGTTGCTGCCGCCGATGACCACCAGGCCGACGCCGGCCACGAGGGACCCGGCACCGAACGCCGACATCAGCGCGCCGAAGCCGACGGATTCCACATTCAGCACATCGCGCGCCAGCAGCGGCGCTGCGACCGGCCAGTTGTAGCCGAACGTACCGACGACGGCCAGTACCGCGAGGACAAAAAGCACATCGGGAGTATGAAGGACATAACGCAGGCCCTCCCGCAGGGCACCGTGACGGGCCGGTCTGGCCATGGAGACGCGAAGCTCGCCGCTGCGGAGGGCAAGCAGGGCGCCCAGTGCCGCGGCAAAACTCGCCGCGTTGACGAAAAAGACGGCTGCCGCCGAAAAATGCGCCACCGCCAAGCCACCAAGGGCAAAACCGATCATCCGGCTCGAGTTGAACTGCACACTGTTCATCGCCACGGCATCGGGCACCAGCGTGGGGCCCACCATCTCGGGGACAAACGCCTGCTGTGCAGGATTGTTGAACGCGTTCGACACCCCGAGGGTGAATGCCAGGACGGCCAGCTGCCAGATTTGCGGGGACCCGGCCAGCGCCAGAAAGCCGAGCAAGAGCGCCTGCACCGTAGCGAGCGCCTGGGCCGCCAGCATTATTCGCCGCTTGGGGAGACGATCGGCCAGGACTCCTGCCGGCAGCACGAACATCAGCAACGGCAGGAACTGCATAGTGGTCACCAGGCCCAGGACAGCCGCTGACCCGCTGATGTCCAGCACAAGCCAGGCCATCGCCACCATCTGCATCCAGGTGCCTGTGCCGGAGATGAGCTGGCCCGTCCAAAAGAGTGCGAAGTTCCGCACGCGCAGCGCCCGCAGCAGATCAGCTGCGCGCCGGGGCGGCGGAGCCCCGGGTTCCCTCCCGGCCGCCGGCAGGCCGGTGCTCTCAGGCGGAATCACCGAACCGCGTCCCCGCGGCGTCGGCCTGATGGGACATCCGTGGACGCGCAACCGGCAGCAAATCGGTAAGTCATCATGAACTTCAATGTAAGGGTCTGATGCCCTGCAGCACCGTCCCCTTTCGCCGGGGGTGAGGATAATGCGCGCGCCGCAGTTGTCAGAAGAGGTCAGCCAGGTCCTCGTTGGCCTCGTCCAGGTCAAAGGCCTTGGGATCAAGCGTTTCGCCCGGCAGCATTCCCAGCCACTCCCGATATTCCTGGTGCTCTTCGTGGCTTGGATCGTTGACTGCCTCGACGACGTTCGCCCAGCCCCACGTGCCGCCGCTGTCCTCCGCCGGCGCCGCGCCGCGCCCGGCGGTGCACCGCGGCAGCTGCCCGCCGCCGTCGTCCGGCAGAATTTTCTCGGCCTTGATGGCGAGCACCCAGTTGTCGCCAAAGTCGTACGTATAGCTCATGGTGCTGCCCGCGGCCGGCAGCAGCTCGCCGACGGTCACCTTCGATTCGTCAAGGGAGGCATCGCCGTAGAAATCGCTGTCGCCGTCCAGGTTCACCGGCGCATACGCGGGTCCGCGGAATCCTCCGGCGCGGAACTCGTGCAGGTGGCAGTCGAACCAGCCGAACAGCGCCTGGATCACCTGGTGCAGCTGAGGCAGCGGCATGCCGGCAGGAACCAGGACACGCCGCCAGACCGGCGGCTTCGAATTATTGAGCATGACCTTCAGCTGCAGAATCGGCGCTCCCGCCGCCCGCGGCGCTTCCCTGACCGCGGATATTGCCGGTGCTGCCTTGCCCGGGACTGCCTGGCGCTGCTGGAGCGGCTCCCTCCCGGCATCGTCATCAGGCACCTCCCCGAGTCCCAGGTCTGCGAGAACCCAGTCGTCGTCGAAAACATTCGCAATGCAGCGGATGAGGGCCGCCGGCACCCGGATCTGCGCGTCGATGGTCAGCAGCCCCAGCTCGGCGAGCTCCTCCAGACGAGTCATGGCCACACCGGTCAACAGATCAGCCATTGCCCGTTCCGCAGGCGGCGCGAGGGCTGGTGCGGCCATGATCCGCGCTGTTTCCGGCGGATCGGCCGATGCCGCCGCGAGCAGGATGGAGGCCTGCACACTGGAGACCAGCCTTTCCCACGGCTGCGCCGGATCCCAGCCGAGCACCGCCGTCTCCAGGAACAGGTCAACGATAAACACCAGTTCCCCCAGCAGGCCGGAATCCCCGCCCGTCCGGAACACACCGGCTTCCGCCGAGGGAACCACCTTCGCCGATTTGATCTCAAGCAGCTCGGCCGCCTCCAGCACGTTCCACAGAAGGGCCAGCAGCGGCACCTCGTACATGCTGCGGACCGTTGGCACTTCATCAGCCGGGCCGCCGGTGCCCGGCAGTGGAGAAACCGACCGTTTGGTCCCGCCCCGGACGACGACGCCGACGCAGGCGGCGGCCGCCTCAATGTCCCGCAGCCGGAGCGCGCCGGTGGCTGTGACGGGCTTCCCCTCCCCGATCCACTCCAACAGCGCCGTGACCCTCTGGATAAGCGGCAGCTGGGAGAAGGCCGCCAGGGCCTCCTCATCAGGGATATCCGGCACGGCGACGAGACCACCGCCGCCGTCGTCCTCCGCAATCGTGTCGAGGAAGTCCATGACTGCCGCCAGCTGATCCTCTGAACCGCTCCACCGGCCCGTCTCGACGAGGAACTCGACGAAGGCGCCAACGGAATGGACGACGTACGTCGTGCTCTCGAAGGCATCCGCCTCGCCGGACGCGGCGTCGGCTACGTCGCCGTCGCCGTCGCCGTCCAACGCGGCCAGGATTTCGTCCGACACGGCGACTGACAATCCAAAAGGTTCAAGGCTCGTCACGTCAGCCGCGGCCGTGGTGTCCATGTAGCGGCCCAGGACGGCCTTGATCGGCTCCAGGCATTCCAAAGCCGCAACCGCCGAGCCGGGTGAGACCTCCTCGAACCAGCGGACGAATGCCGGCGTGAGCGCGTCCACGGCACGGTCGGCCCGGACCGCGCTCAGGGATTGGGGTGCGGAGGCCGGGGCGCCGGTGACGGACGCTGCCTTGCCCCGGTGACGGTACTTGCCGTTCCTGCCGTTCTTGCCCATGGTGCCCCTGCCTGCTCGCGGACTTCTACTTCCGACGGTACCGACCCTTTGGGCCGCATGCCAGTTCTGCGCCACCGGATGTGGATCCACCGGCCGCTTGGCCCATGATTGAATCATGGCTATGCCCGCACCTGCTGCCCTGCGCTTCCTCACCTGCCGCGCCGTCCTCTTCGACATGGACGGCACGCTGGTGGATTCCACCTCCATTGTGGAACAGGTATGGAGTGAGTTCGCCGACCGCTACGGCCTGGACTCCGCCGAGATCCTGCGCACGTCACACGGCATCCAGGCCATCGACACTGTCCGCCGTTTCGCCCCGGCAGGTGCGGACATCGAAGAGCTTGCCGCGGAGCTGGGCGCCGCGGAGCGCGTCCGGATCGAGGGGATCGTGCCGCTGCCCGGCGCCGCGGAACTCCTGGGCATTCTTCCACCCAACGCCGTTGCCCTGGTGACGTCGGCCGACCGGATCCTGGCGGACATCCGCATGGACGCAGCCGGGCTGGGAATGCCCGCGACCGTTGTCACCGCTGACGTGATCACGCGGGGCAAGCCGCATCCAGAGGGGTATCTTCGGGCGGCCGAACTGCTGGGGGTGGATCCTGCGGACGCCCTCGTCTTCGAGGACGCGCCTGCCGGGATCGCGGCCGGCTTGGCTGCGGGCATCCGCACCGTGGCAGTAGGCCCGAATACCGGCCCGCTCCCCGCCGGTGTTCTGCACATCCATGACTACACTTCTGTGCGCGCCACTCTGGAAACTGAAAACGCCGGCTGCTTGACTATTTGTTTCCGGCTCTAGGTTGTGGCTGACCCGTTACAACGGCTCGACGGCGACGAAGGACGGCTTCGAGGCCTTCAAGGAAGAAGCCTCGGTGCCAATGCATGGTCAAATCTGTGCATCGCAGCGCTAAATGGCGGCTTTTCTGCAGCACTAAATGTAGCCTCTCCAACGGACGTACCGGCGATTGTGCCGCGTCTTGTCGGCGACGTCTCCGGTTACCGAGGCTGTGAGGCTGTTGGCGATGCGGGTGCGGGCGAGTTCGGCGGCGCCTGCGCCGTCGCCGGCGATGACGGGAGCTTTTTGCCTGCGGGGTTCGGTGGTGGGCCATTCTCGTTGCGGAATGCGGCACGTCCTCAGTGGTTATGAGAGGCCACCTTCATTGACGAGGTCCGTCCACCGTTTCCGTCGCGGCCTTGTGTGGGCACGGGTCAGCTCACGCATCGCCTCGTAGCGGGGTTGGTCCATGAAGACGCCGAACCATTTCCATTCAACTCCGGACAGGATGTCGTGGCCCGTCATCACGGACCCGTCCCGGTAGTCTCCGGCCGGAGGCCTGGGTATACCAGTGGCGATCACCTCGCCGATGTCCGGGTTGAACGCCGAGGCTTTCTTCGCTGTGAGTACACCAAACAGGTTCGGCCGTATCCGCGGCGGCCCTTCCCGGAGAGCCGTAGGAACTTCACTGTCGGTATGCAGGGGCGGGGCGGTGGCCATCAACTCACGCGTCGGCAGCTCCCCTGTGTCCTCCCACAGCAGCAGTTCCACCACCGGATTTTCGGTGCCGGCTGCGGTCCGGCCAGTTTCACTCGTAGCCTGTCCAGCACTTGCTTCCGTTGTTTCGCCAGGCCCGGGTGCACCGCTTCCGGGCCGCGGCCAACGCAAGCCAAAACACCACACCGTCATCCGGGTCGTCCGCCTGCGCCGCATAAGAATGGACGAGCTTTGCCGTCAGTTCCTCGGGCAGGATTCTGTCGAGAATCCCTTCCCGCCAGTCCGAACGCACGTCAGCGGCTACGTCATCGGAAAAAATCGCAGTACCCCAGCTACCCATACAGAGAGCATAAACACGTCCACCCAGCCACTACGGATGCCGACAGGCCTGGAGCTCAGAGCCACGGGCCGGAGAATGTTCGGCGATGTCGTCGGCGTAGGCTGTAGCTGTGAGCCAACCGCTGGACAAGGGTCCGTTCTATCACGGCACGAAAGCCAACCTCCGGGACGGTGACCTCCTTAGGGCGGGCTTCAGGTCGAACTACCGTCCCGAAGTCGTGATGAATCACATCTACTTCACCGCTCTTCCGAACGGTGCGGGACTCGCTGCGGAACTCGCGCCGGGTGACGGCGCCCCGCGCGTCTACGCCGTCGAGCCGACCGGGGAATTTGAGGACGACCCGAACGTCACCGATAAGAAATTCCCCGGCAACCCCACCCGGTCATATCGCAGCAGTGCCCCGCTCATGGTCGTAGTCGAAGTCACCGATTGGACACGGCAGGCGCCCGAGGCGCTACAGGCGTGGAAAGAACGCCTGTCAGCACTCCGTGCGGACGAGCGAGGCGAAATCATCAACTGACGAGAATCAACGCTCCTTCAAGGGCATAGAACGTACGCGGACCCCTGAGAGGGCGACGGCATCAGGGTTCGCCGCCGTCAGCACGGATTTGGCCCATGACAGAGCTACCGTTGCCCTGATTGCCCACGGGGCTTGTTCGATTTAGTCCCTCCTCCCCACTGGAGCTAGTCGGCCCGACTCGGTAGCGTGCAATGCATGGCCATTAAACTTGAGAACGTCGGCATCGCCGTTCGCGACCTCGAAGCAACAATCGCCTTTTTCACTGACCTCGGTCTCACGGTCGTCGGCCGAGACACGGTCAGTGGTGAGTGGACCGACACTGCCGTGGGCCTTGATGGCAACCACGCCAATATTGCGATGCTCCAAACACCAGACGGTCACGGTCGACTGGAGCTCTTCGAGTACATCCACCCCGAAGCAATTGAGTCGAGCCCGACTCGTCCCAACGAAATTGGCATGCATCGCGTCGCCTTCTCCGTCGACGACCTTGACGAAGCCCTTGAGATCGCCGCGAGGCACGGCTGCCGGCCGCTACGCGGCGTGGCGACCTACAAGGACGTCTACAAACTCACGTACGTTCGTGGTCCCAGCGGCATCATAGTGATGCTCGCGGAGGAACAGAAGACGAAGAACTGACGGCCGAATCGGCGTGGCGCCCCTGGTTTAGGCCCGGCTGCTCATTTGCGCCGCGCGTCAGCCTCGACCCTCGGCCGGCTGCGACCGCAAGATCGGCCCGGCCAACGACCCGGCTCCACGGCGGCCTCCCAGCGGCCCGGGTCCCAAGACCTTTGGCCCTGTTGAGTTGAGCTGGTCCTCCGTTGAATGGATGAATCCGTCCTAAGGAGTTGGCATGGTGGAGCGAGCAGACGCAGTGATCATTGGAGGAGGACTGGGAGGCCTGGCCGCAGGAGTCACCCTTGCGGGCCAGGGCCGGCGGACGGTGATTCTGGAACAGAACTCAGCCCCTGGCGGCTACGCCACGTCCTTCCAGCGGGGGCCCTACCGCTTCGACGTGGCCCTACATGCGCTCAACGGGTTGGCCCCCGGAGGAGGCGCAGATGCCATGTACCGGGCCCTCGGGATAGCAGACCGTCTCCGGCTGCACCGGCTGGATCCCCTCTACGTCCTCCGCGGAGGAGGGCCCGGGATCATCGGTCATGCCGATGCCTTCCAGTACGAATCCCAGCTCCTGCGCATCTTCCCCGAGCAGACGGAAGGAATCCGGGCATATCTGGACGAGGCCCTCGCCATCTACCGGGATACCCGGCGTCTCGAGGTGGACATGGCTGCCGGGAGGACGCCAGCCGCACCCGGGGACATGGCACGACACTATCCCGCCATGGCCCGGGCCAGCAGCGAAACCTGGGAGCAGATGATGCTGCGGCACGTCGGCGGGCAGAAGACCCGCGCCGCGCTCGCCGCCCTGTGGAGCTACACCGGCCTGCCGCCGTCCCGATGCTCCGCGGTCGTGGCCGCAATCCTCACCTCCAGCTACCAGGAACACGGGGGCTGGTACCCCGAAGGCGGTGCACATTCCGTCAGCAGCGCGCTGGCGGAGGTCTTCGGCGAGCGCGACGGCGAGATCCGGTGCGGGGAGTTGGTGAACGGATTCGAGTTCAGCGACGGCCAAGCCACCGCGGTCACCACCTGCGAGGGACAGCGGGTGGAGGCCGATGTGTTCATCTCCAACGCCAGCGCACCCACAACGCTCCTGGACCTGGTCGGCCGGGAACGCCTGCCGTCCGATTACGTCGAACGGGTGGAACAGCCGAAGCCGTCGTACACATTGTTCACCGTTTACCTCGGCCTGGGCCGGGACCTCTTCGGCGAGCAGGGGCTTCCGCACGAACTCTTCATCGACCCCTCGTATGATCCCGAGGAAGCCTGGCGGGCCGCGCAGCGCGGAGACTGGGCCCGCACGTCGATATTGCTTACCGATTACACCCGTGTCGATCCCGGCTGTGCCCCCGAGGGGCATGGTGTGGTGGTGCTGACCGCCATCGCCCCCTGGGACTATCAGGACACATGGGGCACCGGAGGCGACACGGCGGACTATCATCGCCTTCCCCGCTATCTGGCGCTGAAGGAGCAGGTAGCCGATGCCCTCGTGGCGAGGGCCGACGTCGAGGTGCCCGGCCTCAGGGACGCCATCGTGCATCAGGAAGCTTCCACACCGCTGACCAACTTCCACTACACCCGCAACCCCGGGGGTGCCATCGAGGGCTATGAGAACTCGCCGGCGAATTCCGGGGTTGGCTGGCTTCCCCAGGACACACCCGTCCGGAACATCTTCCTGGCCGGGGCGTGGACCAATGGCGGCGGCATGAACCCGGCCATGGGATCGGGAATCGCCGCAGCCGCTCGGGCCGTGGCCCTGCTGGAATCGCAGACCGCCACGGGCTGACAACCACACAGGAGTCTCGCGGGCCGGAACGCATCCGGTTCTTCCGGGTCCTGTTCCCTAATGTCCCACGATGAGGGGAAGATCTCGTGGCACGCATCTTCATCACCGGCTCCGCCGACGGGCTGGGCCTGGCCGCGGCACGTACCCTTCTCCGCGGCGGCCATGATGTCGTCCTGCACGCCCGAACGCCGCGGCGCGCAAACGACCTCGGCGACCTGGCCGCACAGGCGGCCGGCGTCGTCGTCGGCGATCTCAGCAGCGCGGCGGAAACCCGCTCGCTGGCCGACCAGGTAAACAGCATCGGCCGAATGGACGCCGTCATTCACAACGCCGGCAGGTACCTGGAACCCGCACGGGGAACCACGCCCGAGGGGCACGCCCGGACACTGGCCGTGAACACCTTGGCGCCGTACCTGCTCACGGCACTGATCGACCGGCCGGACCGCCTGATTTACCTCAGCAGCGGCCTGCACCGAAGCGGCAGCGACTCACTGGAGGACATCGACTGGACCGCACGGCGCTGGAACTCCGGCCAGGCGTACTCCGAGAGCAAGCTGTACGTCACCGCCCTCGCCCTCGCTGTCGCGCGCCGCTGGCCCTCCGTGCTGGGCAACGCGGTCGACCCGGGCTGGGTCCCCACCAAAATGGGCGGCCCCGGAGCGCCCGACGACCTGGAAATGGGATACCTGACGCAAACATGGCTGGCCACCAGCCACGATCCCGCCGCTCTCACCAGCGGCGGATACTGGCACCACCAGCAGCGCCACCCACCCGCCCCCGCAGCCCTCGACCCCTGCTTCCAGGACCGGCTCCTGGATGAACTCGCTGAACTGACCGGCATCAGACTGTTTCGATGATCTCCGGGAGTAGCCATGAACAGACTCACCACGTTTTTTGCCGCTACGGCGATGGCGGCCGCACTGTCCCTCACGGCGGCCCTCGGCGCCGTCGCCGCCGACGCTGACGTTGTCGCAGCCCCCGTTGCTGCTGCCCAATATGCCTCGACCCAGCCCGCAAAGATGCCCGTCGGGGTCCCGGGCGCATGGACCCAGACCTTCGGTGATGAGTTCGACGGAACCACCCTCGACACGAACAAGTGGTCCCGTTCCTGGTTCGTCGGCAGCCGATTGAACGGGGTCAAAACCGACCCCGCAAACGTCTCCGTCAGCGGCGGGCACCTATCGCTGAAGCTCTCGAACTCCGGCACCGGCGCTCTAGTATCGTCGAACCCGAAGGACGCCGCCAAGACCGGATACGAGTTCAGGACCGGCTATGTCGAGGCCCGCATCTCTTTCCCCGGCAAGGGACAGGTGCTCCACAACTTTCCCGCTTGGTGGACCACCGGGCAATCCTGGCCGGCAACGGGCGAGATCGACATCGCCGAAGTGATCAACGGAAGGCTGACGTCCAACTACCACTCAGGCCCGGGAGCTTACCCCCAGGGCGCAATTCCGGGCTATTGGGGCGAAGATTTCCACACCTACGGCCTATGGCGTAAGGACAGCCTCGCTGAGGTCTACGTGGACGGCGTCAAGGTCAAGTCCATCCGCACGGACGACGGCAACGCCCCGCAATACCTGGTCCTGAATGTCGGCCAAGCCAACACCAGCGCCGCTTACGGGAAGGCGTCCACAGTGAAAGTCGACTACGTCAGGGCCTGGGAGTAGGAGCAGGGCCGGCCCGGCACCCCGGAACGGTCGCGATGCCGGGGCTGTTACTCTCCCCGGCCCCTTCGCACATGGGAGAAGCATGGATTCGCAAGGGGACGTACTCCGCGGACGCGTGGCGGTCGTGACCGGCTCGACACGGGGCCTGGGGTTTGCCATGGCCGGGCTGCTGGGCCATCAGGGCGCGACGGTGGTGCTGGCGTCCAGGTCCGACGTCGACGTCGCGGCCGCCGTCGAACGGCTGCATGCGGAAGGGATCGCGGCGTCCGGACGTCGCTGCGACACCGGTGAGCTGGCCGACGTCGAGGCCCTGCGCGACGAGGCCCTGAGCCGCGGGACGCTCGACATCTGGGTCAACAACGCCGGGACCTCCGGCGTCTTCGGGCCCACGGCGTCCACGCCGGTCGACGACTTCACGCGGGTGGTGCGCACGAACATCCTCGGCACGTTCCACGGGGCAAGGGTTGCGCTGCCGGTGTTCCTCGGCCAAGGCCACGGGGACCTCGTCAACGTCTACGGCCAGGGCGACCAGGGCCCGGTGGCGCTGCAGAACGCGTATGCGTCGAGCAAGCGCTGGGTCCGCCAGTTCACCGAGACGTTGCGGCTGGAGACCAAAGGCACCGCCGTCCGGGTGCACGGCATGAACCCGGGGCTGGTGGTGACGGACATGCTGGGGCACGTCACGTCCCAGCCCGGCTACGAGCACCGCCTGGGCGGGCTGCAGGTCGTCGTCGGGCTGTGGGGGCAGACCCCCGACGACGCCGCGCGCCCCCTCCTGGACCTCGTCACCTCGGACGCCGCCCAGTTCAGGTATCTGACCAAGACCACGATGGTGTCCCGCGGGGTGCGCAACCTGCTGGCCGGACGCCTCCGCCGCGCCAACCGCATGCCCCTGGACGTCACCGTCCTGGACCCCGACCGCCAGGGCTGACGGCCTGGCGGATTCCTTCCGTCACTGCTTGGGCAGCGTTCCGATTTGGCCGCCGCCCCTGTCATAAACGACAAGCACACTCCCATCCACTTTGGCGGTGTCCGCATGCGATAGCCACGTATCGACATCGCTGCAGGCCATGGAAGTGGATGCGATTGGGCCGAAGCCGAAGACATCGCCCGAAATCGATCCCTTGCCCGTCAAACGATTGCAGCCGTCTGTTCCCTGGAAGGAACCGTCGTCGGTGATCGTGAGATTGGGCTGACCACTGCCGGTCTGCCCCCAACCGCCCGCGAACGATGTCAATGCCGGACCAGAGCACCCCGTGAGTGCCACTGCCCCAACGCCAGCAACCAGCGTGGCAACAACCAGAAGACCGCTTCGACGCAATCGGCTCATGCCGCCATGCTAGACCGCGGGGCCTCGAGGCGGAAGCATCAATTGACGTCCCCACCACCCACGACGCCCCGGCTGGGGTGACGCACCCGGTCGGGTGCGTACCGCGCGTCGGCGTGCCCGGCACTGGCCGGGTCTAGGCTGGTTCTGCCAGCTGCGCCCGGACTGCCCAGGCGCTTCGGACCTCCGAGAGCGAGCAGCGCATGAGCAGTTCCGACACAGTCCTGGCCAGCCTGGATTCCGAACTCGGCTGGATCCGCGAAACGTACACCGAGTTGCACCGGCACCCCGAGTTGAGCCTCGAAGAGCACCGGACATCAAAAACCGTCGAGGGCAAGCTCGCCGCGTTCGGCTATTCGGTGAGCCGCGTTGGAGGCGCCGGCGTCATCGGTGTGCTCAGAAACGGAGATGGCCCCACTGTCCTCGCCCGCGCCGACATGGACGCGCTTCCCGTCACGGAAGCCACGGGGTTGCCGTACGCGTCGACGGTGAGCGGGGTCATGCACGCCTGCGGGCACGACCTGCACGTCAGTGCGCTGCTCGGCGCCGCCAAGCTGATGGCGGACGGACGCGGTGCCTGGTCCGGTACCTACATCGCGCTCTTCCAGCCGGCCGAGGAGATCGGGGCCGGGTCCCAGGCAATGGTCGATGACGGCCTCGTCACCAAAGTGCCACGTCCCGACGTCGCCCTCGCCCAGCACGTGATGCCGCTACCGGCGGGGACGGTCGCCACGACGGAAGGACCAGTCCTCTCGGCCGGGGATTCACTCAAAATCACTGTGTACGGGAAGGGCGCCCACGGCTCAATGCCGCACATGTCCGTGGACCCGGTGGTGCTGGCGGCCTCGATCGTGCTCCGGCTGCAGTCAATCGTGGCCCGGGAGGTAAAACCGGGCGAGTTCGCCGTCGTAACCGTTGGCGCGCTGCACGCGGGGACGACGTCGAACATCATTCCGGACCGTGCCACCCTGCTGTTGAACATCCGCACCTATGACAACCAGGTCCGGGCCAGCGTGCTCGCCGCGATCGAGCGGATCGTCAGGGGCGAGTGCTCCGCCGCCGGAGCGTCCCGCGAACCTGATTTCGAGTACTACGGGCAGTTCCCGCTCACCAGCAACGACGCGGCCGTGACGGCGCGGGTGCGAACCGCGTTTACCGCCCACTTCGGTCCGGACGCGGTGCATCAGGCGGAGCGGCAGACGGCTTCCGAGGACTTCAGCCGCATTCCGGAAGCCTTCGGCGTGCCTTACACCTTTTGGCTCATTGGCGGAGCCGACCCCGAGGCGTACCGGGCAGCGGCTGCTGGGGGAACGGTGGCACAGGACATTCCGGCGAACCACTCCCCCTTGTTCGCCCCCGTGATGGACCCGACCCTGTCCTTCGGGGTTCAAACCCACGTCGTGGCCGCGCTGTCGTATCTGGCTGACAGGTAAGTCAGCTGTCCTGCGGGGTCTTGTCCTCGTTCCCAGGATGCCCGCCTGAGCCCTTCCCCGGCTGGCCCTCCGGTGCCGTTCCGGCGTATTCTGATCACACATTTTGAGCCCGATAGCTGGTCAAACATGGCGCCGAAGAAACGAGTCGGATCTCGTCTGGCCGCGGCCCTTTGGAGGGTCCTCGGATTCCTGACAGTGAGCGCGATCTGCGGTGTTCTGGTCGCAAGCCTGGCGGTCCCTGGCGTCGCTGCTGCCGGCGTTGCCGTCAGCAGGTCAATCATCTTCTTCAACCACCTCCCCGCCGAGCTCGCGGTTGAGCCGCCGTCGCAGTCAACCAAGGTGCTGAGCGCGGACGGGAAGCCGATCGCCACCTTCTTCGCGGAGAACCGCGTGAAGATCGGGCTGGACCAGATGTCCCCCTACATCCGGGACGCGATTGTCGCCATCGAGGACAGCCGTTTCTACAAGCACGCCGGCGTCGACCCGCAGGGGATTCTCCGGGCGCTCACCGCCAACCTGACCGGCGGCAGCAGACAGGGCGCTTCCACGCTGACCCAGCAGTACGTAACGAACGTGATCAATGAGTCCCTGTTGTCGGCGGACAGGGGCGATCAGGTGGTCCTCAGCGGGCAGAAAAGCATCGGCGACAAGGTGCGGGAGATGAAGCTCGCCATCGAGCTGGAAAAGAAATACTCCAAGGACCAGATCCTTGAGGGCTATCTCAATATCGTGTTCTTCAACCGGGACGCGTATGGCATCGAAGCCGCAGCCCGGCATTTCTTCAGTACCTCAGCAAAGGACCTCACCCTGCCGCAGGCTGCACTGCTCGCCGGCCTGGTCAACAGCCCCAGCTATTACGATCCCACCGCGCATCCGGAAAACTCCGTCAAGCGACGCAACCAGGTCCTGGACAAAATGCTCAGCGAGGGGAAAATCCTTCAAGCCGATCATGACGCCGCCGTCGCCAGCGGGGTCGAGCTGAAAATCACGCCCGCAAAGCAGGGGTGCTCTGCGGCTGACATGGCACCATACTTCTGCGACTACATTTCGCACCTGATCCTCAACAACCCGGCGTACGGCGTCGACGCCACGGATCGCGAGAAAAAGCTGTACCGCGGCGGCCTGACCATCACCACCACGCTGGACAGCCGGCTGCAAGCGGCCGCGCAGGCGCAGGTCGACGCCACCGCCGGCGCCAACCCGGACAAGTGGGGTGCGTCGCTGGTCACAATTGCGCCGGGCACCGGGAAGATCCTGGCGATGGCGCAAAACACCGTGTTCCTCCCCGAACCCGGGAAGTTCGATACCCAGCTGAACTTTAACGTGGACGCCAAGGACGCCAGTGGCAACGACCTGAACGGCGCCGGCGGGTTCCAGCCCGGGTCCACGATGAAACCGTTCACTTTCGCGGAATGGCTCAACGAAGGCAAGTCCATGGTCGCCGAGGTGGACGCCGCCCGGCGGACTTATCCCCTGGACTTCCCCTGGAAGTCCAGCTGTGGAAAGGTCCTTGGCGCCTACGATACGGCCCAAAAGTCCCTCGGCGCCACGGACGATCTCCAGAACAACGACGAGGGCTACTACCGCAAGATGCCCGTCAATTACGGGCTCTACAACTCCATCAACACGGCGACCTTCGCCGAGGCCGCGGAACTGGACTTCTGCGGCATCCAGAGAATGGTGGATGCCGTGGGCCTTCACAGCGCCGTGGACAACGCGCAAGTGAACATGCATCAGCTGGGCAACCTGCTGGGCGCCATTGGTGTGGCGCCGCTCCACCTGGCCAATGCATTTGCGACGTTCGCCGCTGAGGGCAAGTACTGTGCCCCGATCGGCATCGCGGACGTGACCGATGCATCAGGACGGAAGCTTCCGGCCGAGACCAGCGACTGCCGCAGCGCGGTCAAGCCCGAGGTGGCCCGCGGCGTGAACTCCGTGCTCCAGGACGTGCTGAAAAAGGGGTCCGGAATCTACATCGAGCCCAAGGTCCAGAATCAGGTCCCCGCCGCAGCCAAGACCGGCACTTCCAACACCAACGGCGCGACCTGGGTGGTCGGCTACACCAGCGGCCTGGCCACCGCGTCCTTTTTCGGGGACACCCTGGAGGGCCAGAAACGGCCGGGCCAGAACGTCACCATCAACGGCAAGTTCTACAAGAACATTGACGGCTACATGCTCGCCGGCCCGCAGTGGGCAAATTACATGCAGCAGGTGGCCGGACTGTACCCCGCCGCGCCGTTCGCCCCACCGCCCGAGTCCATGACCAAGCCTGAACCGCCGCCTCCGTGAGGTGCGGCGCCGCAGCAGGGCGCCGGGCGGACTCAGTAGGTGTAGAAGCCTTCGCCTGTGGAGACGCCGAGCTTGCCCTTGTCGAGGTAGTTGTCCTTCAGGTACTTCGCGAATGCTTGCGAGCCTGCGTCCGGGGAGGACGCGGCGATGTTGTAGGCGGTTCCCAGGCCAACGACGTCGTAAATCTGGAACGGTCCGCTCGGCGCTCCGGTGGCAATGCGCCAGGTTTTATCGATCGTTTCCGGGCTGGCGATGCCCTGCAGCAGCAGACCGGCGGCCGCGTTCAGGAGAGGGACCAGAAGCGAGTTCAGGACGTAGCCGGCTTTCTCCTTTTTGATCTCGATCGGCTCCAGCCCGCTGTTCCGGGCGAACCCGACGACGGCGTCGAACACCGCCGGATCGGTTGCGGCGGTGCCCATCACCTCGGCGATGTTCTGCACCCAGATGTTGTTGGCGTAATGGATAGCGAGGAAGCGGTCGGGGCGGCCGGTGAAATCTTTGAGGTCGCTGGGCAGCAGGGTTGAGGAGTTCGTGGCGAAGATCGTCTTGGCCGGGGCGAGCTCCGCTATCTTGCGGTAGAGGTCCCGCTTGAGCTCGAGCAGTTCGGGAACCGCCTCGATCACCAGGTCTGCGTTGGCGACGGCGCTCCCGAGGTCAGCGGTGAGGCGGAGGTTGGCCAGAGCCGCCTCAGCTTGGCCCTCCTCGGCGCCGGCAACCTTCTGTGCCCGGTAGATGCCGGCGAGGTGCGCGAAGCGGGCCCGCGCCTTTTCGAGGGCTTCGTCGTCAATGTCGTAGGCCGTGACAGCGAATCCGTGGAACGCGGCCTGGTAGGCGATCTGCGATCCGAGCACTCCGGTGCCGAGCACGGTCAGCGTCTTGATTTCGGGCATTTGAGGTGTTCCTTCTGACGTGGGGGTTAGGGGCGGCCGGGGTTGACGGACCCGTAGATACTGCGGATCCAGATGGTTGAGAGCACGTCCAGGGCGCGGGACTCCACGATGGCGGGACTCTCCTGGTTGAGGACCGCGGTGATAACGCGCTCGTTCATCAGGTTGAGGCTGACTGCGAGGTCGTGGGCGTCAATGCCGCCGGGTGCGGCCCCCCGGGCCTGCTCAGATCTGATGATGTCAGTTGAGAAGTCGGCCCAGGACTGCATCGACCGGGACCAGAGCGCCCGCACCTCATCGTTGCGGGCTCTCGCCGCGATCGCCGCAGTGGCGACGCCGCGGTGGTTCACGAACACCTCGACGAACATCCCAATGGAACGGGTCCACGCTCCTGCGGGATCGGTTTCGAAATCCCGCGGGAGCTCGCCCACCCGGTGTTCCACCTCGGTGATGACACGGTCCAGAAGGGCCAGCAGAACCTCGTCTTTGGAGGAGAAGTAGAAGTAGAACGTGGGGCGCGAGATCCCGGCGCCGCGGGCCAGATCCTCGATCGATATGTCGTCGAAGGCGCGCTCGCCGAGGAGCGCCTCGGCCGTGACCAGTATTGCGTCCTGGCGCTCATCCCCCGAGACCTTTGCGGTACGTCTTCCTCGTTGAACCATGGGCCCATCCTAGCCCGGGTTCTCGACACCGTGTTGACTCTGTCAACTTGAAGTCGATAGTTTGGCTTTATGAGCGAACACGTGGATGTGTTAATTGTCGGAGCCGGGCTGAGCGGCACAGGTTTTGCCAGCCGGTTGAAACGAGACGTACCCGGTAAGACCTTCACTATTCTTGAGTCGCGCGGCGCGGTGGGAGGCACCTGGGATCTTTTCCGATACCCGGGCATCCGCTCCGACAGCGACATGTACACGCTCGGCTACTCGTTCCGGCCCTGGGCCGGCGCCAAAGCCATCGCCGACGGCGATTCGATCCGCGACTACATCGAGGCGACGGTGGCGGACGAGGGCCTGGCATCGCGGATCCGGCTGAACCACCGGGTGGTCTCGGCCGGGTGGTCCAGCGAAACCGCGCTGTGGACGGTCACGGCCGTCCGCACGTCCGACGGCGAATACCGGCACGACGGTCCGGCGTCGAGCACTGAGACGGTCACGTTCACCTGCTCATTCCTGTCCGTCTGCTCGGGCTACTACCGCTATGACGAGGGCTTTAGTCCGGCCATCGAGGGTGCCGAGACCTTCGCCGGATCGATCGTCCACCCGCAGCACTGGCCCGCTGACCTCGACTACGACGGCAAACAGGTGGTGATCATTGGCAGCGGGGCCACCGCGGTGACGCTCGTGCCGTCGATGGCGAAGTCGGCTGCCAAGGTCACCATGCTGCAGCGCTCCCCCACCTACATCGCCCCCGTGCCGTCCCGGGACCACCTGGCCGACCGCCTCCGGGGCAAGCTGCCCGCGCAACTGGCCTACGACGTCGTACGGGCCAAGAACATTCTCTTTTCGATGCTGACGTACCAGCTCAGCCGGCGCCGGCCGGAGACGATGAAGGCAATCCTCCGCAAGTCAGCCATCGCCAAGCTGCCGGAGGGCTTTGCGATCGACACGCATCTGGCCCCGTCCTATGAGCCATGGGACCAGCGGCTCTGCGCGATCCCCAACGGCGACCTCTACCGCGCCATCAGCGCAGGCACGGCCGACATCGTGACCGACAGGATCTCGCGGATCACCCCGGACGGTATTGACCTGGTTTCGGGGGGATCGATCCCGGCCGACGTGATTGTCACGGCAACAGGACTGAACCTGCTCGTCATTGGCGGCATGACCCTCACCGTCGACGGCGAGCCGGTGGACGTAGGCAAAACCCTGACCTACAAAGGCATGATGCTCGACGGCGTTCCCAATTTCGCGCTCACGGTCGGTTACACCAACGCCTCCTGGACCCTCAAAGCGGACCTGGTGGCAGGCTATATCTGCAGGCTGCTGAAGTACCTCGACCGCCGGAACCTGCAATGGGTTGCGCCCAAGGCACCCGCCGACGTCGCGAACGCTGAGCTGACGCCCCTGATCGATCTGAAGGCCGGCTACATTCTTCGCGACGCCGGAGATCTTCCCCGGCAGGGCACCGGCTCGCCATGGCGGCTGCACCAGAACTACGTGCGCGACTTCGCCCTGCTTAGGGCCGGCCGGCTGACGGACCATGTTCGTTTCGGCCGGCGCGGGCAGCCGGTGGCTGCGCCCGGACGGGGAACCCCGGCGCCCCAGGACCCTCTCGCGCTCCCCGGAACTGGATACATCGACGTCGCCGGCACCCGCCTGCGCTACCGGAAAACCGGCGACGGGGACCCGGTGCTTCTGCTGCACGGCATCGGCCAGAGCCTCGACGACTGGACCGAGCAGCACCAGCGCCTCTCGGCGCGCCACACCGTCTACAGCGTGGACCTGCCCGGCTTCGCCTACTCCGAACGGATCTCCGGGCCGGCCACCTTGGCGAAGCTCGCCGGCGCCCTCCCCGCCTTCCTCGACGCCCTCGGGGTGCACGAGGCGCTAGCAGTGATCGGCAACTCGCTCGGCGGTGCCGTCGCCATGAAGTTCGCTGCCGAGAATCCGCACCGCGTCTCAGCCCTCGTTCTTGCCGACAGCGCCGGATTCGGCAAGGAGGTTGCACTGGTGCTGCGCCTGCTCACGGTCCGGCGACTCGGGGAACTGCTCATGCGTCCCGACGTGAAGGCTTCCCGCCGCACGGTCCAGTCGATCTTCTACGACAAGGACCTGGTGACGGATGCCCGCGTGGAGCATGCTTTCGCTCTGTCGCAACGGGCGGCGCACCGACGGTCGGTGCTCGAGATCGCCAGCGATCTCGGAACGATCTCCGGCATCAGGGCCGGATGGCGGACGGCCCTGGTGGAGGCCTTGGCGCCGTTGGACATTCCGACGCTCGTGGTCTGGGGCGACCACGATCACGTTCTCCCGTTCAGCCACCTCGAGTCGGCGACCGCGGCCCTGCCACGCGCCGACTCGCACGTCTTCCCGAACACGGGACACATGCCGCAGATCGAACGGCCTGATGAGTTCGCCACGGTTGTGGAGGAGTTCCTGTCCCGGGTCATGGCGGGCCGCCGCACGAAAGGCGCATCTCTGGCTTAGAGGTGCGCCCTTCGTGCGACCCCACGATGACGGGGCGGTTCAGGCGTTCGCGACCCCGGTCGCCATCGACCGGATGAACTCATGGTCCTCCTGGGATATGACCGTCTCGCCGTGCTGTCCACTGGCAAGGTTCTCGCCCGCCGCTTTGGAGACAACTGCGGTGATGGTCCTGGGAAGGATCTGGCACCCGGGGTTGTCAATGAGCCACTTCCGCGTGGCCGGGTCCAGATGGTCCCAATGGTCCTTAATGTGCATCTGAGGATGCCGCCTTCCTTCTCGATGTGCGGTTCGGGGTGGAACATGGCGTGCTGCGAGGGGATGTGGTGCCCGCCCCAGCCCACAAGTCAACGCAGTTCCCATGAGGAAGACTAGGGCCATAATCCCCGAAATTCCCCGGTGTCGGGCCTGACAAAAAGGCTTCAGGTTTTCGGTGGCAAAAGATGCCCTCCGGAGGCAAAATCAAGTCATTGGCCTGCGCTGGAATCCATGGCCACGCAACTGCAGGGAGCACAGGGGGCACAGGTGCTGGTGATCGAGTCGAGGGTCGATGTCGCGGGGTTGACGGGCCATGACGTCACCGACTTTATGGTGGCCTGCACCGATCAGCAGTACCGGAACTGGTGGCCCGGAACCCACCTGGAGCTCCACGCGCTGGGGCAGCCCCCAGGCGGGGTGGGTGACGTCGTGGTGATGGACGAGTTCGTCGGCCGGCGCCGGTTGCGGCTGCGCGGAGTTGTGGAGGCGGTCGAACCGGGCCGCAGGCTCGTGTGGCGCTTCCGCAAGGTCGTGCCTCTCCCGGCCCGCCTGTCTCTGAAGCTCACCCCGGTGCCGGGCGGAGTGTCGGTGCACCACACGATTACCGTCGGGTGGCCCGGGATCGGCCGGCTGCTGGACCCGCTGCTGCGGCTGTACTTCACGCCCGGGTTCACCGCGGACCTGGATGCCCACGTGCACTCGGAGTTCCCCATGCTGCGGGACTACCTCCGGCCCCAGTCCGCTTCTGGCCCGGACAACTGACTGGCAGCCCCAGCCCTCTCCTCAGTACGCGAGCGCGCCGGTCAGTTCCCCGGCCACAAAGACGGCGGTCATGGCTGCAGGGGGCTGACGGTGCGGTATTTGCCGCCGGTGGCGATCACCTCGCCGGACCGCGCCCCTCGTCCCACGAGCCGCACCACGCCCCGCCATGTCAGCCACTTTGCGGTCAGGATGCCCATCAGGCCCGAGGTGACTGCCCAGTACCGGTCGTCGAGCACGAAGATGCCGCGGGTGCCGGTGGTGCTGGCGGTGGTGGCCACCAGGTATTTCCCGGCGAATCGGTCCCCGATACGGCTCGGGTCCCCCACGAACTCCTGGGCACCCGCGAGGGTCACTGCCGGATCGGTGGCCACCTCGTCGAAGTGGGCCATGAGTTCGCGTTTGTTCGTTACCGGCAACAAAGTGACGTCCCCGATATGCTCGGGCAGCCCCTGGTAGCGGTCCCGGTAAAAGGCCGAGTGCTGCCGGGCGTAGGCGACCAGGTCAGCCAGGCGCGCCCTCTGCCGGTGCCGGATCGCCTCCGGGCCTTGCCGGTGTGCCCGGTGGGAGTCCCACCACACCCAGGCAGTGTTGCTCCCCCGGTCCCCGGAACCCGACCTCCGTCGTGTCTGCATGGCATGACGGAGGTCGTCGCCACCCCCGGACAGAGCCATTCGGCAGGGGAGCGCCCGATGCTCCTGTGTGCGCGATCAAACGCGCGGGACCTTGGTCTCTGGGAGCGGGCCAGAGAGATACCTAGCGTGGGCAGTGACGGATGGCCGATGCACCCCGGACTCGGCACGAGTCACCACTTAGTAGGAGAAAAGAAGATGTCAAAGCTATCGAAGGGCACCGCCTCGACCCACCAGGAGTTCCCCGGCTATGTGGACGCTTACGAGCAGGAGATCGGTGACTGGACGGTGAGCTTGGAAAGAAACCTTAAGGACATGGATCAGGCGCCTTTCTTCAAGGGTGCGCCGAATGATCTGTGCCAGGCGAACCACCTCGGCTACGTAATCAAAGGGAAGTTCGGCGTCCGGAGAGGCGACGGGGTCGAGGAGATCTTCGAGGCCGGTGACGCGTTCGTCATCGAGCCTGGGCACACGCCGCTAGTGTTCGCCGGGAGCGAATTTGTGGCCTTCACCCCCGCCGAGGAGGCGAAGCAGCAAAGCGCGGTGATGATGCCAAACATCATGAAGTTCGCCCAGGAGCAAGGCATCGAGCTGCCGGGACCAGAGACGTCCTAGTTCCAAGTTCCGTAACATGTAAATGCGTGACGTGCGTCACAGAGACTGGTTACCGGCGGCAATCTCGGTATTCTGGAAGAGGTCAAGCAAGCGGCCGTCAGTGCTTCGTAGAGGACCTTTTCCCTATGACCACCAAACTTGCAGTCACCGTTGCCGTCGACATGGACGCGACGACCGTCACTCTTCGACCTACCGGAAGACTCACCCCCAACAATGTCCGTGCCCTGGTGGCATTAGTGGGGCGCGCCGGCCGCGTCCTGCCCGGCTTTGCCGTTCATTTGGACCTGGAGCTGCTGCATACCAACTCCCCGGAGGCGCTTCGGACCCTCACGGAATCCGGAGCCAAAACCCTCCCCCCATATCCGCTGGACGCCCGCTTCGGGTACCGCCGTCCGGACCTCGCGACGAAGCTGGCCGCGTGACAGGGAAGCCCGGTCCGGGGCGCCGGGACCCGGTGTTCCAC
This sequence comes from Arthrobacter sp. PsM3, assembly GCF_030433895.1. Lineage (GTDB taxonomy): Bacteria > Actinomycetota > Actinomycetes > Actinomycetales > Micrococcaceae > Arthrobacter. The sequence goes on along the minus strand of NZ_JARUXE010000027.1, from coordinate 22,143 downwards.
ACCTTCAGGAGGTGGCCCCTGGTGCCGACAGAAGACCTTGTGAAGCTAAGCTACTCGCTGCGACAGGTCCAGGAACTCGGAGGAGCAGCTGCCCCCGGCGAGCTCCTCGGCCTCGTCGATCACGAACTCCATCAGCGCGCTCACCCCGTGCAATCGGGGCATACCACCGGTACCAGCCCGGGACCGGAATAAGACCGGCGGGATATGGCCCGAGCCTGTTGGGGGTGGGCCATGTCCTGTCGTTCCAACGGCGGACCGGGACTGCGATCCCGAGGACCGGGCTGTGGCGTTGACCGCATCCTACGAGGCCGCGCCGTTCCTCGCCAAGATCCACGCGAGGAAGATTCCCGAGACAATGCCCGAGGATGCCCGAAAGGGATGTACGCCGACGCGCGGCGGTTGGTGACGGCGTCGGCGTCCTTGGCGCAGGACCGAACCGGCCCCCAACGTGCGAATAACCGCCGGCGGTCGACGCCGTCGCCGTCTAGCTCCCCGCCGCGGAACTGACCACATGGCTCACGGACCGCCAGCAACAGCCACGACCGGACCATTTTTCCGGTCTCTACCCGGCACGACAGCTGAAGTGGCGGGTCCGTGACAGGACAATGCTGCCCGGGTCGCAGTGAAGGCCGCCAACGCCCTGGCGGGCAACGGGCCAGGCGAGTCAAACTCCCAGCAGCCACGCTAACGGCACCGGCCCCCGTTGATACGGCCAGCCGCCCCCAGACTGTTGACCTCACTGACTGACATACTTTCTGCCATGGCTATCGGACTAAAACTAGACATCGAATTCTCTGGACCCGAGGGCCAACGTGCCACATTCGGGGATCTCAAGCGTTTCGTAGCGCGCGCAGAAGCCGGCGGTTGCAGCGACCAGGACGAGCTCCACCTGGAAATAAATGAAGACGACGAAATCACGGGCTTCTCGCTGTACCTCGATCCAAACTCCTGAATCATCCAACGGACTCACCGCGTCCGCACGTTCGGCCCCCCAGGTTTCAGGTATCGCGCCCTCTCCCAAACGGTCTAAGGGCTGCGGCCGAGAGGAACAGCGCGGTCAACCGGAACGCGCCGGCTGCCAGGAGGACCACGGTGAGCAAACGAAACCCGCCTGGAACATCAGGAACGCCAGCGCACGGCCGGAATCTCCATTGTCAGGACCTTCGTCTCTGACGAACTCGGCCGCGGGCAGCGATCCTAAGAAGAGCCCGCCGCCCAAGGAGGCAACCGATCTTGTCCGCAGCGTCGGGGCCCTGCGCCGTTTCCATGGAGTCCCCGACGAACCCACGAGGATGTTTTACCGCATACCGGGGCGGCCTCGTCACGGCGCGTCCCGAACGGCTTGAGACAACCATGCGGTGCGGGGTCCTTCGCCCCCGGCGTGGAACGAATGGAGGATCAGATGGGGATATGGCGAAGGGCCAGCGTGTGGATACGGGCGGTACCGTGGTTCCCCTTCCGTGCCGGTGCCGGACCCGGGACCGGGGACAGGGATTTCATTACTGTGGACGGCGGATTGTTCAACTACGCACCCTCAGCCGAAGCGGTGGTCCGAAGTCTCGACTACGCCGGCCGGAACGAAACCGTCATCGACAGGGCGGCCAACCGCTATCCGCTGCTCGATGATGGGAACGGGCACCTCCAGCTCGGGCAATCCTCCGGCAAAGCCGATATTGATTGGCTGCGGGAGGCCTGGGACGCCGCACAGCAGGAGGATCCCCAAAGGTACCCGCTGGAACGCGTGTTGCCGGACGCTGATATCGAATTTCTGGCCTCCCTCTTCGAAATGCTTGAAGAAACGACTACCGGGGTGATCGAAGGCTGGACCTGGAACGTGCGACAGTCCGGCCGGATACACCATCTGGAATCACTGGATGATGTCAACGACCTGCTGCGCAAAGCGACTGACCTGCCGGACACCATCGTGCAGGACCCCTACGAACATCTGTACCGGCCCTACCGGATGATCCGGGGCACGCTGGCACTGACCGACCGGCACTACCTCGTGTACCGCGAAGAGTTCCCAGAGGATGTCCCTGGCACCTGAGCTTTGGCCGGCTCCGGCTGGGGACGTTTGAACCCAGAGATGGCCGCCGGGTGATCCAGAGGACACGGCGGTAGACCGGCCCCATGTGTGGCAGGCCTCGGATTCGGCGGCGGGGCGTGGGAGGATCGGGGTATGGAAAACACCCCCGAGGTCCTCCGATACGCGGCCTTTTCCACCACGCCAAACGGCGGCAACCCTGCCGGTCTTGTCCTGGATGCCAGCCGTCTGGATGACGCCAGAATGCTGGCGGTGGCGGCCGCCGTCGGGTACGCCGAAACGGCCTTTGTGACGGAGCAGGGCGTCGACAGGGACCCGCGACGGAGCCGGGTTCGGTACTTCTCGCCGATCGCCGAGGTGCCGTTCTGTGGCCATGCGACGATTGCGCTCGCCGTTGCGCTGAGCGGTCGCGACGGGGCTGGATCCTTCACCTTCGACACCCTTGTCGGCCCCATCGTCATCGAGACAGCCGGCGAGGGCGCCGACATCAGCGCATCGTTCACGGCCGTTGAGCCACAGCTGGCCGAATTCGACGACACCGTCCTGGCCGAACTCCTCGGACTGCTCGGCGCCGGGCAGGGCGATCTCGATCCGGCCTATCCGCCGAGGATCGCGTATTCGGGAAACTGGCATCCGGTGCTGGTCTTCGCCGACCGTACCCTTTTCGATTCCTTTGGCTTCGATCCGGAGGCGGTGCGCAGCCTCATGGACGTTCAGGGCTGGGCCGCAACGGTGACGATCATGCACCGTATTGCGGATGGCGAATTCGAAGCCCGGAATCTGTTCCCGGTGGGGGCCATCACGGAGGACCCTGCCACGGGGTCCGCCGCGGCTGCGGTCGGCGGCTACCTGCGCATCCTGGGATTGGTCGAGCCCCCATCGAGGGTCCTGATCCACCAGGGACGGCACGTGGGCCGGCCGGGCCTGCTCACCGTGGACATTCCGGCTGCCGGCGGGATGGTGGTCAGCGGCAAGGCCGTCCGGATTCCCGGCCACCCCTGAAAAGCGCTGCTGGGCGGCCAGTCTCACCCGTCGTCATCCGCCCGGTGTCCTCCAGCGTCGCTTCCACGTGAGCGCGGTTCGGGGCGGTTGCGACCACCCCGCAAGCTTGTCAGCGACGGCCCACCTGCGAAACGCTTGCACGCCAGGTCCGTCACCACGCTTCCTAGTAGGCTCAATCCCACATGTGACTGACAGGAGGGTGCAGTGGCCGAGACTCTGACCGGGACTATGGTGGCCGAGGTGATGGCCGAGCTGGCCGCGCTCGAGGACCCGAGGGCACGAGAGGTGAACGAGAAGCATGGTGACGATCACGGCGTGAACCTCGGCAAGCTGCGCGCGCTCGCGAAACGGCTGAAGACTCAGCAGGAACTCGCCCGCCGGCTCTGGGAGACCGATGACACCGCGGCGAGGCTGCTGGCGATCCTGATCTGCCGGCCTAGGGCGTTCGAGGGTGAGGAGCTGGACGTTATGTTGCGTGAGGCGCGGACCCCCAAAGTGCTCGACTGGCTCGTGAACTACGTGGTGAAGAAGAACCCGCACGCCGAAGAGCTGCGTTTGGCCTGGTTTGCCGATCCGGACCCGGTGGTCGCGAGCGCCGGGTGGGCGCTGACCACCGAACGCGTTGCGAAGAAGCCCGAGGGTCTCGATCTGGCGGGGCTGCTGGACATCATCGAAACGGACATGAAGGACGCCCCGGACCGCCTGCAGTGGGCGATGAACCACTGCCTGGCTCAGATCGGGATCGAGCACGGCGAGCAGCGCGCCCGCGCAATCGGCATCGGTGAACGCCTGGAAGTGCTCAAGGACTACCCGACGCCCCCGGGCTGCACGTCTCCGTTCGCGCCCGCCTGGATAAATGAGATGGTGCGCCGCCAGTCTGATCCGTAGGACGGTTCGCGATCTGCCGGGATTCCCGCCAGCTTGGTGCCAAGGTTACTTAGTTTATCTTTTTGTCTAGAAAAAGGCAGAGAGGACAAACGAGAAACCCCCGTCAGTCATCACGAATGCCGGGGGTTTCTGCTTCGTGGATCAGTCCTGCCCCTTTGTCACCAGTTTTGCTGGCCATCTGAAGTTACGGCTCGCTCGTCCAACGAGGAACACCGGATTCTCAGCGCTCAGCCGGCACCCTGGCCCTCGCGGCCCACCTCCTCCAGAATCCTGGCTGTCGGCGGTGCCGACATCAGCTGCCCTATCACCTCTGGTTTGTTCCACACTTGGCCGCGCAGCCGTTCAAGAAAGACGGTCGCAACGTCCTTGGTGTCGAAGTCAAGGAGCACGGCCACGCTGTTTTGGTCCTCCGTATCCCGGAACACCCGGACAGACCGGGCGCCCGAGGCGGCGCGGCCTGCGGGATCAGTGTCGAAGACCTTCTTCCATGCCTCGTAGTCCCGGACCGGATAGCTAATCTGCAGGGTGAACATCGTCGTTCCTTTCCCTCGCGCTGTGTCAGGACCAAGATAGGTCTTCAAGCGTCATCCCGGTAGGGCCGAAGGGCGGCCGTAATCCGGTGCTCCGCTGCTGTCCTGGCAAGAAATGGCTCCGGCCCGTTAGTTAGAACTGACCCTCCCTGTGGATGGACGAGGTACTGGGTCCTCAGCACCCCCAGCACCCTCAGGGGACGATCCTTCCGGTAACGGTGTCGACGCGGACAGTGCCACCAGTAAAGGCAGGCTTCGTGCGAGGCCACAGCATGCACTGGACGGCCCCCACCGACGCCGACACCACCAGCACGTGCACCCCCATCCCACGGGACGATCTGACCATCCAGAAGGCACTTACACGAGTACCAGGCGCCGGATATGATCTGACGCCTGACACTGGCGGACGCCCGCGTCAGGACGGAACCGTCAACGAAACTAAACAGGGAGACGTCACTATGACAAACAAGCGTGCTGTTCTGGTTACCGGCGGCGCACGAGGGATAGGGCGATCAATTTCCGAACATCTGGCAGAGAACGGCTGGATGGTTATTGCGACGTTCAACACCGGTCGTGAGGAAGCGATGGAGCTGAGGCGTACGCACGGCGTCGAGGTCCGGCACCTCAATATGACGGACAGATCGGCATCGTTGGGCTTCGCTCGTCAGATCCGCAGCGAATTCACTTTGGATGCGCTGGTGAATAACGCCGGGATCCTCGAAAAGGAAGGCTTCGAGGAATTCACATTAGGTGCTTGGGATCGAGCCCTCGAAGTGAACGTCACGGCGCCCCTGATCCTGGCCCAGGAACTCGGTCGGCACATGGGCACCGGCGGCAGCATCGTGAACATAGCCAGCACGGACGCTGACATCGGGTCCTTCAGAAGCATCGGCTACTCGGCCAGCAAGGCGGCTCTCCTTTCGATCACCCGAAGTCTCGCCAACATCCTTGGCCCCCGCGGAGTTCGGGTTAACGCGGTGACGCCGGGCTGGGTAGACAACGGCATCACCGCGGATTCATACGAAGCGGCAAACCTCACTCCGCTGGGACGCAACGGAGCACCTGGAGACATAGCCAAGGTCGTCGCATTTCTTCTAAGCCCGGAGGCAGCGTTTATCACTGGTGCATCCATCGTCACAGACGGCGGGTACTCCTGCGTCGACTACTACATGCAGAAGGAAAACGACCTTCTTGGTTAAGACCTTCCCGCCTACCGGGAGCGGAACTCAGCCTCTCGAGCGCGCCCGCAGTAGGCAGGGCTATCGTCCACGGAGTTCAAGCAATCTGATTTCCCGGAACTCCAGGATGGTGAAATAGCATGCGATCACCGCGCACCCAAGCAACACCAGCAGTGCAGCGTGGTTGCGGATCCTTACATGGGCTTGCCCCGGCAATTCAGGCCGACCAGGCGAACGGTGCCGAGAAGGAGTTCTTCCCGGCGTTGTCCCATGCCATCCCGAAAGCATCCACCGTGGACGTGATAGCCCGTCCGGCCGCCAGCGTGTCGGCGGGGAAACCGGCTCCGCTAACCTTCACCCCGGCGCCGGTTGTATCGAGGGGAGAGACGAAGTCCTCCACTGCCATGTCGACGGCCCCGCCGATCCGGACGCTGTGCCCGCGGCCCTCATCGGCGTAGGTGAATTCGCGGGACTCCATGCCCAGCATTTCCCCGATCAACGGACCCAGACCCTCCATCGGCCCGCCCAGCTGCCCCCCGAACACCTTCCCGAGCGCTTCTGCCTGCTCCGGGGAAGCCGCTGCATCCATCAGGACCCCGACTTTCCACCCGCCCTCGCCCATCACCGCAGGCGTATCAGCCACCACGCAGACGTTGAGGCCGCCGACGTCGACGCCGTTAATCTCGCCCCGGCGGACGTGGAAAGCCAGCGCGGCGTTGCAACGGTCATTGTCCGCAGGCAAAGGTCAGGCCGGAGGTCGAACAGGGGCAGACCATAACGCAATTGCAATTTTCGAAGTAAGTGCCTTCGATTCGCCATGTCATCTGAGGCTCCCTCCAAATGGAAACCCCCCATGCTCACGGTTTCCCTCCGGCCACAGTCGGCGTCAACAAGAAAAGCCGCTGCACTGCAGTGGTTGTGGCGCGGGACGGGAGGCAGGGCATGGGCAACGGCAGTCTTTACCGGTCCGCGGGCGGCAATTCCGCACACTCCCAAGTGCCCGGAACATCAAGACCGTCATTCCCGAACCCTGGGACCAGAGCGCCAACCGCAAAACGCAAAGGCGCCCGCGGCGGCCGCCCGTGGACTTCGACGGCGAAGCCTACAAAGGCCGGTCCGTCGTCGAGCAGTCCTGATCTGGCTACGCCAATAAAGTGACACGGCCGACGGCCTAGTCCCCCACCACGATGCGCCCGACGATCAAGCGCATGATCTCGTTGCTGCCCTCCAGGATCTGGTGGACCCGCAGGTCCCGGGCGATCTTCTCCAGTCCGTACTCGGAGAGGTAGCCGTAGCCCCCGTGGAGCTGGATCGCGCTGTTGGCGACGTTGAACCCGGCATCCGTGGCGACCCGTTTGGCCATGGCACAAAGCTTGACGGCGTCGGGCGCCCCGCGGTCCAGCGCGTCCGCTGCCCGCCAGAGCAGCGCCCGGGCGGTGACGAGTTCCGTTTCCATGTCGGCGAGCTGGAACAGCAGGGCCTGCTGGTTGATCAGCGCACCGCCGAACGCCTGCCGATCCTTGAGGTAGGCCACCGATTTATCCAGGGCCGTCTGTCCGCCGCCCAAGGAACAGGCCCCTATATTGATACGGCCGCCATTGAGCCCCTTCATCGCAATCCCGAAACCGCTGCCTTCCTCGCCAAGCCGGTTGGCAACCGGAACCCTGACATTGTCAAAGACCACCTGGCGGGTGGGCTGGGCGTTCCACCCCATCTTCTTCTCGTTCGCCCCGAACGACAGGCCCGGCGAGTCCGCCGGGACGACGATGGCGGTGATGCCGCGGCTTCCGGTGTCGGCCGTGCGGGCCATCACGATGTAGTAGCTGGAGGACCCTGCCCCGGAGATGAACTGCTTGACGCCGTTCAGCACATAGTCTCCGCCGTCACGCACCGCTTTGGTGCTCAGCGCTGCAGCATCGGAGCCGGCACCGGGCTCGGTGAGGCAGTAGCTGCCCAGCGCCCGCATGGATGCCATCTGTGGCACCCACTCTGCGCGTTGTTCATCGTTTCCGAACGAGTCGATCATCCACACCACCATGTTGTGGATGGAGATGTAGGCGGCAATCGTCGGATCGGCCTTGGCCAGTTCTTCGAAGATCAGCACCGCATCACTGCGCGTCAGCCCGGAGCCGCCGAACTGCTCCCGGACGTAAATGCCGCCCATGCCCAGCGCGCCAGCCTCGGCCAGCACGTCCACCGGGAAGTGCTTGGTCTCGTCCCACTTCGCGGCGTGAGGAGCCAGCGCCTCGTTGGCGAAGTCCCGCACCATCTGGACCAGCGCCTGCTGGTCCTCATCATGTTCAAACATGCCCAGTCCTGTCGAAGATGTGGATTGTGACCTCACAATAGTAGGAAGACCTAGTAATTACTAGGTCTTCCTACTTCCTGATGAACCCGACAATTCTGCCGTCGGGTCCCGGACGAAAAGCGCTGAGCCCAGATTGAGTCGAGAGCTGTTCAGGGAACAAAGGCCCGCACGGTGGATTAGCGCGCAGGGCCTTTTCCGCAGTCTTGGCCAACGAAACGACCCCGCACGCGTCTGTGTGCGGGGTCGTTTCGTTTTTCGAAGGGCTCACAGGGAGGACTGCGGACGGGCCGAGGGTCGACGTCCGTCGAGTGTCTGTGGAGACCGGTAACCTCGTGATCATGACTGAAAGCCCGCAACTGGTGAACCGAGCACGCGATTGGATCGCCAGAGCACGTTCATTTCACTACCAGCAGCTCAACAGGCACCGCCGGGTGAGGCGTTTCGGAAAGACCCGCCTGACTTTCACCACTGGCCAGGCCATCACTAACTGGAGCGCCTTTTTTGTTGCCGGGTCGACGGGCTCAGCAGGCTTACCAGACTGGGCTGTCTTGGGTGTTTTGCTTGGGGGCTTCCTGGGAGGCAAGTTCTTGTTTCCCGTCCCGGTCAGCAGTATCGCCAGTCGGAGAGGCCCCGCCGATGTGGTCAGTAAAAGCGCTATGGAACTCGACAGCATGACCCCGGAGGAAATACAGGTTTACGAGAACAATATGGTTCTAAAGCACCGGCTCAAGGACCCCGGAGGGCTGGGGACCGCACAAGCACTTCAGCGCCAGCGAGAGTTGTCCTGTGCAGCGGAGGAGACTGCTGGCGTGGTCACTGGAAGCCTGACCGGGCTGTCATTGGTTGACACTCGGGCCTTCAGCGCCGCTGCTGCACAGCATGAGCGTCTCAAGGGCCGGTGGCTGGCCTATGAGGTTGACCCGCACCTGCAGTTCGACTTTCCGGCGATGTCCGATGCTGCTTTCCCTGCCACCGCGGCCATGATCAGGGCAATGCGGGAAGCCGAGCAGGCAAAATCAGAAGGCCATCCAGCGAATTACCAGTCCGCTGCGGCGGCATTCGGCAAGGCCCTGACGGCAGCCGAGGCTGCCGCCGGAGTTCCCCGGAAGTAGGTCACCGGACTGCCGAATCCCGGTTAGGCGCGCATGCAGCCCCTTGGAGTCATTAATGTCGCCGTCGAGTCAGCTCACTCATCCACGGACTGGCCATTTTCACCCTGCAATCCAGCAGCTCAACACCGGACGGCCACCTCCCGGTCGATATAGGCTGGACGGGACGCCGGCCCCGCCCGGGCCAGCCCGCCAGCCCGCCGACCCGCCCTGGCCGGCCGGAAACGGACGGAAAGGCTTCATCGCCATGAACGAACCTGACTGGGTCCAACACGCCATTTGGTGGCACGTGTATCCCCTCGGCTTCGTCGGCGCGGAGAAGACCGGAACTACGGAACCCGCCGCTGAACACCGCTTGCTGGGCCTTGTCCCGTGGCTCGACTACGCGGTAGAGCTCGGGGCGTCCGGGCTCGCCCTTGGCCCCATCTTCGAATCGGAGACGCACGGCTACGACACCACGGATTACTTTCGGATCGATCCCAGGCTCGGTTCCGAGCAGGACTTCGACACCCTGGTGGCCGAGGCACACCGTCGCGGGTTGCGAATACTCCTCGACGGCGTTTTCAACCACACCGGGCGTTCCTTCGCGCCGTTCCAGGAGGTCCTTGCCCGCGGGCCGGCGGCGGACACCGCCTCCTGGTTCTCGCTGGAGTGGCCCAACGGTGCCGCGGCCGGCGTCGAACCGACGTATCGCGACTTCGAGGGCCACCACCACCTCGTGGCGCTCAACCACGAGGAGCCGGCGGTCGCCGACTTCGTGGTGGACGTCATGGAGCACTGGCTGCGCCGTGGTGCGGACGGTTGGCGACTCGACGCCGCCTATGCCGTGCCGTCGTCGTTCTGGGCCGCAGTGACAGCGCGCGTCCGGTCATCCCATCCGGACGCGTACTTTGTGGGCGAATACATCCATGGCGACTACGCAGCGGAGGTCCGGTCCGGCGGACTCGATTCCGCCACGCAATACGAGCTCTGGAAGGCTGTCTGGAGTTCCCTTAACGACGCGAACTTTTACGAACTCGCAGCCGCCTTCGAACGACACAACGCGCTCCTCGGCTCCTACGCACCGCTCACCTTCATCGGTAACCACGACGTCACGCGCATCGCGAGCAGGCTCACCGATGCAGCGCTCGTGCCGCACGCCGTCGTCGTCCTGCTCACAGTCGGCGGAACGCCGTCCATCTACTACGGCGACGAACAGGGCTACCGGGGCGTCAAGGAGGACAGGGCAGGGGGCGACGACGACGTGAGGCCGCTCTTCCCGTCCGCCCCCGACCAGCTCTCGGCGCTGGGAGGACCCATCTTCGCCGTGCACCAGGAGCTCATCGGGGTGCGGAGACGGAACCCGTGGCTGCACCGAGCAACCACGGAAGTCCTCCAGCTCGCCAACGAGGTGCTTGTGTACAGCGCCGCGCTCGACGGTGATGCGCTCGTGGTCGCCCTGAACCTCTCGCATGAGACCCAGCGGATCAGCTCGGCGGGCGCCGCCTCGCTACTCGCCGGTCAGGCGACACTGGATGTCGGCGCGAACGCTGTCATGGTCCCGCCGCGGGGGTGGGCTGTCCTCGGCTAAGACCGCGACGAGGACAGAACACTCGACTACAGGATCCTATTTAGTCGATCACCAGCGCGATTGGAAGAATGTCGACGTCGGGTCTCGGGCGGAAAAGGCTCGCCCAGATGCACGGGAGTGATTCTCAGAAAACGAGGGCCCCGCATGTTGGATTCAACATGCGGGGCCTTGTTCGTTGACCGCCGAGGACTACGTTGATGCTCACAATGGTTGCTGCTGCGATTCTTGTTGCGGTTCCATCTAAGGTGACCGGGGAATGGAACGACGAACGGAGGAGGACGGACCTAGAAGTCCCAGTCGTCATCCTCAGTATTAACAGCCTTGCCGATCACGTAGGAGGAACCCGACCCGGAGAAGAAGTCGTGGTTCTCGTCAGCGTTCGGCGACAGTGCCGACAGGATTGCCGGGTTCACGTCGGTGACGGAGGCCGGGAACATGGCCTCGTAGCCGAGGTTCATCAGCGCTTTGTTGGCGTTGTAGTGCAGGAACTTCTTGACATCCTCGGCCAGGCCGACGGAGTCGTAGAGATCGTGCGTGTACTGGACTTCGTTCTCGTACAGCTCGAAGAGCAGCTCGAACGTGTAGTCCTTGATTTCCTGCTTGCGCTCCTCGGACAGGCCTTCCAGGCCCTTCTGGAACTTGTAGCCGATGTAGTAGCCGTGCACGGCCTCGTCGCGGATGATCAAGCGGATCAGGTCGGCCGTGTTCGTGAGCTTGGCCCGTGAGGACCAGTACATCGGCAGGTAGAAGCCCGAGTAGAACAGGAAGCTCTCCAGCAGCGTCGAGGCCACCTTGCGCTTCAGTGGATCGTCGCCCTGGTAGTAGTCCATGACGATCTGGGCCTTCTTCTGCAGGTTCACGTTCTCGGTGGACCAGCGGAACGCCTCGTCGATCTCCTTGGTGGAGGCCAGCGTGGAGAAGATGGAGGAATAGCTCTTGGCGTGCACGGACTCCATGAAGGCGATGTTCGTGTAGACAGCCTCTTCATGCGGGGTGATCGCATCCGGAATCAGCGAGACGGCGCCGACGGTGCCCTGGATGGTGTCCAGCAGGGTCAGGCCGGTGAACACGCGCATGGTGAGCTGCTGCTCGTCCGGGGTCAGCGTCGCCCAGGACTGCACGTCATTGGACAGCGGGATCTTCTCCGGCAGCCAGAAGTTGTTGACCAGGCGGTTCCAGACATCCACGTCCTTGTCGTCCTGGATGCGGTTCCAGTTAATGGCTTCAACGTGGCTAAGCAGCTTGACCTTCTCGGTCATGTCATCCCCTAAAAGTTGGGTTGGTTCTCTAGTTAAAGCGTACGACGGCGGGCGGACGCCCGCCGTCGTACTCAAGCAAAATCAACCGATATCGGTTACAGCATGCAACTGACGCAGCCGTCCACCTCAGTCCCTTCCAGCGCGAGCTGGCGGAGACGGATGTAGTAGATGGTCTTGATGCCCTTCTTCCAGGCATAGATCTGGGCCTTGTTGATGTCGCGTGTGGTGGCGGTGTCCTTGAAGAACAGCGTCAGGGACAAGCCCTGATCCACGTGCTGCGTGGCGGCGGCGTAGGTGTCGATGACCTTCTCGTAGCCGATCTCGTACGCGTCCTGGTAGTACTCCAGGTTGTCGTTCGTCAGGTACGGCGCCGGGTAGTACACGCGGCCCAGCTTGCCTTCCTTGCGGATCTCGATCTTGGACGCCACCGGGTGGATCGAGGAGGTGGAGTTGTTGATGTAGGAGATCGAGCCCGTCGGCGGGACGGCCTGCAGGTTCTGGTTGTAGATGCCGTGCTCCATGACGGAGGCCTTCAGCTCGCGCCAGTCATCCTGGGTGGGGATGTGGATGTGCTGGAACAGCTCGGCAACCCTGGCGGTCTGCGGGACCCATTCCCGGTCCGTGTACTTGTCGAAGAACTCGCCCGAGGCGTACTTGGACTTCTCGAAGCCGCCGAAGGTCTGGCCGGTCTGGATGGACAGCCGGTTGGAGGCGCGGACCGCGTGGAACACCACCGAGTAGAAGTAGATGTTGGTGAAGTCGATGCCTTCTTCGGAACCGTAGTGCACCCGCTCGCGGGCCAGGTAGCCGTGCAGGTTCATCTGGCCGAGGCCGATCGCGTGGCTCTGGTCGTTGCCGCGGGCGATCGAGGGCACCGAGGTGATGTTGGACATGTCCGAGACGGCAGAGAGGGACCGGATGGCCGTCTCGATGGTCAGGCCGAAGTCCGGCGAGTCCATGGCCTTGGCGATGTTCAGCGAGCCCAGGTTGCAGGAGATATCCTTGCCGGTCTGGTCGTAGGACAGGTCATCGTGGTACGTGGTGGGCTGGGAGACCTGGAGGATCTCTGAGCACAGGTTGGACATGATGATTTTGCCGTCGATCGGATTTTCCCGGTTCACGGTGTCCTCGAACATGATGTACGGGTAGCCGGATTCGAACTGGATCTCGGCGAGGGTCTGGAAGAACTCGCGCGCCTTGATCTTGGTCTTCTTGATCCGGGAATCGTCCACCATCTCGTAGTACTTCTCGGTGACCGAGACGTCGGAGAACGGCATGCCGTAGACGCGTTCAACGTCGTACGGCGAGAACAGGTACATGTCCTCGTCCTTCTTGGCCAGCTCGAACGTGATGTCCGGGATGACGACGCCGAGCGAGAGGGTCTTGATACGGATCTTCTCGTCCGCGTTCTCACGCTTGGTGTCCAGGAAGCGGTAGATGTCCGGGTGGTGCGCGTGCAGGTACACCGCGCCGGCACCCTGGCGGGCACCGAGCTGGTTGGCGTAGGAGAAGCTGTCCTCGAGGAGCTTCATCACGGGGATGACGCCGGAGGACTGGTTCTCGATCTGCTTGATCGGCGCGCCGACCTCGCGGATGTTGGTCAGCGCGAACGCCACGCCGCCGCCGCGCTTGGACAGCTGCAGGGCGGAGTTGATGGAACGGCCGATCGACTCCATGTTGTCTTCGATGCGGAGCAGGAAGCAGGAAACCAGCTCGCCGCGCTGCTTCTTCCCGGCGTTCAGGAACGTCGGGGTGGCCGGCTGGAAGCGGCCCTCGATGATCTCGTCGACCATCTGGGTGGCGAGCTGCTCGTCGCCGCGGGCCAGGTGCAGGGCCACCATGCAGACGCGGTCCTCGTAGCGCTCCAGGAAGCGCTTTCCGTCGAACGTCTTCAGCGTGTAGGAGGTGTAGAACTTGAACGCGCCAAGGAAGGTCTCGAAGCGGAACTTCTTCTTGTACGCGCGGTTGTAGAGATCGCGGATGAAGTTCATCGTGTACTGGTCGAGGGTCTCGCGCTCGTAGTACTCGTTCTTCACGAGGTAGTCGAGCTTTTCCTCAAGGTCGTGGAAGAACACGGTGTTGTTGTTCACGTGCTGCAGGAAGTACTGGTGCGCCGCCTCGCGGTCCGCCTCGAACTGGATCTCCCCGTTCGGGCCGTAGAGGTTCAGCATGGCGTTGAGCTCGTGGTAGCCCAGGCCCTGGAAGGCAGCCGGCATGACCGGCTTCTCACCGGGGACGGTGTGCTTCTCGACGGCTACTTCTGTTCTTGCGACAGTCGTGTCCAAAATTCTTCCAATCCTTGTTGTACTCGGCTGACGTCTTCCGGCGTCCCCATGAGTTCGAAACGATATAGGTGCGGGACCTGGCATTTCGCGGCGATGATGTCGCCGGCCATGCAGTAGTTGTCCCCAAAGTTCGTGTTGCCCGCCCCGATGACACCCCGGAGCTGTTGCCGGTTGCGCGGATCGTTCAGGAAGCGGATGACCTGCTTCGGAACGGATCCCTCTCCCCCGGTGCCTCCATAGGTGGGAAGCACCAGCACGTAGGGTTCGGTGGCCACGAGCGCGGGTTCCCTCGGATGGAGGGGGATCCGTGCCGCGTCGACGCCCAGCTTCCTGACGAAGCGTGCGGTGTTCTCAGAAGTGGAAGAGAAGTAGATGAGGTGGCTGGTGGTCGTTCGGGCGGCATCTGCCGCCACCGGCGTCCCTGCTGCCAGCGGCGTGTTGGCTGTTGCCAGTGCCATGGGAGTAACTCACCTCATCTGACGTGTATTTCTGCGAAGCGGTTCAGGCTACGGCGTAGGCCTGAGCCAGTTCCTCGATCTTGTCGGGGCGGAAACCGGACCAGTGGTCCTGGTCGGTGACGACAACCGGGGCCTGCATGTAGCCGAGGGCCTTCAGGCGCTCGAGGGCATCCGCATCCTGCGAGATGTCGACGCTCTGGTAGGTGATGCCCTTCTTATCCAGCGCGCGGTATGTCGCGTTGCACTGAACACAGGCCGGCTTCGTGTAAACCGTTACGGTCATGGTCCCTGTCCCCTTTGTTGAAGTCTTTGGTACTGCGAAATGTGTGTTGCTCAGGAGCTGCGGCTGTTGAGCTGAGTCTCTGGTGCCAGTAGTCCGGGCGGGCCGCTCCGGGACAGGAATCCTGATCCGTTACTGGCCTTGCCTGGCGAGCACTGCTGCTCCGCTGGAACTGTATGTCGATACTACATGTAGTGCAAGAGCCCGATGTGGACCCCAAGATGATGTATTACAAGTATGTCATTTAATGCACCGCCAGTCCACAGGCGGGGTGCCTCAAAATGTCCGGATTTCCGCCATTTTGCAGGACGAAATCCACAGGCTGTGGAGTACCTTTGCACAATTAACTCCCCTGCGTGTCGCGTGGTGGACGGCGTGTCGCGGGCGGAACGCACAGGGGTCCGGAGTGCGGTTAAGCACTAGATGTAGTGTCCGGAAACACGCAGAAGGCGGGCACCCAGGGGGTGCCCGCCTTCCACGGCGTGAGACGTCTAACAGCGGCCGCTAGTCGGTCGCCGCGAGGGGACCTGTCATTGAGCGGACCCGTTGCTGGCCTCGCCCACTCGCCGGCGGTCCAGGACGATCTGCTGCACGTCTAGGTACCCGGTCTCGAAACCCGCCCGGGAGTAGCAGAGGTAGAACAGCCACATGCGCTGGAAGATCTCGTCGAAGCCCAGGGCCCGGACGTCGGCGGAGCGGGCCATGAAGCGCTCTTCCCAGAGCCGCAGCGTCTGGGCGTAGTGCTCCCCCATGGCGAGCCGTTCGCGCACGCGCAGTCCGGTCTGCTTCTCGGTGATGTCCTCGATGGCGCGGACGGAGGGAATGACGCCCCCGGGGAAGATGTATTTGTGCACCCAGGTATAGCTGGTGCGGGTGGCCATCAGCCGGTCGTGGGCGATCGTGATGGCCTGGATGGCCACCTTCCCGCCGGGGGCGAGGACGCGTTCGATCGTCTGGAAGTATGTAGCCCAGTATTCGAAGCCCACGGCTTCGATCATCTCGACGGAGACGACGGCGTCGTACTCGCCTTCGACGGCCCGGTAGTCCTTGAGCTCGATCGTGACGGCGTCGGTGTAGCCGGCGTCGGCGATGCGCTTGCGGGCCAGCTCCTGCTGCTCGCTGGAAAGGGTGACGGAGTAGACGGTGGCGCCGCGCTGGGCGGCCCGGAGGGCGAGCTCGCCCCAGCCGGTGCCGATTTCCAGCACCCGGGTGCCCTGGGTGACGCCGGCCTTGTCCAGCAGCCGGTCGATCTTGGCCTGCTGCGCGGCCGGGAAACCGTCCCAGGCGACGGACTTCAGCGCCTCGCCCGATTCCGGGAAGAGCGCACTGGAGTAGGTCATGGTCTCGTCCAGGAACGTGCCAAAGAGCTCGTTGGAGAGGTCGTAATGCCGGGAGATGTTTGAGCGGGTGTTCTGCTCGGTGTTGCGTTCCTTCCGCGGCTGGCGCGGCAGGTAGAACGCCCGGAGCTTCTGCAGCGGCTCGGGCACGAGCGTTCCGACGCTGGCGGCAAAGACCTCCATGACGGCCGTGAGGTTGTCGGCGTCCCAGTCTCCGGCCATAAAGGACTCGCCCAGGCCGATCAGCCCGCCGTCGCCGAGCCGGGCAGCGAAGGCCTCGGGACGGTTCATGGTCATGACCGGGTACGTCACGCCGGGTGTGGCGGCCTTGCCCAGGACGGTGCCGTCCGGGTAGCGGACCTCGAGCGGCAGCCGGCGGACCGCGGCTTTGAAGATGGCGTCCGCGGCCCGGCCGGCCACCCGGGCTTTGAGGCTCGCCGGGACGGTGGCGATGCTGGGCCAGATGGCGGCGTCGACCACTGCGGGCGGCTGCGGGACGGTGTAGGGGGCTGCGGCCTCATTGGCCCGGCGCGCGGCGGCGCCTGATCCGGTCGCTTCGGTCATGGTCACTGAACTGCCTCCTGTGAAGAGTGGTGTGGTCGTTTGATGATGGGCAGCCGGCGGGCCCAGAGCTTGATTCCCTGCCAGCGGATCTGCGCGGAGACGCGCAGCGGTGCCAGCGGGACCGCGAGCGCCGTGGCGAGGATGTTCCGCACGCTGGCCTCGTGGCGTTCGCCGTCCATGCTGGCGATAAAGGGCTGCTGCCCCTCGCGTTCCAGGACGATCGAGACGGCGAGCCGGTCGGCCGGTTCCGGCAGTTTCATCCGGTACTGGCCCTCGACGTCGTTGAACGGTGAGACGTAGAACGCCTTCGGCACGCTGGCCCGGCCGGCGGCGTCGGTTTCGAGGAGGTAGCAGTGCCGTTCCCCGTAGGTGTTGTGCACCTCGGCGAGGACGCAGCGCAGCTCCCCGGCGGCGTCGTGGCACCAGAACAGGCTGAGCGGGTTAAAGACGTGCCCGAAGACCCGGGCGCTGGCCAGCATGGTGATCCGGCCGCCGTCGAGGTCTATCCCCCGGGTGGCCAGGAACGCCTCCACGTTGCCGCGGAGCGTGCCGCCGGGGTCGCCCAGGTGGTCGGCCACGCGGAAGCCGGCGAGCGGACGGAGCAGGCGGGGCAGCGCGGGGAGCCGGTCGACGTCGACATACCAGCTGTAGCTGCGGTAGGTGAAGGCGTTCTTCAGCGGGGTGCGCCGCACGTGCGCGATGGAGGTGCGGTAGATGGCAGCGGTGGCGTTCATGAGCCCTCCGCGGAGACGCTCTGCAGGTCCGGGTCGACGGCGACGGCGCGGTACTCCTCGTTCAGGGCGACGGCGGGATCGTCCCAGCTGCGTCCGAGCCGTTCCGCGGCCTTCACCCCGGAGAGGGCGCCGTCCTCGTGGAAACCCCAGCCATGGTAGGCGCCGGCGAAAGCCAGCCGGTCATCGCCGAGTTCAAGGATCCGCTGCTGCGCCCGGAGGGATTCGGGGGTGTATTGCGGGTGCTCGTAGACCATGCGCTCCAGCACGGCGTGGTCAGCGATCAGCTCGGATTCGCCCAGGCTGACGATGTAGCGCCCGCCGTCGGCGGGGTCGAGGCGCTGCAGCCGGGTCATGTCGTAGCTGACCAGGACCTTGTCCGGCCGGGCGTCGCAGGAGGGCAGCCGGTAGTTCCAGGACGCCTTGGCGTTGTCACTGGACGGCAGCACGGCGTCATCGCGGTGGAAGACGGTGTGGTTGACCGAGTACGGCATCCCGCCGAGCGCGGCCTGCTCTGCGGGTGAGGCGTCGGTGAGCATGCCCAGCGCCTGGGCCGGGTGGGTGGCGATCACGACGGCGTCGAACGTCTCGGTGGTCAGCGTTCCGGTACCGGTCACAACAGTCAGTTCCACCCCCTCCGCGTGGCGGCGCACTCCGGTGACCGGGCTGGCGGTCCGGATTTCCGGCAGCGTGGCGGCAATCTTGTCCACGTAGCTGCGCGAGCCGCCGGTGACGGTGCGCCACTGCGGTGAGCCCGAGACGCCGAGCAGGCCGTGGTGGCCCAGGAAGGTGAAGAGGTAGCGGGCCGGGTAGGCCAGCGCCGTGGTGGGGTCGCAGGACCAGACGGCACTGACGATGGGTGTCATGAAGTGCGAGATGAAGTAGCCGCTGAACTTTTCCCGGGCCAGGAATTCGCCCAGGGTCAGCTCCGGTTCGTTTGAGGGAGGCGTCTCGGCGAGCAGGGCGCGGGCCCGGCGGTAGAAGCGCATCACCTCAAGCAGCATCAGCAGGTACCTGCCGCGCAGCAGGGTGGAAGGGCGGGGCAGGATGCCGCGGCCCCTGGCCCGGGCGCCGGCGTACTCCAGGCCGCAGCCGTCGCAGCGGACGGACATGCTCATTTCCGAGTCCTGGGTTTCGACGCCCAGTTCCGCGAAGAGCCGCAGCAGCGTGGGATAGGTCCGTTCATTGTGGACGATGAAGCCGGTGTCGATGCCGAGCACCGGACCGCCGGCCTGCGGCACGTCGTGGGTGTGGGCGTGGCCGCCGAGCCGCGGGTCGGCTTCGAACAGCGTCACGGTGTCCTGCCGGTTCAGGACATACGCGGCGGTCAGACCCGCCACCCCGCTGCCGATCACGGCTACGCGCCGGCCCTGTGGGATCCCTGCTGCATCTGACACTGATCTGCTCCTGTTGGCTTCGCCTGATCGTCCTGGTAAATCGTCTTACGGGCAATTCGTCGCCGAGGGGCTGCTGGATGTGTGCGACTTCCAAACTTTTCTGTCCCTGCCAATGTGCCAGAATGAAGCGGGATTGCGGTCCCGCCTCACCGGAACCAGGCGAAGGGCACCCCCATGATTAACCCCGTCCATCTGCGGACCCTTGTCGAAGTCACCCGGCTGGGCTCCTTCGCGGCGGCCGCCACCCGGCTCGGCTACACGGCGTCGGCGGTATCCCAACAGATGTCCGCGCTGGAACGGGACACCGGCGTCGAGCTGTTCCAGCGTTCCGCCCGCAGTATCCAGCCCACCGAAGCCGCCCTGGTCATGACCCGGCACGCGGCCAAGGTCCTCACAGACATCGAGGCGCTGATGGCGGCGGCCTCCCGCACCGCGGACACCACCCGGCAGGAACTCCGGCTGGGCATCTTCCCCAGCCTGGCCACCTATGTGCTGCCGCGGATCCTGGCGAACCCGGCCTGGAAGAAGCTCGGCATCGATCTGCGGGTGTCCGTGGCGGAGCCCGCCCAGACCATCCAGGGCCTGCGCACCGGCGGCGAACTCGACGTCGCCCTGGTGTACCAGGTGGGGCAGTCCGGCCTCGCCTGGCCGCATACCGTGAACCGGCAGTGGATCGGCGACGACGACTTCCGGGTGGTGCTGCCCGCCGCCTGGGGCATCGGCACGGATTCCAAGGTCGCCGCGGACCACCTCTCCGACATGCCGTGGATTGTGCACCACCCGGGCACGTCCGACGCAACCGTGATCGAGCGGCTCTTTGCCAGCTGCAACCTGCACCCCCGGGTGGTGGCCTACAGCGATGACTTCCACGCGAGCCTTGAGATGGCCGCGGCCGGGCTGGGCGCGGCGCTGGTTCCCGAGCTGGCCCTGCTGCACCGCCCGGCCGGGGTGGTGGTGCTGGACGTTCCCGAGATCCGGCTGGCCCGCAACGTCTTTGCCCTGCTGATCAATGAGAAACAGACCGCGCAGGTCCAGCTCTTCGTCGAACTGCTGGCCGACACCTTCAACTCCCCGGCCTTGAAGCCCGCACCGAACCCGTCCGTCCCGCGGAAGGGCTGAGTCAGCGCTTCCGGAGGAGCTTCCCGAGGCGCTTCCCGAGGCCCGGCCCTGCCCCGGCGAGTGCGCTGATAATCCGGTGCTTGGTCCTGGTGTACGGCGGGTAGATCAGTTTCAGTGTGTCCGGCCGCAACGGCTTGGCCAGCATGGCCCGCTCGTGCGAGAACGTCCGCAGCGAGTGCTCGCCGTGATACGCCCCCATCCCGCTGCCGCCGACCCCGCCGAACGGCAGGCCCGGGACCGAGAGATGCGCCGCCGGGACGTCGAAGCAGAGCGCCCCCGAGGAGGTCCGCTCCGCGAACGCCCGGCGGGTGCCGGCGTCGTTGCTGAACACGTACAGCGCCAGCGGCTTGGCGCGGCCGTTGATGAAACGGATGGCCTCCTCGCGCCCGGCCACCGGGACCAGCGGAAGCAGCGGCCCGAAGATCTCCTCCCCCATGACGGCGTCCCCGGGCGCGGGCCGGAGCAGGGTCGGGGCGAAGTGGCGGCTGGCGGCGTTCCGTTCGCCGCCGTGGACCACGGTGCTGCCGTCGGCGAGGGCGGCGATCCGGGCGAAGTGCCGGTCGTCGACGATCCGGCCGTAGGACCCGCTTGCGGAGGAGTCCGGGCCGAAGAGTGCTCCGATCGCCTTGACGAGTTCGCGCTCCAGCGGAACCAGCACCTCCTCGGTGGCCAGAATGTAGTCGGGCGCCACGCAGGTCTGCCCGGCGTTCAGGAACCGGCCCCACGCGAGCCGCTTGGCCGCCTTGGCCAGGTCCGTGGAGGAGTCCACGTAGGCCGGGGACTTGCCGCCCAGTTCCAGGGTCACCGGCGTCAGGTTCTCCGCCGCGGCGCGCAGCACCACCTTTGCGGCGGCTTCCCCTCCGGTGAAGAAGATGTGGTCGAAGGGCATCGCCAGCAGGGCGGCGGTTTCCGGGATGCCGCCCTCGACCACCTCCGCCGCGCCGGCCAGGTACACCGGGATCCAGCGGGCCAGGGCCGCCGAGGTCGCGGGGGCGTGTTCGCTCGGCTTGAGCACCACGGTGTTGCCGGCGGCGAGGGCGCCGGCCAGCGGGGCCAGCAGCAGCTGCAGCGGGTAGTTCCACGGGCCGATCACCAGCACGACGCCCAGCGGGGTCAGCTCGGTCCAGGCCCTGGCCGGCTGGACCGCCAGCGGCACGGGCACGCGGCGCGGCCGCAGCCATGCCTCCAGGTGCTTTTCCAGGTGCCCGGTTTCGGCTGTGACAAATCCTATTTCCGTCAGCAGGGCCTCGGTGCCGTGCTTGCCCAGATCGCTGCCCAGTGCGTCGGCAAACTCCGTGCGGCGCTCGGCCAGCATCCGCCGCAGGCTGGCCAGTTGCTCCAGCCGCCAGGCCAGCGGACGGGTGGCCCCGGTGTCGAAAAGTTCACGGGCGCGGGCGACGGCGGGGGCAACGTTTTGCATCCGCTCAATGTACCGGCACCGCGAGTCCGGAGGGGTGCGGTAGCGGATAAAACCTTGGGAATGCTGGAATGGAGCGGTTTTGAGGACTATGTTGAAGGTATGAACAAGGTAGCGAGCAAGCACTTCGGAGAGGTCGAGCTCAACCACGGAAGGGACCACAATTTCACCGCCAAGCATGAACTGGCGGGCCAGACCGTGGAGCTTGACCTGAATGTCAACGCGCATGACCACTTCGACGAAGCGGCCCTGCACAAGGTTGACTACCGGCTGCGCTTCCTCCCTGAACTTGTGGACCAGGTCCGCGAAATGATCGCCGAGGAGCTTGAGCAGGACGGCACCAGCCCGCAGGAGTACCGGCACTTCCACTGCAGCGCGATCAAGGACGAGCACCTCAAGGCGGTCTTCGGTGTCGAGGACAAGGACCAGCTCACCGACGCGGTCTTCCTCAAGGCGCTGAAGCTGGGCCATGTGGGCATCTTCCCCGGCCAGCCGGAACGCTACTTCGTGCTGGACTTCACGCTGGGCAAGCACTTCACCGACGAGGTCCTGGTGGCCTCCGCGGACGAGGACGGCGTCGTGGACGACGAGATCCTCTGGGAATCCTGAAACGTACGACGGCGGCCGGCCACCTGTGACTGTCTCATATACACAAATCCGAGCCCAC
>NZ_JARUXE010000026.1 GCF_030433895.1 Arthrobacter sp. PsM3 | reverse complement strand
GCCGGCTGACCGCTGCGGATCCGGGCTGGTCATCGCCGACCCCTACACCGGCTGACCGCTGCGGATCCATGCGGGCGACGCGCAAAACACCGGGCGCGCCGGAATGCCCGTAGCGCGGAGCCGTCTTCGGCGTCGCGGGACATTCTGCGCAGCGGAATGCTCGCCTAATTGGCCGCGTAAACGGATGCGGCAGGGATTTCGCGGGCAGCAGGGCAGCGCGGGCCAGAGGCGTCGTTACTTCCCGGGCATACCGGGGATTTCGGTCCGGAAATTGATCAATTTGTGGGTGCCGTCGCAGTAGGGCTTAATCGCGGACGCCCCGCAGCGGCACAAGGCAACGGTCTTGCGCTGCCGCGGCACCGGTTCCCCGGAGGGCGTGACGATCTCGAAGTCGCCGCGCACCAGGATCGGCCCGTCGGGGCAAACAACGATGGAGTTCTCGTTGGCGGCTTCTTGCGGGTTATGGTTCATCGACGCTCACTGTCAGGGATTGGAAGGGCCGGGCTGGAAGGGCCGGGCTGGAAAGGCCGGGCTGGAAAGGCCGGGCTGGAAGGGCCGGATGGGAAGAACCGGGTGTTGGGGCCGGGGTCAGAAAGGCCGGGCGTCAGGGTCAGACCGCGGCGGTCACAGCCGGCTGCAGCGAGGAGTCGCCGCGGTCCCAGGCCCCCATGATGTGCAGCGTGACGCGGGCGTCGATGGCCATCACCGCCGTCGCGCCGAACAGGACGTCCGGGAACAGCTCAGGTTCGGACTCCACGAGGCCGCCGGCGAGATCCCTGCCGGCGATCTGTTCGTGGACGGCGTCCGCCTCGACGTGCTCGTCGAAGTAGGCGGTCACACCGGCGTCGAATCCGAGGCGCCGGAACCCGTTGCCGTACAGCTGGTTCGGCCGGGATGACGTCATCTCATAAATCGCCAGGTGCCCCGCGACCGCTCCGCGGAGTCTGCGGTTCAGCCCGAAGAGCGACATCACATTGACCGAGGCGAGGGAGATGGCCGGGACGGCGTCCACATAGGCGCCGTAGCGGTCGTCCAGCCCCAGCCCGCGCATGGTCTTCGCAAAGAGTGCGCTGTGCATCCGGTCCGGGCGGCCGCCGCCATACTCGTCAGCCTGGATCTCCACCAGCGCAGCCTTGGCCCGCCCCGTGAGCCTCGGGATCGCCCAGGTGTGCGGATCGGCTTCCTTGAGCTGGTAGATCGATTTGTGGATCAGGAATTCCCGGAGCTGGTCCAGGGTCGCCTTCTTCGCCACGTGGCGGGACATGCCCGGCCCACCCTCCTGGGCCGCGATCCCGAACAAGATTTCCGCCACCGCATCACTGTCCAGGCCCGCGGCAGAAACCGGCAGACCCGGACCGGTGGACAGGAGGGCCGCATCGCGCAGCGCCCGTTCGAACGGCTCCTCCAGCAGCTGGCGGAGGGCGATCAGCCCGGGGTTCCATTCCCAGCGGTCAGTCACCCCGTCCAGGCCTCCGTAGTGCAGCTCGTACAGGCAGAACAGCGTCAGCTGCACGTCGCCGTCGTCGATGATGTCATCGACGAGCGGCAGCCGTGCCTCGGCCAGATTGCTGAGGGCGTCATGGGCCGCGGCGTCGTCTCCGGGCGTGCCGGCGAGCAGCCGGAACAGCCCGGCGCTGATGGGTCCGCGCGCCGTTGGGATCGTCATGTTTACTGAAGGTGCCATGGCTGGCTCGTTTCCTCGCGGTGCATTGTGTGCCGCCGCGTGGCTGCAGCAGCTCGGCTTCTACGCCGTGCACGCGGCGAAGAGGCAGGATCCCGGATTGCCTGCGTCACCGCAGGTCCGGGGAAAGTGCGCTGCCGGGATGGATGTCCGGGTGCCGAGGAAGCCCATCCACGCAGTTTGTCTACAATGTAGACTTTAGGTGCAGACTACATGATAAGCAAACTGTCTTTTGTGCCGGCGCCCTTCCTCTGACCTCGTCCTGATGTCGCGCGTGCATATTTCGCCTGGACCGTAGTGCTCGCCGTGGGGACCCCCGCCATGGGGACCCTCCTCGTGGGGCTTTCGGCACTACCCCGGGACACGCGCCGGCCGCATCGTGTCTTAAATGAAGACGCTCACCATAGCCCCCGGGATCATTTCTTCGCCAGCACCCATGCTGCCCGCCGGGCGCAGTGGCAGGTGGGCGGTCAGCCTGTTCCTGCTCTCCCTGTTTCTGTTCATGGTGCCCTGGTTCCCGGAGAGCCTTGCGACAATCGGGGGCATCCTTGCGGTCGCCGCCTTGATAGGCAGCGTGGTGTGTACCTTCGCATCCAGAAAGCACTCAGTACGCGACGCGCTCCGCACCGGGCTTGGCAGACTAAGCGTTGCAGCGCTGGCAGCGTCAGCCGTAGTGGCGGCCGCGTCCCTGGTGGTCACCTTCGATCCCGGCCTCTACGGGGCTGCGGGAATCCTTGGACTAATCGCCGGCGTCCTTGGCGTGCTGGCCTGGTTCCGTCTGTCGTCCGACCGGATACGCTTGCTCCCCCACACCGCCGTCGGCTGGTGGAGCGCGGGCATCCTCGCCCCCTCGGCGATCGTTCAGTTCAGCCCGTGGGCTTCACTTTCCGGCCCGGCCGGAATAGCAGCGACGGGCGCGGCCCTGGTGGCCATACTTTGCTACCACGAACGGTCGGTCCTCTCCGCCGCGGCCCTGGTCACGACGGCGACAATGCTGTTCTATTTTTACGCGCTTTTTTTGGTCTCAAACCTCATCAGGAGCTGACGTGGCTATTGCACTGGCACCCCAAACCGCCGCTGGAAAGTGGGCGGCAGTCTTCGCGGTAGCCGCCGTTCTCAACGTCGCTGTCCTCTCGGCCCTGCCAAACCCCGTCTTCTATCCGCAACGCCTCGGGGATGGAACGGGACTTGAGCTTGGCGGCGCGTTCCTGACCTGGGCCGGAGTATCGGCAGTCCTCGGGCTGGTCGGTCTGCTCCATTATCGTGAACGCTCGGCTTTGAACTGGGTGATTACCCTGTTTGGCGGGGCCGCCGTCATCTGGCTCGCGGTGCAGCAGCTTGCCCTCACGGCCACCCCTCTCTGAGGTTGCTTCCGGCGCATACCTGGCAGGCCACTGGCCGTGAACGGGGAGTGGCGGACGGCGGCAGCCGAACGCCCCCTCATCAACACCGCCCGTGGGCAGGTGTTGATGAGGAGGCGTTCGTCATCCGGTCAACGGTCCGGGTCAGCCTTGTGCCGGCAGGACGTAGCGGCCGGTTTTGTCGGTGGCGAGCGCCAGGGATGAAATGTACTGCTTCGAGCCGTCGGCCGCAGGTTCGGCGGAGAGCAGCATGTCCGGCCGCTCAAATTCCATGCCGGTCACGTGGCAGAGGAGCTTTGCACCGGAGGGATTGCCGTCGTCGTCGAGCATCGGCAGGTCAATTCCGTCGTCGGTGCGCCGCAGGTAGAACCGGCCGCCGGTCGCGATCGCCATAAGCGGGGTCGCGACGACGGCAATGGCCACGGCGAAGATCGGCGAGAACGGGGCAATCCCGGAACCGAACGCCCCGAAAAACATGGCGATGGAAATGCCGGCCGAGAGTGCCAGTGACACGACGCCGACAGGATTCCAGTTGTAGAGCATGCCGCGGCGGAATTCCGGCTGCTTCGGGGAGAGTTTCAGGACGTACTTGTTGATGGCAATGTCCGTCGCGACCGTCACGATCCACGCCATCCCGCAGTTCGCGTAGAAGCCCAGGATGGTGTTCAGGAACTCGAACATGTTCAGTTCCATCAGCGCGAGGGCAATCATCAGGTTGACGACGACGAAGACCAGGCGTCCCGGGTAGGTCCGGGTGACGCGGGTGAAGGAGTTCGTCCAGGCCAGCGACCCGGAGTAGGCATTCGTGACGTTGATTTTGATCTGCGAGATGACCACCAGGATCACGGCCAGCGCCAGGGCCAGCCAGCCCGGCATCATGTGCTCATAGACGCCCAGGAACTGGTGGACGGGTTCGTTCGCCGTTGCTGATGCCGCAGGGTCCAGGGTGGCGATGAGGTAGACCGCGATGAAGAGTCCCACCGCCTGCTTGACGGCACCGAAAATAACCCAGCCGGGGCCGGCGAGGATGACTGCCCTCCACCAGGCCACCCGGTTCGCTTCGGTCTTGGGCGGCATAAAGCGCAGGTAGTCAATTTGCTCTGCGATTTGGGCGATGAGCGAGAGGCAGACGCCGGCGGCCAGCATCACGGAGGCGAGGTTCGCGCCGGCGCCGGCACCGCTCTCCCCCTCGTAGGCGAAGAACGTCCCGATGGACTCGGGGTTGGTGATCACCAGGTAGGCGAACGGGATGACCATCAGGATGAGCCAGAGCGGGGTGGTCCAGACCTGCAGCTTGGAGAGCACTTTCATTCCATAGATCACAAACGGGATGACTATCAGGGTGGACGCGGCGTAGCCGAGGGGTTTGGGGATCCCGAGTCCGAGTTCCAGGCCCTGGGCCATGATGGAGCCCTCAAGGGCGAAGAAGATGAACGTGAACGTCGCAAAGATGACGTTGGTGATCACGGAGCCGTAATAGCCAAAACCGGAGCCCCGGGTGATGAGATCCAGATCGAGGTTGTAGCGCGCCGCGTAGTACGCGAGCGGAATGCCCGTCACGAAGATGATGAGCGCGGCGACGGCGATGCCCAGGAGGGCATTTGTTGTTCCGTGGGCGATGCCGATGTTCGCCCCGATGGAGAAATCGGCGAGGTAGGCGATCCCTCCCAGCGCGCTGGTGGCCACGACGCCGGGGGCCCATTTCCGGTAGGAGCGCGGGGCGAACCTGAGCGTATAGTCCTCCAGGCTTTCCCTGGTTGCTGCGCGGGCATCGGTATCTGCCGGCGCGGGTAGTGTGTGGGGGCTGGCACTGGTGTGCTGCGTGTCCGTGGACATGGACCGACCTTTCACATGGGTGGGGCATCAGAAGGAAGCCGACGGAAGGACGACCATCTCAGCGGGTGCACACGACCACCCATGGCGACCCCATACACCGCTGCCAGCCGCGCGTCAGATGACCGGCGGCCTGGGCCTCATCGTGCCAAGCCCATGTTTCGGATTCGTTCCCGCCAGCGAACATTTCTGTGTCGGTCCGGAGCCGGGGGTGCATTCCCGGCGTCGAACATCTCCTTCGGCGCCGCCTACAGCCAGCAATGCGCTGCGGATCCTGGCTGGCGACGCGCAACGTGCCCAGCGCGACGGAATACCCGTAGCGCGGAGCCGTCTCCATGTCACGGGACATTTTGCGCAGCGGAATTGGGTGCGGAAACGATGCGCCCAGGGTCTCCGTCGGGTGGATTCTCGTATGCGCGCAGTGGGCTCGTGCCGGGCCGCGAATGCCCGTTGCTTCACCGCGGGTTCGTGTGCCAGCCTCGAAGTGATCCCGTCGCCGGGCGACGACGGGCGACAGACGAGGAGCACGGCATGGGACTCATCCATATCGACCTGTTCAGCACGCTCGACGGCGTCGCCCAGGCGCCCGGCGGACCGGACGAGGACCCCGACGGCGGCTTCGCGTTTGGCGGCTGGCAGGCGCCTCTTATAGACGAGGTCGTCGGCGGGCAGATCAGCTCCGGGATGGCGGGGATGGACGCTCTGCTGCTGGGGCGCCGGACCTACGACATTTTCGCCGCGTACTGGCCGCACGAGGACGGGGGCATCGCACGGCTGTTCAACCGCCTCCCGAAATACGTGGCCTCGCGGCAGAAACCGGCCCTCGAGTGGGCCGGCTCCACGCTGCTCGGTCCTGATGTCGTTGCTGCCGTGCGCGAACTGCGCGACCGGTACGCGCACGTCCACGTCATCGGCAGCCTCGACTTCGTGCAGACCCTGTTCGCCGAGCGGCTCTTCGACCGGCTTACGCTCTGGGTGTATCCGATCCTCCTCGGCGGCGGAAAGAAGGTCTTCGCCGGCGGGGTGGTTCCGACGAACCTCAGGCTCATCGAGCCGGTCGTCGCCTCACCGAAGGGTGCGGTGCTGCACCGCTACGCGCTCGCTGATGGCACGCCCGGCGTCGGCGATATGTCGGCCGGCGAAGCGGGCTAGCAGCGAGCGCGCCGGCTCCGTGGATCGCGGGTGCCGCTTTGGGCGTTGGGGGCCGTGTGCGAGGTCGCCCCTAATCTTCCGGTCGCCCCAAAATCGCTACGCATTCGGGCTGGTGACACGCAACAGACCCAGCGCGGCGGAATACCCGTAGCGCAGAGCCGTCTCCGTGTCACGCGACATGGTGCGCAGCGAAATTGGGCGCGGAACCGACCGAGACGGAATTTCGTGGACGGCGCGGCCGCGCTGGTCCTGCCTCCCCGGTGCCGCCGCTGAGCAGAAATTCGCTGCGGTTCCGGGCTGGCGATGCGCAAACCGCCCAGCGCGACGGAATACCCGCAGCGCAGGAACGGCTCCGAGTCACGAAACGGTTTGCGCAGCGCAGGAACGTCCCCATGTCACGGAACGCTTGCAGCAGCGGAATTGGGCGCGGAACGGACGAAGCGCCGCCGCCGTCCGCCGTCCGACGAAGATGGCCGCTATGGGAGCTTCCATAGCGGCCATCTGTGGCGAACCGTCGAACTCTCTGCGCGCGCGGACCCCGTGTTGGCGCCTACCCCGCGTGGCCCAGCGATTCGGGGACGCGGTTGCCAGCACTCAGGACCGGGGCGAAGAACGCACCGAGCTCCGCCGTCGCCGTCAGGGGCAGCACGTTGGCCACGTACTGGTCCGGGCGCACCACCACCACGACGCCGCCGCGGTCGAGGCCGCGCAGCTCGAAGATGTCCGCCGTCGGATCGGTGGCGTAGACCTTCTCGTAGTCCTTGAGCTGGAACGGCCCCACCTGGGGCTTGAACGCCGCTGGCACGGCGCCGATATCGACGCTCGTGTGCTCCTGCTGGTAGATCACCTTCACGTCGAACCACGCGTCGCGGTCGGCCCCCTCGGGCGTTGCGGCGAGCGGCGAGTCCGGCGCGTTCGCGATCCATTCGGCGAAGTCGGCGAGGGGCGACGCCGAACCCGGCGTCCCGGCGTCGCCCGTCGCGGCATATGCCGTCCCGGCTGCGGCGGCGTCGGCGAAGACGTAGATGCGCCACCGCCCGTCCGCCGTGGCGTGGTGGCCGAGGTGCATCGGGTTGGTATCGCAGACCCTCACCACGGGCGCGGACTTGAAGCGCTTGCCGACGGGAAATCCGGTGGCCAGGCCCTGGTGGGCGGCCTCGGCGATGAGCAGGGACGGCGTGTACTCCGTCATGAACCCGGCCGGGAACTCGGCGGTGCTCACATAAAAGTCCTCAAGCTCGGAGGGGCTCGCGAAGTCCTCGGGCTTCTTCGCCATGAGAGTGGACCACTCCTTGTCGAAGTCGATGAGGTTTTTCGCGATGACCTGGCGTTCGGCCGAATACGTGGACAGCAGGCTCTCCGGGCTGCGGCCCTCGAGCACGTGCCCGAGCTTCCAGCCCAGATTGAAGCCGTCCTGCATGGAGACGTTCATGCCCTGGCCGGCCTTGGCGCTGTGCGTGTGGCAGGCGTCGCCGGTGATGAACACGCGCGGGGTGCGCATGCCCAGCTGGTCCGGCAGGACGTCGTCGAACCGGTCCGTGAGGCGGTGGCCGACCTCGTACACGCTGTGCCAGGCGACATTGCGCACGTCGAGCGTGTAGGGGTGCAGGATTTCGTTGGCCTGGGCGATGATCTGTTCGATGGTGGTGTTGCGGACGGCGCCCTTGTCCTCCGGGTCCACCTCGCCGAGGTCGACGTACATCCGGAAGAGGTAGCCGCCTTCGCGCGGGATCAGCAGGATGCTGCCGCCGGTGCCGGACTGGATGGCGCACTTGGTGCGGATGTCCGGGAAGTCGGTGACGGCGAGGACGTCCATGACGCCCCAGGCGTGATTGGCCTTGTCGCCGGCCATGGTGCAGCCGATCGAGTCCCGCACCTTGCTCCTGGCGCCGTCCGCGCCGACGACGTACTTCGCCCTGACGGTGCGCTCGCGGCCCTCGTCGGGGCCGGCGGTGTGCACGAGGGTGACGGTGACGGGGTAGTCCGCCCCGTCGTCGACCTCGAGGCTCCGGAATTCCAAGCCGTAGTCCGGGGACATGCGGGTGGGCGCGTTGGCCATGAACTCCGCGAAGTAGTCCAGGACGCGGGCCTGGTTGACGATCAGGTGCGGGAACTCGCTGATGCCGGTCGTGTCGTCCTTGGCGCGGGCGGCGCGGAGGATTTTCGCCGGGTCGGCGGGGTCCGGCTTCCAGAAGGCCATCTCGGTGATGCGGTACGCCTCGGCGATGATCCGCTCGGCGAAGCCGAAGGCCTGGAAGGTCTCGACGCTGCGGGCCTGGATGCCGTCGGCCTGGCCGATGGGCAGCCGGCCGCCGCGGCGCTCCACGATCCGGGTGGTGATGCCCGGGAACTGGGACAGCTGCGCGGCCGTAACCACGCCCGCCGGGCCGGTGCCGACAATGAGCACGTCAACCTCGTCGGGAACTTCCGTGGGCCGGTCGATGCCGACGCCGGCGGCTGGCTGGACTCGCGGGTCACCGGATACGTAACCGTGGTGGTGGAACTGCACGGGCTTTCCTCACTTCGCTGTGTGGCACTTCGTGGTGTGGCGGACTGTCGCCGACGAAAGTGTTCGATATTAGAACGCAATGTTCGATAATAGAACTCTGGTCTCCAGTCAAAACTGTACGGCAGTTATGACGCGGGTTACAAGTGCCCCGAAAACTCCCGCAACAGGGGGTTGACGTTCCAGGGTTCCTGGGCGATAGTTTTCGTATACGATTTCGTACTCGATGAGGAGCTACTTTTGGAACAGGTCACCGACCACACCCTGGCCGCGGCCCGCAAAGTCATCGCGGTGCATATCAACTACCCCAGCCGGGCAGCCCAGCGCGGCCGCACCCCCGAGCAGCCGTCGTACTTCCTGAAGCCATCGTCATCCCTGGCCCTCAGCGGTTCAACGGTGGAGCGGCCGGCCGGGTGCGAACTCCTCGGCTATGAGGGCGAGATCGCGCTGATCATCGGCAAGCCCGCCCGCCGCGTGGGCATCGAGGACGCCTGGAGCCACGTCGAGTGGGTCACGGCCAGCAACGACCTCGGCGTCTACGACCTCCGCTACGCCGACAAGGGCTCCAACCTCCGCTCCAAGGGCGGCGACGGCTTCACGCCCGTGGGCCCGGGACTGCTCGCCGCGGACGCTGTGGACCCGGCCGGCCTGCGGATCCGCACCTGGCACAACGGCGAACTGGTCCAGGACGACACCACCGGGGACCTGCTCTTCCCGTTCGCCCGGCTGGTCGCCGACCTCTCCCAGCTGCTCACCCTTGAGGAGGGCGACATCATCCTCACCGGCACCCCCGCCGGCGCGTCGGTGGCCAGGCCGGGCGACGTCGTCGAGGTGGAAGTCAGCGCTGTTGCAGTCGGTTCCGAGGGTTCGACGGCGGGCGGCGCCGGAGGTACGACGGCGGGCGGCGCCGCTTCCGGCGGCCGCACTACCGGCCGGCTGGTCACCCTGGTGGCGGAGGGCACGACGCCGTTCGGCGACTTTGGCGCCCAGCCCCGGACCGATGACCTGCAGCGGGAGGAGGCCTACGGCTCCCGCGCGGCAGCCGGGCTTCCCGCGGCTCCCGCGGCTCCGGCAGCAGAGGCTGATTCGGCAGAGGCCCCGGATGCCGCCGTCGGACATGTCCAGTCCCCGGAGGCCCCGGCTCATGTCCTGACCCCGGAGCTGAAGGCGAAGCTGGAAAGCGTCTGCACCGCCACCCTGTCCTCCCAGCTGCGCAAGCGCGGCCTGAACAACGTCAGCATTGACGGGCTCAGCTCCACCCGCCCGGAGAAACGGATCGTCGGCCTGGCCCGGACCCTGCGCTACGTGCCCAACCGCGAGGACCTCTTCAAGACCCACGGCGGCGGCTTCAATGCCCAGAAGAAGGCCATCGATTCGGTCAACGAGGGCGAGATCCTGGTGATGGAGGCCCGCGGCGAAAAGGGCACGGGCACCATCGGCGATATCCTGGCCCTGCGCGCCCAGGTCCGCGGCGCCGCGGCCATCATCACCGACGGCGGCGTCCGCGACTTCTCCGCCGTCGCCGCAATGGACATGGCCACCTACTACGCGAACCCGCACCCCGCCGTCCTGGGGCGCCGGCACATCCCGTGGGACACCGACATCACGATCGCCTGCGGCGGCACCACCGTGCAGCCCGGGGACATCATCGTGGCCGACGCGGACGGCATCCTGGTGATCCCGCCGGCGCTGGCCGAGGAACTCGCGGACGATTCGATCGCCCAGGAACGCGAGGAAGTTTTCATCACCGAGATGGTGAGCCAGGGCCACAGCGTGGACGGCCTGTACCCGCTGAACGCTGAATGGCGGGCCCGCTACGAGAACTGGGAAGCAGGCAAAGCCAATGCATGACACCGCCAGCGCCGCAGGCCCCCGCGCCGCCGCCACCACCACCCGTACCGCCACGCAAACGCCCCCGCACACCGCCAGCAAGTCCGAGCAGGCCTACGCGGCGGTCAAGGCCCGGATCGTGGACGGGACCTACTCCCCCGGCTACCGGCTGGTGCTGGCGAAGATCGCCGAAGACCTGGGCGTCAGCGTGGTGCCGGTCCGCGAAGCCATCCGCCGGCTCGAAGCCGAAGGTCTGGTGAAATTCGAGCGGAACGTCGGAGCCACCGTCGCCGGGATCGACCCTACCGAGTACCTCTACACGATGCAGACCCTCAGCATCGTCGAGGGCGCCGCGACGGCCCTGTCCGCCCCGCTGATCGGGCCGGCCGACGTGGCCCGCGCCCGGGCCGTCAACGCCGAGATGCGCGACTGCCTGGAGCACTTCGACCCCGTCCGGTTCACCGCGCTGAACCAGGACTTCCACAGCGTCCTGTTCGAGCACTGCCCCAATCCTCACATCCTTGACCTGGTCCACCGGGGCTGGAACCGGCTCGCATCGCTGCGGTCCTCGACTTTCCGCTTCGTCCCCGGCCGGGCGCACGACTCGGTCGCCGAGCACGAGGCACTGCTCCGGCTCATCGAATCCGGGGCCGGCGCCGACGAGATCGAAAAAGCCGCCCGCCTGCACCGCTCCGCCACCCTTGACGCCTACCTCGCCCAAAGCAACGCGGGGTCACTTAGCGCCCATTAAGGGCCCCAGCATAGGCCGTAAGTGACCCCGCGTTGCAGTATCAGCGCCGCAATAGTTGCAGCATCAGCGCTCCCATCTCAGTTCAGTAAGGAAAAACAATGACGTTTACAGCCGAAGCAGCCACCACCCATTACGTCCCGCAGGACCTGACCACCCACATCCAGCACTACATCAATGGCGAGTTCGTTGACTCCGTCAGCGGCAAGACTTTCGACGTGCTGGACCCGGCGTCCAACACCAACTACGCCACCGCGGCCGCCGGCCAGAAAGAGGACATCGACCTCGCCGTCGCCGCCGCCCGCGAAGCGTTCACCAACGGCCCGTGGCCGAAGATGAAGCCGCGGGAACGCGCCCGCATCCTGAACAAGATCGCCGACGCCGTCGAGGCCCAGGAGGCGCGGCTCGCCGAGCTCGAGACCTTCGACACCGGCCTGCCGATCACCCAGGCCAAGGGCCAGGCCCTGCGCGCGGCGGAGAATTTCCGCTTCTTCGCGGACCTCATTGTCGCCCAGTTCGACGACGCCATGAAGGTCCCTGGCGCCCAGATCAACTACGTCAACCGCAAGCCGATCGGGGTCGCCGGCCTGATCACCCCGTGGAACACCCCGTTCATGCTCGAGTCCTGGAAGCTCGCCCCGGCGCTGGCCACCGGCAACACGGTCGTGCTGAAGCCGGCGGAGTTCACGCCGCTGTCCGCCTCCCTGTGGGCGCAGATCTTCAAGGACGCCGGCCTGCCCGACGGCGTCTTCAACCTCGTCAACGGCCTCGGCGAGGAAGCCGGCGACGCGCTCGTCAAACACCCGGACGTCCCGCTGATCTCCTTCACCGGCGAGACCACCACCGGGCAGACTATTTTCCGCAACGCCGCGGAGAACCTCAAGGGCCTGTCCATGGAGCTGGGCGGCAAGTCGCCGTGCGTCGTGTTCGCCGACGCCGACCTCGACGCCGCGATCGACTCGGCCCTGTTCGGGGTCTTCTCGCTCAACGGCGAGCGCTGCACGGCCGGGTCCCGGATCCTGGTGGAGCGCGCCGTGTACGAGGAGTTCTGCGACAAGTACGCCGCCCGGGCCAAAAACATCGTGGTCGGTGACCCGCACGATCCGAAGACCGAGGTCGGCGCCCTGGTCCACCCGGAGCACTACGCCAAGGTGGCCTCCTACGTGGAGATCGGCAAAACCGAGGGCCGGCTGCTGGCCGGCGGCGGCCGCCCGGACCACCTCCCGGAGGGCAACTACATCGCGCCCACCGTGTTCGCCGACGTCGCCCCGGACGCGCGGATCTTCCAGGAGGAAATCTTCGGCCCGGTCGTGGCGATCACCCCGTTCGACAGCGACGAGGAAGCCCTCGCCTTGGCGAACAACACGAAGTACGGGCTGGCCGCCTACATCTGGACCCAGAACCTGACCCGGGCGCACAACTTCTCGCAGAACGTCGAGGCCGGCATGGTCTGGCTCAACAGCCACAACGTCCGCGACCTGCGCACACCGTTCGGCGGCGTCAAAGCCTCGGGCCTCGGCCACGAGGGCGGCTACCGCTCGATCGACTTCTACACCGACCAGCAGGCCGTCCACATCACCCTCGGCACCGTGCACACTCCCAAGTTCGGCTCACATTCCTAAGTTCGGCGCCTCCCCCGGCGCCTAGGCGGCGCAGCGGCGCAGCCGCCCCGCCGTCGTCGTACCTTTCCCCCAGAACCCTCCTCAACGAAGAGAGAAGACCATGACCAACTTCATCCCCACCCCCACGGTCCCGGCTCCGGACATTGTCCGCTGCGCCTACATGGAGATCGTTGTCACCGACCTCGCGAAGTCCCGCGCATTCTACGTGGACGTCCTGGGCCTGCACGTGACGGAGGAGGACGAGAACAACATCTACCTGCGCTCCCTGGAGGAGTTCATCCACCACAACCTGGTGCTGCGCAAGGGACCCATCGCCGCCGTCGCCGCGTTCGCCTACCGGGTGAAGTCCCCCGCCGAGGTCGACGCCGCCGAGGCCTACTACAAGGAACTCGGCTGCCGCACCGAACGCCGCAAGGAAGGCTTCACCAAGGGCATCGGCGACGCCGTCCGCGTCGAGGACCCGCTGGGCTTCCCCTACGAGTTCTTCTACGAAACCGAGCACGTCGAACGCCTCACCCAGCGCTACGACCTCTACTCCGCCGGCGAACTGGTCCGGCTGGACCACTTCAACCAGGTCACCCCGGACGTCCCGCGCGGCCGGAAATACCTCGAGGACCTGGGCTTCCGGGTCTCGGAGGACATCCAGGATTCCGACGGCGTCTCCTACGCCGTGTGGATGCACCGCAAGCAGACCGTGCACGACACCGCCCTGACCGGCGGCAACGGCCCGCGGATGCACCACATCGCCTTCGCCACCCACGAAAAGCACAACATCATCCAGATCTGCGACAAGATGGGCGCCCTGCGGATCTCCGACCGGATCGAACGCGGCCCCGGCCGCCACGGCGTGTCCAACGCGTTCTACCTCTACATCCTGGATCCGGACGGCCACCGCGTGGAGATCTACACGCAGGACTACTACACCGGCGACCCGGACAACCCCACCATCACCTGGGACGTGCACGACAACCAGCGCCGCGACTGGTGGGGCAACCCCGTGGTCCCGTCCTGGTACACCGAGGCCTCCCTGGTCCTGGACCTCGACGGGAACCCGCAGCCCGTCATCATCCGCGAGGACAAGAGCGAAATGGCCGTAACCGTCGGGGCCGACGGCTTCTCCTACACCCGCAAGGACGGCGCCCCCGAAGGGGACCGGACGGGCTTCAAGCTCGGCGCGCAGCTCTAGCCATGCTGGATGCCAAGACGATTGAAGCCATCGCCGATGAGCTGCTGGAGGCCGCCCGACGCCGGACTCCGGTCCCGCTGCTGACCGCCCGTTACCCGGGGATGACGGTCGAGGACTCCTACGCCGTCCAGCAGCTCTGGCGGCAGCGCAACGAGGAAGCGGGGCGGAAGCTGGTGGGCCGCAAGATCGGCCTGACCTCCAAGGCCATGCAGGCCGCCACCGGCATCACCGAGCCGGACTACGGCGCCATCTTTGATGACATGGTGCTGGAGACGGGCTGCTCCGTGGCGTGGGACCGGTACACCCATCCCCGGGTGGAGGTGGAGCTGGCGTTCGTGCTGAAGAAGGACCTCAGCGGCCCCGGCTGCACCATCTTCGACGTCCTCAACGCCACGGACTACGTCATTCCGGCCCTGGAGATCCTCGATTCCCGGATCCAGATGGAGGGCCGGACCATCGTGGACACCATCTCGGATAACGCCGCGATGGGCGCCATGGTGATCGGCGGCAACCCCGTCCGCCCCGACGCCGTCGACCTCCGCTGGGTCTCGGCTATCCTCTACAAGAACCAGACCGTCGAGGAAACCGGCGTCGCCGCCGGGGTCCTGGACCACCCCGCGAACGGCGTGCACTGGCTCGCCAACAAGATCGCCGCCCACGGGGAC
Organism: Arthrobacter sp. PsM3; assembly: GCF_030433895.1. Taxonomy (GTDB): domain Bacteria; phylum Actinomycetota; class Actinomycetes; order Actinomycetales; family Micrococcaceae; genus Arthrobacter. The sequence continues at coordinate 60,920 of NZ_JARUXE010000026.1, read as the reverse complement.
GGACTGAAGGCCGGCGACATCATCCTCGCCGGCTCCTTCACCCGGCCCCTCTGGGTCTACCAAGGCGATACCGTCCACGCCGACTACGGACCGCTGGGAGTTGTCACATGCCGCTTCGAGTAGAACCTGCCCCCACGTTCCGCGACGCCCTGCGCAACCAAACCGGCGCTGGCGGCCGGCCCCTGGCCGGGATGTGGGTCTGCTCCGGCAGCCCCCTGGTGGCCGAGCTCTGCGCCGGCTCCGGCCTGGACTGGCTGCTGGTCGACGCCGAACACAGCCCCAACGGACTCGAATCCATCCTCGCCCAGCTCCAGGCCATCAACGGCTACCCGGTCCACACCCTGGTCCGGCCGCCGGTGAACGATACCGTGCTGATCAAGCAGTACCTGGACCTGGGCGTGCAGAACCTGCTGATCCCGATGGTGAATTCCGCGGCCGAGGCTGAGACCGCCGTCGCCGCCACCCGGTACCCGCCGCACGGGGTCCGCGGCGTCGGTTCCGCCCTGGCCCGCGCCGCACGCTGGAACCGGGTCCCCGACTACCTCGCCCGCGCCAGTGAAACCGTGAGCGTCACCGTCCAGATCGAGTCCACGGCAGCCGTGGACGCGGTGGAGAACATCCTGGCGGTGGACGGCGTGGACGCGATCTTCCTGGGGCCCTCGGACCTCGCCGCCTCGATGGGACTGCTGGGCCAGCAGGAACACCCCCGGGTGCGCGCCGCAGTCGAACACTGCCTCACCGCTGCAGCGGCAGCGGGCAAACCTGCGGGGGTGAACGCCTTCAACCCCGCCACCGCGCACCATTACCTGGCCGCAGGGGCAGCCTTCATCCTGGTGGGCGCCGACGTGGCGCTGCTGGCCCGCGGCTCGGAGGCACTCGCCGCGGACTTCATCCGGCCCGACGGCGGCTCCCCCGCCGGCGGGGACGCGCCCGCCAGCGACACCCCCGCCAGCTACTGACCATCATGCAGCCGTTTGCCACGAATGGCCGTTATGGGGCCTCCCATAGCGGCCAATCGTGGCAAACGGGCGCGCCATAGCGGCCAATCCTGGTAGACGGCTGAGTCCTAAGCGCCCTGCCGGGACTTCCATTCGTGCTCGAGGATGGCGTAGACGACCTCCGTGGCCCACTGGCCCTTGTAGTGCCACTTGTCCACCTGGGTGGATTCCAGCCGCATGCCGAGGCGTTCGCACAGCGCCGCGGAGGCCGTGTTGAGGGCGTCGAGCTTGGCGTCGATCCGGTGGAAGTGGAGCTCCTCGAAGCCCAGCTTCAGCAGGGCCCCGGCGGCTTCCGTCGCGATGCCCCTGCCGCGGGCTTCCGGGGCGAGGCTCCAGCCGATCTCGGCCTGGCCGCAGCCCGGCAGCCACTTTAGTACCACCTCGCCGAGCAGTCCGGGCGACTCCGCGGCCTCGATGGCCAGGCAGATCCAGTCGCCCTCCTTCTCGAACACGAAGTTGGCGTACTTGCCTACGGACTCCATGGACTTCGTGTAGCTCTTCGCCTCCCCGGGCAGGAACCGCGCGGTCTCGGGCAGCGAATGGTAGGCGTGGTACGCCTCCAGATCCCCGGCCTCGAAGCGGCGCAGCACCAGCCGCTCGGTCCGGATGGGCAGCGGGAGGGGTTTTGGTTCCGTCATGCCCGCAACGCTACCCAACGGCTGCTCCGCAGGCGCCCTTTTGAGCCGCCAAAGGGCCGTTACGGAGCAACGCATGAGTAGGGTCGCCTCGACTGCTCCACAGGCGCCCGGCCGGGTAGAGCTTCTGGCCGTGGTGCCGCACGAGTCCTTGGGCCGACTTCGGGGCGCCAACCACGTGATGGCGAGACGCCGGGTGCCGACTGACTGAGCTCCACGATCCGCGAACCGTTAGGGCTATTTGCGGTGAGGTACGTCTGAGTTTTAGGTGTTGACCGAGCCAAGCTGGCCCGGGCGGCCAAAGGTCTGGGGCATGGCTTTGGAGGCCTTCCGCAGGGTTTGCTGGAAGCCAAGCATGGCAGGCGTCGACTTTCGTCCTTTGAGTTGTCCGAGCAGGATCCGGCGGACCGGGACGGGAATCCGCGGGTCGAGCGGGACGAGCCGGACGTCGTCGCGGAGGTTGGTTAGTGAGAGCCGAGGTGCCAGGGCCACGCCGAGGCCTGCCGCCACCATTGCCTGTGCTTCCTGATAATCGTGGGCGTCATACGAGATGTCCGGAGCGAATCCTGCAGCGTGGCAGCTTCTGGTCAGCACGTCCGCCACTGGGTGCCCGTCCGCACGGATGATCCAGCGGGCCGCGGCGAGTGAGCTGAGATCCACAGGACCGCTGCGCCCGACATCGCTGCTCCCCGCCACTACCAGGACGGTGGGATCGTCAACGAGCTTTTCGGTCTCGATTTCATCGTCCGCGAACGGGCTCCAGTCGTATTCCCACAGGAGGGCCAATTCCACTTCGCGCATCAGCAGCAGCTCGCGCAGGGGGTCCCTCAGGGCGCTCTTGACTGACACGGAAACAGCGGGATGCTCCCTGGCGAACTGGGTCAGAACCAACGGCAGAATGGAGGCTGAGGCCGTAGGGAAGGACCCGATCCGCAGGCTGCCGGCTCGTAGCCCGCTCAGTGCCTCGAGATCGGATTGGGCCCCGGCCAGCTCACGCCGGATGGACCGGGCCCTGGCCACAAGGGCAGCACCCGCATCCGTTAGAACCACTCCGCGGGCATGGCGCTCAAACAGGGTCTGCCCAGCCTCCGCCTCGAGCCGGCGCATTTGCTGGGAGACCGCGGACGTCGTGTACATCATCGCCTCGGCGGCGGCGGTGAGGGATCCGTAGTCGGCAATTTCAGCCAGCAAAAAGAGGCGGCGAACATCTAGCTCCATAGGACAGAGTGTAGTTCAAGTTAAGCCACTCAAAGAAGATGAACATTGTGCTCAACTCTTTCAACCCCGAAGGTAGATATGACCGAGGCCACACAGGCGCCGTGCTGGCCCGGACAACAACTACTTTCGAATCGAGAATCCATTGAGAATTCCAGCAACCCTGGTCAGGGGTGGAACCAGCAAATGCTGGCTGTTTGACGGCCAGGATGTCCCGGCGTCGAGGGACCAGATCGAGGCCCTCCTGATTGACACTTTCAACGCCGCGGACCCCCGCCAGATCGACGGCGTCGGCGGCGCCACATCCACGACCTCCAAAGCGGCCGTCGTCTCGGCCGCCTCCGATGACGATGTTGATGTTGACTACCTCTTCGCACAGGTCGGCATTGGCGACGGCCGCGTCGAATGGGGCAGCAACTGCGGAAACTGCGCGACGGCCATTGCCCTCTACGCGGTGAGCCACGGTTTTGTGTGCGCCACACCGGGAACCACCCTCGTCCGGATGCGCAACCTGAACACCGGCACACGGCTCGAAGCCGATGTCTCCACCCCCGACGGCAAGCTGCCCGCCTTTGGCGAAGCCCAAGTGCCTGGCACCCTGGCCACCGGGGTTCCCGTCACCCTTGCCTTCCTCGACCCCGCGGGCGGGAGCACCGGCTCTGCCCTACCCACCAGACACGCACGCGAAGAACTTTCCGTAGACGGCCGGAATTATTTGGTCACCATGATCGACGCCGGGGCGCCGATGGTTCTGGTGGCCGCAGCAAGCCTGGGACTCACCGGAACCGAGAGCCTGGCCGAACTCTCGGAGTTCGTGCCCGTCCTCACCGAAATCCGAAGCGCTGCCTCCGTACGCATGGGCCTCCGGTCCGCCGGCTCACCGGTTGACCATGCAGTACCCAAGGTGGCGATTGTTGGCCCCGCCAGGGACTTCGTCACCACCGGGGGCCAGCACATCAGCGGGTCGGCCTATGACGTCTCGATTCGGACGCTCTCCATGCACGCCCCGCACCCCGCCATCGGGCTGACATCCGCCGTCGGCATCGCCACCGCTGCCATCACGGCTGGAACGGTAGTCAACGCCGCCCTGGCCGGCGGCGCAATTCAGACGCCTCCCGACGCCGCTACTCATCTCCGGATCGGCACCGCCGCCGGCATCATCGCCACCGTCGCCACCGTTGATCCGTTCGGGCGCCCTGCCCGGATCGGACTCGAACGAGCCGCCCGCGTCATCAGCGAATCCATCATCTTCACCCGCGCGACCGCCACTGTGCGGGCCAGCGCCTAACTGCGCACAAACAGACCAAGACAAAGGAGTCGGACAATGAAAGTCACTTTGGAGAACATCGACCTGAAATACGGCGATACCTACGCTGTCAAAGGCGTCAACGCCGAAATCGAGGACGGGCACTCCCTGGTGCTGCTGGGCAAGTCTGGCTGCGGCAAGACCAGCACCATGCGCTGCATCGCCGGACTGGAAACCCCTGTCCGCGGCAGAATCACCATCGGAGACCAGGTGGTGTTCGACAGCGAAAAGAACATCAACATCCCCTCCCACAAACGCAACGTGGGCATGGTCTTTCAGTCGTACGCCGTATGGCCGCATCGAACCATCTTCGAAAATGTCGCCTTTCCGCTCCAGATGAAGAACCTTGGCAAGAAGGAAATCACGGACCGCGTCGACGAGGCACTCCACCTCGTGGGTCTGGACGGGTTCCAGAAACGCGGCGCCAGCCTCCTCTCCGGCGGCCAGATGCAGCGAGTGGCCCTGGCCCGCAGCCTCGTGATGCGCCCCAGCGTCCTGCTGCTGGACGAGCCACTCTCCAACCTTGACGCCAGACTCCGGGACCGCCTGCGGATCGAACTCCGCGCACTGCAGCAGAAGCTCAACCTGACCTGCGTGTACGTCACCCACGACCAGGGCGAAGCCCTGGCCCTCGCGGACCGGATCGCACTCATGCAGAACGGCAAGCTCGCCCAGGTCGGAAGCCCCGGAGACATCTACGAGAACCCGGCCAGCGCCTCAATCGCCGACTTTCTGGGTGTCACCAACATCTTTCCTGTGCTCAAGAACGGCCACCCCGGCACGTACAAAATGGCGGAGCACAGGCTCGAACTGACCACTGTCGATTACACGCTCGACGGTGACGCCATCAAGGCTTGCATCCGCCCGGAAGACGTCATCGTCTCCGGGCAGAGGCCAGACGCTGACTCCAACAACTGGGCCGGCGAAGTCTCGGTGGCCAGCTACCAGGGCTCGAACGTGCGCTACCTGATCGAGCTTGACGGCGGCCCCGCCATTGAGGCCCTCGTTTCCCGCCGCGACGGCCCGCCAGCCGGAAAAGGCAACAGGGTCTGGGTTACAGCGAGCCCGTCCGACATCCAGATTCTCCCGGCCGAGGTGGCCTGATGTCCGCCGCCACGACAGACCTCCGCCGGCAACCAGATCAGCGGCCAGGCACGCCGCCCCGTGAGAAGCCCAGTCCGCAGCCCCGACGCCGGATGGGCGGTCAACTTGGCCATCAGTTCAGGAAGTCCATGCCCACGTGGCTGATGCTGGCCCTGCTGGCCATCCTGATCCTCATGCCCGTGGCCCTGATCCTGATTTCTGCATTCAGCAGCTCCACGCCCCGGCCAGGTTCGATCGGACTCAGCGGGCTGACGCTGGAGAACTTCAAGATCCTCTCCTCCCACCAGTCGGTAACCGCACTGACCAATTCCCTGGTGGTGGCAACATCCGCTTCGGTGTTGGCCATGTTCATCGGTGGAACCCTGGCCTTTCTCGCGGCCAGGACAAACATCTGGGGCAAAGCCGTCATCTACTTCATCGGCATCGCCCCGATGTTCCTGCCCTCCCTCGTGGGCGCACTCGCCTGGTCACTGCTGGCCGGGCCCGCCACGGGCTACCTGAACCTGCTCACCCGCGGCATCGGCTTGGGCAACCTTTTCAATGTCTACACGATGCCCGGCCTGATCTTCGTACTGGCCCTGTACTACGCACCGTATGCGTTCCTGCTGATCCACGGCGCCATGACCCTCATGAACCCTGATCTCGAGGAAGCCGCCAGCGTCCACGGCGGCTCTCTCGGCAAGATCCTGAGCACCGTCACCTTCCCTCTGGTCACTCCAGCGATTCTCGGCTCCGGCGTGCTGATCTTTGCCCTGACCATGGAAAACTTTCCGGTCGCCCAGATGATCGGCACTCCCGGTCAGATTGAGACACTCCCCACCTTCATCTACCGCCTGATGAACTCCGCACCGGCACGAGGCAACGAAGCCGCAGCGGTCGCCGTCGTCCTGACCGTGGTCCTGATCGCCGTCACTGCAATCCAGCAGCGTGTGGTGATGAAAAGGAACTTCACCACTGTCTCCGGCAAGGGCATGAAGCCCCGCATGATGGACATCGGCAAGCTCCGCGGCGTGGGCCTGGCCTTCGCGCTGGGGTACTTCGCCCTGGCAATCGTGTTGCCTGTGGTGGCTCTCCTCCTGGCCTCACTGCAGTCCTCGCCCTACGTATCGAACCTGAGCCAGCTATTCGGCGAAGATGCGCTCTCCTTTTGGTCGCTCTTTCAGACGCTGCAGTCCGCCACATTCCTGGATGCCGCACGGAACAGCGTGATGGTGGCCGTCTGCGTCGCAGTCCTGGGTGCCGCGCTGGCGTTCTACCTCAGCTACATCGTGTACAGGACAAAAACCCCGGGCCGGAAGAGCTTGGAGTTCGTGGCGATGCTCCCCCTCGCCATCCCGGCGATCGTCATGGGCCTGGGCCTGCTCTGGACCTGGCTGGTATTGCCGCTCCCCGTATACGGAACCATCGTGGTGCTGATCATCGCCTTCATCGCGATCTACCTTCCCCAGGGCTACCGGGGCATGTCAGCGAGCATCCTGCAGGTGGACAAGGACCTGGAGGACAGCGCAGTGCTTCTTGGGTCCACCAGGGCGCGTGCGGTGTCCTATGTGACGCTGCCGCTGATGAAGACAGGCGTTATGTCCACCGTCCTGTTGCTGCTGATGCTGGCGATGCGGGAGCTGTCCGCAGCGCTGTTCCTCTTCACCTCCAACACCCGACTACTGGCAATTGTGGTCTTCGACAACTACGACAACGGCGCGCTGCGCTCCGCAGCATCGACCAGCCTGCTCTACATCCTGGTCATCCTGGCCCTGGTCGTCCTCGCGAAGGCCTTCGGCGCCCGCGCAACCAATGGAGAAGCACGATGAAAAACATCCTCAAGACAACGACGTCGGTGCTGGCCGCCGCGGCACTGGCGGTCACCGCCGGTGCCTGCAGCGCCCCCAAGACCGTCACTCTGGTCAGCAAGGCCGAATCCCTCTCCACCACCTCCGACCTCGTGATCGACGGCCAGACCGTGGCAGACAGCGATCTGTTCGCCAAGGCCAAGGCCGAGGGTTCCATCAGCCTCTACAGCGGCTATGTGGAAAACAGCGAGAAGGAAGTCATCAAAGCCTTCACCCAGGACACCGGAATCAAAGTGAACCTGGTCCGGCTGGTACCCAACCGTTTGCTGGAACGCGTGCTCAGCGAACAGGGCGCCAAGAAGCTGGGGGCCGACGTCATCCGCACCTCCGAGTTCTCCTCGGTATCCGCCATGAACAAGGCAGGCGCCTTCACTCCGCACAAGGTGCCCAACTTCGACCAGTTGGATGACACGGTGAAGAACGACGGCGGGAAGTTCTACCGTGTCTTCGACCCGGCGTTCACCTTCGCCTACAACACAGCCCTGGTCAGCGAGGCCGACGCCCCAAAGTCCTGGCAGGACCTGCTGGATCCGAAATGGAAAGGAAAAATCGGCACCACTCAGGTCGGCGCCGGCGGCAGCTCGGCATCCCTGGTGCGCTTCCAATTCGATGCCCTCGGCGAGGACTACCTCAAGGGGTACGCGGCTCAGCAGCCACGGATCTTCGATTCCTCCGGCGCGCAGCAGGAAAGCCTTTCCCGGGGTGAAATCCAGGTAGCCACGGCCGTGGTCAGCAGCGTCAACATCGCAGCAAACAATAACGCGCCAGTGAAGTTCGTAGTCCCCACGGAAGGATTCGCGCTCTACGACTACTTCCTGGGCATGACCCCCACCGCCCAGCACCCGGCCGCAGCCCAGCTGTTCATGAACTGGAACCTCAGCAAACGCGGATCCAGCGTCTTCTCCCAGATAGGCGAATACCCTGCCGACTCGGCCGCGCCGGCCCCCAAGGTGATGGATATCCAGCTGCCAGCCATGAACACAGGGCTTCCCCATCGCGGAACTCCGGAGGATCTGGCTCGCCGCGGCAAGGAAGACCAGGCCATCTGGAACCGGATCTTCGGCTACATCGGCTGAACCCCGCAGACTGCAGCGGGGCGGCCAAGGCGGTCACTCGGATCGCCGACTCATCGCAACGACGGCCGCCCCGCTGTTTCAACGCCCCCTCCCCGAGGCCTCCGGCCGCGCCGCCGCGCCCCCTCGCAGGAGCTACTCTCTGAGGAGACCACCATGACTGAGACTGCGCGCCGCGCCCCTGCCCCAGCGGTTGAGACTCGGGACGACGGTCCCAGGCGTCCTATCCGCCGCCGTATCCTACTGATGGCGGTGGCCGGTTTCGCGATCCTGGGACTGGCCGCCCATCTGCTGGGGGGTGACTTCTTCAACCCGGCGGCCAACACCAGACCGGAGACGACCATGACCGCTGTCCAGATCATCCCGCTCGTCATCCTCGTCATAATGTTTATCGTCGCCACAAAATGGCCTCTGAACATCGGGGTGATGGGTCTGGTCGCATCCTTCGGCGTCGGTTATTTCATGCTCGGAATGACTGACAGGGAGATCCTTGCGGAATTCCCTGCCAGCATCGTTCTGACGATCATCGGAGTCACCTACTTCTTCAGCATGGCCCAGAGGAACGGCACCATCGACGTCATCGTCCAGAACTGCGTGCGCCTCGTCAGGGGCAAGACGCTGCTGCTGCCCTGGGTGTTCTTCCTGCTCGCGGCCGCGCTCACGGCACTGGGCACCTTCTCTCCTGCCGCCGTCGCACTGCTGGCACCGGCGGCCATCGGATTCGCTTACGAGTCCCGCATCCATCCTGTACTGATGGGTGCGTTCATCATCAACGGCGCCCACGCCGGCGGATTCTCCCCGCTCTCCGTGGCTGGCGTGTTGGTGCATGACATCGCGCTGGAAAACGGATTTCCCGTCTCCCAGGGCGCACTCTTCGTTGCCAGCTTCGCCCTCAATCTCATCCTCTCCGTACTGACCATCGTTCTGTTCGCCCTCCTCGGCAAGCTGCGCGACGGCGAAAGCGGCCAGGATGCCGATCTCGATACCGCCCGGACCAGCCGGCCCCGCGGCCAGCAGATCCTCACGCTGGTGCTGATCGCGGTGATGCTCGGGTGCACCCTGGGTTTCCACATGCCGATCGGCTTTGTGGCCCTCTCGGCCGGACTCCTGCTGGCGCTGGTGAACATCAAAGAACATCAAACGTTCATCGGCGGCATCTCCTGGTCCACGGTCCTGCTGGTGGCGGGCATGATCACCTACGTTTCCCTACTTCAGCACGTCGGCGTCATCGACACTCTCGCCGAGCAGGCTCTGGCCCTGGGTGCCCCGCTGTTGGTCGCGCTTGTCCTCTGTTACGTGATCGGCGTTGGCTCAGCGTTCGCCTCGTCCACGGCGCTGCTGACTGCGTTCATCCCTCTGGCGGGTCCGTTGTTGGCCACCAGCTCACTGAGCGCCTCCGGAACGGTCGCGGCGCTGGCCATCGCTGCCACCGTCGTGGATGTCTCCCCCTTCTCCACCGACGGCGCGCTGGTGGTGGCCAATGCCCGCGCGAACGACCGGCAGCGGGTCTACCGCCAGCTGATGGCCTACGCGGGCGGAGTGGTGCTGGTTGCCCCGGCTCTTGCCTGGGCTCTGCTGGTACCCACCGGCATCATGTAACCGGGGCCGCCCGTTGCCTGTCACGGCGCGGCGGGCCGGCTTCCAACCCGGTTAGTGCGGCGAACTTCATCGATTCGTCACAAGTGGCCGCCATACCCACCCTCTTAGAGGCCATTTGCGTCAGATGGGCGGCCCGGAGGGCTCCGGTAGTGGCCATTCGTGTCAGATGGGCGGCCGGGCGCGCAGCATAGCGGCCATTCGTGGTGAATGGGTGAGTCCCAAACCCGCAGAGTCCTAAGCCCTGCCGGGACTGAGCAGAGATGAGGCGAATGGTCGCGGGTTCCAGGCACTGATCACGAATGACGCGGATCCGATCACAAGCCCTGCCTCCCCAGCTCTTCACCCGCCATAGGGGCCGTTACGGAGCAACCGATGAGCCGGCGACGACGGCGGACGTGGCCTCGGCGATGGCGCGCTCCTCGTCGGTGGGCACCACGAGCACCGGGATGGCCGAGGACGGTGAGGAGATCACGCGGGGTTCCTTGGACCGCTCCCGGTTCAGGCCGGCGTCGAGCTCTATGCCCAGGGCACCCAGCCGCTCCGCCACGAGGGTGCGGAACTGGTGCGAGTTCTCCCCGATCCCGGCGGTGAACACGAGGGCCTTCGCGCCGCCAACGGCCACGTGGTAGCCGCCGATGTACTTCGCGAGGCGGTAGGAGGCGACGGCGAGCGCCATGGCGGCCCTGGAATCGCCGGCTTCCGCGGCCTCCACCACCGAGCGCATGTCGTTGTTGCCGGCGAGGCCCTTGAGCCCGGACTGGCGGTTGAGCATGGAGTCGAGGTCCTCAGGGGACCAGCCGGCCCGGCCGAGGAACACGAGGATGGACGGGTCCAGGTCACCGGAGCGGGTGCCCATCACCAGGCCCTCCAGCGGGGTGAAGCCCATGGAGGTGTCCACCGAGTGGCCGCCGCGGATCGCCGTGACCGAGGCCCCGTTGCCAAGGTGGGCGATGACGGCGTCGAACTCATCCACCGGGACGTCCAGCAGCGCCGCCGCCCGGTGCGATACGTATTCGTGCGAGGTGCCGTGGAAGCCGTAGCGGCGGATCCCGTGGTTGGTGTAGAGCTCGTCCGGGACCGCATAGCGCCAGGCGTGCTCGGGCAGGGTGCGGTGGAAGGCGGTGTCGAACACGGCGACCTGCGGCATGTCCGGCCACTTCTTCGAGATAGCGCGGATGCCGAGGACGTTCGCCGGGTTGTGCAGGGGTGCCAGCGGGTTGAGCCGTTCGATGGCGCGGGTGATCTCGTTGTTGACCAGGACCGGCTCGGCGAATCGCTCCCCGCCATGCACCACCCGGTGCCCGACGGCGTCGAGCACCCGGTCCCCGAGCGCCTTGTGGATCTCCGCGTCCACCAGTTCCAGGGCCTCCGCGTGGTCGCGGGGGCCCTCGGGCGCGCCGTCGCCCTCGCCGCCGGAGCCCATGCCGATCTTCTCGACCAGTCCCTCGGCGAGCACGCTGCCGGCCTCGACGTCGCGGACCTGGTACTTCAGCGAGGACGAGCCTGAGTTGATAACGAGCACGAGCATGGGGCCTCCTACGCCTTGGCTTCTGCGCTGACCCCGGAGGGTGCGTCGGGACGGGCATCACGCCGGAGCCTGGCGGAGCGCTCCGTGGGACCCACTATAAATTGCCGGACCGGCACGGGAGCCTATTCGTTGCGAAAGCCGCGGCGGGCGCCTAGAGTCGGCGGACCAACTCGACAACTCACGAAGGGACTTTCATGACTGACGACACAACCCAGCCAGAGAACACCGAGGCTGCCAGCACCGCGCCGGAGAGCGGTTCCGGCAAGCCCGATCCCACCGGCGTCGAAGGCGCGAACCCGGCTCTGGACGACACAGGCAAGCTCAAGGCCGCCGAGACCGGGGAAGCCCCCGAGGCCCCCGAGAATCTGGAGGACCTGGATCTCACGCCGGCCGGCCTGGCCGATGAGCCCGCCAAGCAGGAGGAAACCGACAGCCCGGTGGCACCGGAAAACAGCTGACTAGGCATGCGCAGCCGCGGGGGCCGGCGCGGTGGCGGCCTCCGCCGACTGCGCCTGGACAGCGGTGATGGCCACCGTGTTCACAATGTCCTCCACCGTGCAGCCGCGGGACAGGTCGTTCACCGGCTTGCGGAGTCCCTGCAGCACGGGCCCGACGGCGACCGCGCCCGAGGACTGCTGCACCGCCTTGTAGGTGTTGTTGCCGGTGTTGAGGTCCGGGAAGATAAACACGGTGGCCTGCCCGGCGACGGTTGAGCCCGGCATCTTGGACTGGGCGATGGCGGCGTCCACGGCGGCATCGTACTGGATGGGGCCCTCGACGGCGAGGTCCGGGCGGCGTGACCGCACGAGCTCGGTGGCCTGCCGGACTTTGTCCACCGCCTCGCCGGTGCCGGAGCCTCCGGTGGAGTAGGAGAGCATGGCCACGCGAGGCTCCACGCCGAACTGGGTTGCGGTCTCGGCCGAGGCCAGCGCGATGTCCGCCAGCTGCTCCGCGTTCGGGTCCGGGTTGACCGCGCAGTCGCCGTACACCAGGACCCGGTCCGGCATCAGCATCAGGAACACGGAGGAAACGATCTTCACGCCCTCGCGGGTCTTGACAAACTCCAGCGCTGGGCGGATGGTGTGGGCGGTCGTGTGCGCGGCGCCGGAAACCATGCCGTCCACCACGCCCAGCTGCACCATCATGGTGCCGAAGTAGCTGCCATCCAGCATGAGTTCCAGCGCCCGGGCGAGGTCCACGCCCTTGTGCGCCCGCAGCTGCGCGTACTTCTCCGCAAACTGCTGGCGGAGCTCCGAAGTGGCGGGGTCCACGATGTTCATGCCGGAGAGGTCGACGCCCTGGGTGGACGCCAGCTCCCGGACGTCCGACTCGTTGCCCAGGATCGTGAGGTCGCAGACGTCCCGCCGGTGCAGGATTTCGGCGGCACGCAGGATCCGCACGTCGTTCCCTTCCGGGAGGACGATGTGACGGCGCTGCAGCCGGGCCCGCTCGATCAGGTCGTGCAGGAACCGCAGCGGCGTCATCCGTTCCGGCCGGGGCAGGTGCAGCCGTTCCAGCAGCTCGGCCTCGTCCACCCGCTTGGACCACAGGCCCAGGGCGGAGGCCACCTTGCGGCGGTGCCCGGACCAGATCTCGCTGCGGACCTCAGAGACCCGCTTGGCGGTCACGTAGGTGTCGTCCGGGGCGGCGAAGATCGGGAACGGGGCTTGGGCCAACAGCGAATAGATTGTGGGGTCCGGGGCCAGGCCGCCGGTGAGGATCAGGGCCGACGGGACCGGAAACTCCGGCGAGAACGAGGACGCGAGGCAGGCGACGAGCACGTCGGCGCGGTCACCGGGGACGATCACCAGCGCGCCGTCGTCGAGCACGTGCAGGAAGTTGGCCACGCTCATGGCCGCCACTTTGACCGAATGCACATCACGTTCCAGGTCAGGCAGCCCCGCCACCTGGCCAAGACCCAGGGCGGACGCGACCTCGCCGGTGGTGGGCCGGGCGATCGCCTCCAACTCCGGCAGGACATACACGGGCCGACCCGAGGCGCCGGGGCGGACCGCGGCGGCGATGGCCTCCAGGTCCTCCGGGTCGGCGCGGTTGACCATGATGGCCAGCAGCGAGCAGCGTTCGGCGACGAGTTCCTTGCGGGCGACCTCGACGGCGTCGACGGTCTCAGCGACGGTGCGGCCCTTGGCGCCGACGACGGCCACGATGGACGCGGCGAGGTTGTTGGCCAGCCGGGCGTTGAGGTCGAACTCGACGGCGGCGTCCTGGCCGGTCAGGTCCGTCCCCTCCACGATCACCACGTCACAGTGCCGGGACATTTCGGCGAAGATCTCCACACAGCGTGAGTCGATGTCCTCGCGCCGGCCCTCGGCAAGCAGGCTGCGGACTTCAGCGAAGGTCAGCCCGCCCCGGCAGCGTTCGTCGTCGAGGTCGAAGCGGGCCTTCATCAGCGCAACCATGGGGTCCGAGGCGGCGTCGTGGCCGTTGACCACAGGTTTGAAGAACCCGATCCGGTCCGCATGCCGGTGCAGGGTGTCCGCCAGGCCCAGGGCTATGAGCGACTTCCCGGAGCCCGGGGTGGTCGCGCTGACGTAGATTCCTTTGGCCATGGTTTGCCCTTAGGTTGTGCCGTGGTGGTGCTCGGTCCCTCCATACTTTCACTTGTTGGCGCCGTTTCTCCATGCGGCGCCCGGGGGCTGACCGCAGGACTTTGGCCCCTTACTCGGCCGGCGTCCGCCAGCCAGTGTGGTGGGCAACGGTTGGGTGGGCAGAGTGGAGGATCCAGTGGAAACGCTTCGTGTTGAACTGCAGGACATCGGCGGCACGGCCTGGTGGGCCCGGATCCTCACCACCCTTTCGTCCCAGTACGGCAGCACGCAGTACCGCTTCGTTGGCCGTGTGGCCGACGAGGTCCGCTACTCGAGCTCCACCTTCATGTCCCCGACGCCGGTCTCTCCGGTTCCGCCGGAAGAAAAATGGGCCCCGGGCATGACACGCAGCCTGGACGAACTCGTCGGCGACATCCGGCAGGACGGTTGGACCGAGACCGGCCGGGGCAGCGAACCCTGGTCCCTGACTTTCGAACGGAACTGACGTCCGGGCCCTTCGCTGATAGCAAGGACTCCTTCCCGGTCGGGTGACCCTCCGCGCCCGTTCTGTCGGCGTGTTTCCCGAGGTCGCGGCACGTTTCCACCGGTTTCCGAGCGTTTTCCGCAGGCTTTGCCGTGTCCGCCGACGGCTTCATCCGCCCGCCAGCTCTTGACAGAAGGCACCTAAATGGGATTACCTAATGAACATTCGGTAAATAAAGCTGGAGGCAATGACGCATGGCTGAACTGACGATTTCCGGTGACACCCACCCCATCCTTAAAGACGACTACGCCTCGGAGTGGATGGGCATCGAAGTTGTGGCGCTGGACGACGGACATGCCACGATCCGCATGAAGCTCCGGCAGGAAATGCTGAACGGGTTCGGCATGGCCCACGGCGGAATGATCTTCGCCTTCGGCGACACAGCCTTCGCGCTGGCCTGCAACCCGGCCAACCCGAAGCCGGGCGAAGCCGGGATCGATACAGGGACCATCACCGTTGCCTCCGGCGTCGATATCAACTTCATCAAGCCGGCATTCCGCGGCCAGGTCCTGACCGCCGTCGCCAACCGCCGCGCCAGCACCGGACGCAGCGGACTGTACGACATCCAGATCTACGCCGCCGATCCCGGCGCGGGCGCGCCTTCGGCGCCGCAGTCGGCGCCCGCCGGCGCAGCCCCCGCCGCCACGGTTCCGGGCGGACTCCCCACCGACACCCTGCCGGGCGAACTCGTCGCCGAGTTCCGCGGCCGCAGCCGCACCATCTCCAAGAAATAGAAACAGGGAACCCCAGATGACCCAAGAAACCGTCGCACCCACCAGTGATGCTGTCCTGGACCGCGAAGAAATGATCTCCCGCGACGAGCTCGAGGCACTGCAGCTCACCCGCCTCCAGCACACCGTGGCCTACGCCTACGACCGCGTTCCCCTGTACAAGCGCAAGTTCGATGAGGCCGGAGTCCACCCCACCGACCTCCGCGAGCTCTCGGACCTGGGCAAGTTCCCCTTCACCACCAAGGAGGACCTCCGCCTGGAGTACCCCTTCGGCATGTTTGCCGTGCCGCAGCACGAGGTGGCCCGCATCCACGCCAGCTCCGGCACCACCGGTCGCGCCACCGTCGTCGGCTACACCAAGAAGGACCTCGCCGACTGGGCCAAACTCGTGGCCCGCTCGCTGCGCGCCTCCGGTGTCCGTCCGGGCATGAAGGTCCACAACGCCTACGGCTACGGCCTGTTCACCGGCGGCATGGGCGCCCACGCCGGCGCCGAGGCCCTCGGCTGCACGGTCATCCCGATCTCCGGCGGCCAGACCGAACGCCAGATCACGCTGATCCAGGACTTCAAGCCCGACGCGATCCTGGCCACCCCGACCTACCTGCTGACCATTGCCGACGCGATGATGAAGCAAGGCATCGACCCGGCCTCCACCTCGCTCAAGTTCGCCGTGCTGGGTGCCGAGCCGTGGACCGAGGAAATGCGCCATGAGCTCGAAGTGATGATGAACATCAAGGCCTGTGACATTTACGGGCTCTCCGAGGTCATGGGGCCCGGCGTCGCCGGCGAGGCCGTGGAAACCCAGGACGGCAGCCACATCTGGGAGGACCACTTCCGCCCCGAAATCATTGACGCCTTCGACCCCACCGTGGTCCTGGGCGACGGCGAACCCGGCGAACTGGTGTTCACCTCGCTCACCAAGGAAGCGCTGCCGATCATCCGGTACCGCACCAAGGACCTCACCCGCCTGCTCCCCGGCACTGCCCGCCCCGCGCACCGCCGCATGGGCCGTATCACCGGCCGCAGCGATGACATGATCATCCTGCGCGGTGTGAACCTGTTCCCGTCGCAGATCGAGGAAATCGCCCTGCGCATCCCGGAGCTGAGCCCGCACTTCCAGCTCGAGCTCACCCGCCCCGAGGGCCAGCGGATGGACCAGCTGACCGTCAAGATCGAACGCCGCGAGTCCGTCACGGTCGAGCGTGTCGCCTCCGCCGCCAAGGTCCTGCAGCAGCAGATCAAGATCCACGTCGGCTCCTCCTGCACGGTCGACGTCGTCGAGCCCGGCTCCCTGGAGCGGTCCAACGGCAAGCTCCGCCGGATCTACGACATGCGCCCCAAGGCCTGACCGCATCACGTCCAGCCCGCCGGCCGGCCCGCCAGGGCCGCCCCGGCGGGCTGACTGATCTCCTGATCGTGAGAAACTAGCGACTATGCCCACAACAGCAAGCAGCACCAAACGCGGCCGTCCCGGCTATGACCAGCAATCGGTGCTGGTGATTGCGGTCGACGTCTTCAACCGCCACGGCTACGACGCCACGTCCATGGGCATCCTCGCTGAGAACCTGGGCATCTCGAAGTCCGCCATCTACCACCACGTGCCGTCCAAGGGCGACCTCCTGAAGCTCGCGCTGGACCACGCCCTGGGGGGCCTTGAGGCCATCCTCGAGCAGCCTCAGGCCCAGACCGGAACCGCCGAAGCCCGGCTCGAATTCGTGCTCCGCGAGACCATCTCCGTGCTGGTGGAGCGGCTTCCGTTCGTCACCCTGCTGCTGCGCCTGCGTGGCAACACCGAGATCGAACGCGACGCCATGGAACGCCGGCGCACCTTCGACCACAAGGTCGCGGCCCTGATTTCCGCCGCCCGCGACGAGGGCTCGCTCCGCCAGGACATCGATCCCCGCACGGTCACCCGGCTGCTCTTCGGCACCATCAACTCCATCGTCGAGTGGTACAAGCCCGGTGGCTCCCTCTCCCCCGAGAAGCTGGCCGACGACGTCATCACCATGGCCTTCCACGGCCTTCACGTCCCGCAGTAGGCCCGCCCGCTTCCTGCGCCTGTGCGCGCCCGCGCCGCGCTGTTGAGCTGTTGCGCGCCGGCCCGCACTGTTGCGCGCCGCCCCGCTGCGTTCCCACGGCTCCATGTCCTTCGCCTGGCTTGTGGTCCGGAGCGCCGCCAGAATCCCATTGACCGCGCCGGGCGCCCGGGCCACGCTGGGAGGATGGCCACCAGATTGTCCCAGGCGCTCCTGGGCACCTTCCCCCAGTTGCGGTACGAGCCCACTGCCAAGAGGGTCCGTGCAAGCCTGGGCCGGACCGCCGTCGTCGACACGCTGCAGGCCTGCCTGATTTGGGAACCGCGCCGGATCACCCCGATCTTTGCCGTGCCGGAGCAGGAACTGCTGGCCGAGCTCGCCCCGCCAGCCCTGCCGGCGGCGCCGGTCCGGGAGCACGCCGTCGCCATCCGGCAAGGCGCGGCCCCGACGTCGCTCGACCCCGGAACGGCGTTCGGCAGGCACACCTGCGCCGGCGAGGAGTTCGACGTCGTGACCCCAGCGGCGACGGCCCCCCGGGCTGCGTTCCGGCCCAAGGACCCCGACCTGGCGGGCTATGTGGTGCTGGATTTCGACGCCTTCAACTGGCTCGAGGACGATGAGGAGATCATCGGCCACCCGCGGGATCCGTTCCACCGCGTTGACATCCGCGCGTCGTCCGTGGACGTGGAAGTGGCCCTCGACGGAGTGACGCTGGCCCGCACGAACGGCGCGCAGTTGCTCTACGAGACGCTGCTGCCGGTGCGGTACTATATCCCGCCCGCGGACGTGCGGCTGGACTTGCTGGAGGAGAGCCCCAAGCGGACGGTCTGCCCTTACAAGGGCCGCGCCAGCTACTGGAGCCGCCCGGGTTCCCCGCAGGGCCGGAATGTCGCGTGGAGCTACGACCGTCGGTTCCTCGACGCCGCGCAGATCCACGGCCTCATCAGCTTCTTCAATGAGCGCGTGGACCTGACGGTCGACGGCGCGCTCCAGTCCCGCCCCGTGTCCCCGTGGTCCCGGCCGGACGGCGCCGCTGGTCCCGACGGTCCTTGACGGCCGCGGCGCGGACGTCGCGGGGCCGGCACGCGGCCGGCGGCCCGGTCCCACTACCGAACCGACGGAGAGCTTTGCCGCACGAAAGGCTCGTTGGCTAGTAGACGACAGTGCCGGTGGAATGCACCACGGTTCCGGTGCTTTGGCTTCGTCCGCTGATCTCGATCTGCAGCTGGCTGCGCTGCAGGGGCGCCTCCAGGGCGTAGGAGAGCTCCCGCAGGGTGGATGTTTGGATGCGGTGGATGACGTCCTGGACGTCGGCCCTGTCATTGACCGTCACCCTCAGGCTCAGGTCGGGGGCACTGGCCGTTCCTCGCAGCAGGACCGCGGAACTGACGACACCGGGGAGGGCGTTGATCCGGCTTTCGACGGCGGCGGCGAGGACGGACGGGTCGCAGAGGGTGAATCCCTGGCTGCCGTCGTCATGGAGGCGGTAGGCGCCTGCCGTGTTTTTCCTTGGGATCTGGGCGATGATCCACAACAGCCCGAGCACCGCGAGGATGACGCCGATGAGCAGTAGGAAGGCCGCCACCCACGGCTGCGCAAAGAACGCGTGTAGGTCACCCGTGACGACGGACTCCCAAAAGCGGGCCGTGTTCAAAAGAGCATGCAGTGTCCCGTTGGACTGCAGGAGCAGTGCGGCGCCGGCGGCCACGAAAAGGATGCCGAGAACTGCCAACCAGATCCGGTTCAGGGTTCCTGCGGTCTGTCTCATCGGAAACCATCCTTCAAATAGTCGCGGCGGGCGGGTGCGCGGATGGTCTTAGTCTCTGGACCTGACCGTGGCGGTAACCTGCGGGACCGGGGAGAGCCCGGTTTCTTCCAGACGGGTCTGGACCGCCTCGATGATCCTGGTGCGCAGGTCCCCCGGCTCGTGCAGGGAAGTCTCCACGCTCAGGTGTACGCGCCGGGTGGTGGCTGTCGCTGCGGCCGAGCCGACGCCGTCGATCTGCAGGCACCGGGCTTTCGCCAGGCGGGCGACGGCGCGGCGCGTCATCACAGTTTCCCGCTCCTGCACCGGCGGCGCCTCAGCCTCCTCGACGCTGCGGGAGTCATCGATGGTGAGGGCATTAAACCCCCCGGGAATGATGGCGCACAGCAACAGAACGACACCTGCCACGACGGCGGCTACCCCGATCTGCCGGAGGACGGGGTCGTTCCACGCCAGCGCGGCGAGCCAGTCGCGTGGTCCCTGCAGGAGGGTGGGCCAGGTGCCGTTGACCAGCCGGGTGATGGTCAGCCAGACCAAGCCGACGCCGGCGGCCAGGAGCAGGATTCCGGCGATGATCGACGGGACGGCGCGGCTGGGCCGGTGCCGCAGGCGCGAGGACCGCTGGCCGTGCCGGCTCATAGCAACTTCCTTCGTCCGTTGGTGTCGGTGGTCAGCCACGAGATCCTGATGTCAACCTCCCGGACGTCAACTCCGGTCAGCTCCGTCACCCTGGTCCTGATCCGGCCGCGCAGGGCCTCGGTGGCCTGGCGTAACGGCACCGGGTACAGCATCCCGACCTCAACCCTCAGAGTCGCGATGTTCCCGGCGAGTTCCACGGATGCCTTGGGCCGGGCGGCGAGGTCAGCACGGTTCCCGATGCCCAGAAATCCGCCGGAGGAACCGCCAGCGGAGGACTCGTCGCTGGCGACCTGGGCGGCGATTTTCTCGATCACCCTGGCCGCCAGGACGGTCTGCCCCCGCGTGCCCGTCTCGGCGAAGTCCGGCCCGGCGTCCCGGTCCCCCGGCAAAGGCCCGTCCCCGGCCCCGGCCCCCGGCAAGGGCCAGGCGTGGGCTCCTGGCGGGTTCATCGGCTCGAGGCTCTACCGAACAGGGCCTGCACGTCGAGTTTTCCTTCCGCAACCCGGCCGACCAGGAGTCCGATAAACCCGAGGATCACCGCGGACAGCAACGCCAGCCAGCCGCCGAAGCCGAGAACGATTCCCAGTACTAGTCCTATCGTCACGCACCAACGTGTAGTAGACATAGCCATCCTTTTTCCTCATCGTCCCGTTCCCCTTGGCGGAGGATTCTGTGACGGGTGGTTACTGCAGTTGGGTCTTCTGGACTTGCTGGTCGTCGTGTTCCTCGTCGGGCAGGTGGACATCGGTGACATTGATGTTCACTTCGAGCACTTCCAGCCCGGTGGCGCGCTCAACGGACTGAATGATGTTGCGGCGGATGGCCTGGCTGACCTCCACAACGGAGAACCCGTAGTCGACGACGATGGAGACATCGATGGCTGTCTGGCGTTCGCCCTTTTCCACGCTGACGCCGCCGCTGACATTGGTCTGGGAACCGGGAATGCGTTCGGTCAGTGCGCTGAACGCCCGCCGGCCTGCACTGCCCATGGCATACACGCCGGGAACCTCGCGGGTGGCAATGCCGGCCAGCTTCTGCACTACGGTTTCCTCGATCGTGGTGTCGCCGCGGTCGGTGTGCAGTGCGTCCCTCGCCTTCACTTGTTCCAGCGCGCCGCCGTGCGTCTGCTCCTCAGGTGAGGCCATGACGCCGCTGGCAGCTCCGGGGGTTCTGGGTGTCTCTGTCATGGAAAACATCTCCTCGTGGAGTGGTGAACGTGCTTACACCGATAAAGACGAAACCCGACAGAAATCGTCACGTGACGGCGCAGATTTTTTTCCCTTACTGGGCAACGGAACCTCGGCACGGTTCCCCGCGTTGGCCGGCTGTGGCATATTGGGGCCAGACACCGGTATGCCACCGGACGGGATGGACAGCGCATGGGTGATCATGGCCCCGGCTTCGAACCGGACCCCGACGAAGGGAGCATCGTCGCGCGGGCCCAGGACGGCGACCTGGCAGCATTCGAACACCTGGTCCTCACCTATCAGTACAGACTCTTTCGGTTGGCGTACCGGATGCTCAACGACCACGGCGAAGCCGAAGACATCGTGCAGGAGACCTTGACAACGAGCTGGCGCGGCCTGCCCATGCTCGCTGATGTCGATGCTTTCGGTGGCTGGATCTACCGGCTGGCGACGAACAAATGCCTGGACCTGCTGCGCAGGCGGTCCGCCCATGCCGAGAACTGCATCCGGCCGGAAGATATGGACACCATTGCCCAAGCCGGCGTACTCGCGGTGTCGGCCATTTCGGATCCGGCCCATGAAGCTGAATGGTCCGCCGAACAGGATGGCCTGACCGCTGTCCTGAACACGCTTCCCCCGGCACAGCGGGCCTGCTGGCTGCTGCGGGAAATGCACGGACGCAGTTACGCCGAGATTGGTGTCACACTGAAGATCAGCCCCACGGCGGTACGCGGCACACTCGCCCGGGCACGGCACCAGATAGCAGAAGGGATGAGCCAATGGCGCTAGATGACATCCCCCGGCTCGGCTGCGGCCGTAGCATCGACCGCATCTGGGCCACCACCGACCGGCCGCCCACGGCACACGAAGAACATTGCGAACACTGCCAAACTGCCAGAACCCGGTTGCAGGGACTCCGTGAAGCAACCCGTTTACTGCGCGAAAGCGATCTTCATAATCCCGCGCTGAAACCCCGTCCCGCGATCAAGAACGCCATCATGGGCGTGGCTCGCGCTGAAGTCCGCCGTGGCAGCAAAATCCTCCTGCGCAGCGCGGACAACGGCACCACGGAGATCACTGAACAGGCCCTGCGCTCCCTCATCCGGTTCGCGGCAGCAGCGATCCCGGGCGTCCACTCACGACGCTGCCGCGTCGAAATACGCTCAGCCGCGGCCAGCCCCGCCGGTGAAGACCACGCCTCCGCCACCACCGGTACCGCCACCACTGCCGGTCCTCGCCTCATCGTTAATCTCCGGGTTGCCGCCGCCCCTGGCATCGTCATCCCCCGAACAATGGAGTCGCTGCGGCGCGAGATCAGCAACGCGCTTCCGGCCGGCGTCGGTATCGGCGCCGGAACCGTCAACATCACTGTTGAGGACCTTTACGATGTCTGACCAATCCATCCAAGGCTCCATCATCACCAGCCGGCTCATCGCTTCCATCGCCACGCGCACCGCACTGGAAACACCCGGGGTCCTCAGGCTTGAACCCACGATCCAAGGCTTCCTGGCCCGGCTCGGTCCCGCCGCCCTGCAACACCTCGGCAATCCCGGCAGCCAAGACGGCACCTACCGGCACAACGGCGTCACGGTGACAATCAGCGACGGAACGGCACGCGTCCACCTCGATATCGCCACCGACATCGCCTACACGGCCCTCCACGTCGCCGAAACGGTTCAAGAACGCGTGCGTGAAACCATCAGCCACACCGGCCTCACCCCCGGCACAGTCGACGTCACCATCCGCGCCATAGAGCCCCACCGCGGCGCAACGATGCTCTGACCCGGCTGCGTTCACCGGCTGCGCACGACCGGGTCGCGCAGCATGCGCCCACGCCAGGGGAGACCAACAGCGCCGGGCCGGCCGCCACCTTGGATACAAAGCCAGCAGGGCGGCAGGGGGCCGCTGGCAAGGATTACAAAGGGAAGAGGCACCACAATGGAACCGGTTCAGCTCATCCTGATCATCGCGGGAATCGTCGTCGTCCTGGCGGTCCTGTCCGCGCTGATGTCTTTTGGCCGGCGCCGAGGTGATAAACGCGTACGAGACGAAAGGCAGTCCGCGGACGGGGCCCAGGACCCCAATGAAGACCGCCGGGAACCATAACCTTGCCTTCCTCACGCACGCCCCCCGCGTCTATGCCGCGGCACAGTTCCCGCCCGAGCGGTCCGGGGGCACTTTGGCGGCCGCAGCCCCCCTGCCGCCGACGAATACCGGCGTTTCCGCGCCAATGTGCCCCCGCCCGGCCGACGACGGCGGCCGGCGCAGGGCCGGGGGTCCTGTGCGCTGCCCAGGCCGACGGCGGCGGCCGACGGCGGTTGCGGCAGCGGCGGCTTTCCCGGACAAAAGAACAGCGCCCCGGCAGGCCGGGACGCTGTTCCCCTCGGGTGTATTGGGTGAAATGCTGTTGGTCAGAGTTGGTAATCGGCCGCCGTGGTGACGTTCTCGTGGACGCAGAGGATGTTGTGCTCGGTGTCCATGAACCAGGCGCACTTTTCCGAATCCGTTGTACATATGTGGTTCTCGGTCTTGAGATCCGGCAGGTCGTAGTCCTGGAACTGGATGCCCTTGGACTCCATCTCCTGGACGGTCCGCTCGATCTCGGAGACTTCAAAACTCAGGGCCGTGTGCTCGGAATGCTTTCCGTCCCTGACAGGCATCAACTGCAGCATGGGGCCGCCTTCGCTGCCGAATAGGTCGCTTCCGTCGTCTGCCACTCCACGGTGCGGGAGACCCAGAGCCTCTGCATAGAAGCGGTGGGCACGCTCCACATCATCTACTGGCAGGACCGTTGTGGCTTTGTTTAGAACTAGGGTCATTTCGCCACCTCCTACGAGAAGAATTTTACGCCGGTGCGGGGCGGAAAGAGCAGGAGAATATACGCGCCGAGGTGAGATTTCGCGCCCATGTCCGCGGGGACAATGGGCGCGAAATCTCACCTCGGCGGTTGGGTGCGCCGCCGCCCGGAGACGACGCGGCGGTGGCTCGGCGGCGGTGGCTCGGCGTCGGTGGCGCCGGGCCCGGCTATTTCTCCACGAGGGTGAGGACGTCGTAAGTGGCTACGATTTCGTCGTTCTGGTTGGTCAGGACGGCGTCCCAGGCCACCTCGCCGTACTCGTCGGTCTCGCGCGGGGTGATCTTCTTGGCGGTGAGGGTGACACGGATGGAGTCGCCCGCGGCCACCGGAGTGATGAAGCGCAGGCTTTCCAGGCCGTAGTTGGCCAGCACGGGGCCCGGCGCGGGCTCCACGAACAGCCCGGCGCCCCAGGCCAGCAGCAGGTAGCCGTGTGCCACGATGCCCGGGAAGAACGGGTTGGCCGCGGCGGCCTCCGCGTTGGTGTGGGCGTAGAAGGTGTCGCCCGTGGAGTTGGCGAACTTCGTGATCTCGTCCAGGGTGACTTCGCGCAGCCCGGAGCGGATCGCGTCACCGATGTGCAGGGTGCTCAGGTGCTTCCGGAACGGGTGCTGGCCTTCGGTCTCGAGCGTGAAGTTGCGGTCGGCGCCGGTGTGCCAGACGCCCGTGACGGCGGTCAGCATGTTCGGTGAGCCCTGGATGGCGGTGCGCTGCATGTGGTGCAGGACGGAGCGGATGCCGCCGAGTTCCTCGCCGCCGCCGGCGCGGCCCGGGCCGCCGTGGACCAGGTGCGGAACCGGTGAACCGTGGCCGGTGGAGCTGCGCGCGTCCTCGCGGTTGAGCATGTGCACCCGGCCGTGGTGGGCAGCGATGCCGGTGACGAGTTCGCGCGCGACGTCGGGGTCGTTGGTGCAGACTGAGGCGACGAGCGAGCCGCCGCCGCGGGCGGCGAGGCGGACGGCGTCGGCCAGGTCCGTGTAGCCGATCACCGAGGAGACCGGCCCGAAGGCTTCCAGCGAGTGGACCTCTTCGGCTTCCGGATCCGCCCAGCTCAGCAGCACGGGCGACATGAACGCGCCGTCCGCGACGACGCCGACCGTGCCGTCCGCGCTGGTGACCCTCGGCGAATCGAGCGTGCCGTAGGCGAGTTCGCCGCCGGCGTCGAGCATGGACTGGACGGCGGCACGCACGTCGGCGAGCTGCTCGAGGGAAGCCAGCGCGCCCATGTTGACGCCTTCGGCGCGCGGGTCACCGAGGACGATGCGTTCCTGGATCCGCTCCCCGACGGCGGCGATGACGTCCTGCACCAGCTCCTGCGGCACGATGGCCCGGCGGATCGAGGTGCACTTCTGGCCGGCCTTGGCGGTCATCTCGGTGACGAGGGACTTGATGAAGGCGTCGAATTCCGGGGTGCCCTTGACGGCGTCCGGGCCCAGGATCGAGGCGTTCAGGGAGTCGGTTTCGGAGGTGAAGCGGACCCCGCCCTTGACCACGTTGACGTGGGACTTGAGTGTGTTGGCGGTGGAGGCGGAGCCTGTGAACGCCACGATGTCGCGGTAGTCGAGGTGGTCCAGGATGGTGCGGACCGAGCCGGAAATCAGCTGCAGCGAACCCTTGGGCAGGATGCCGGATTCGATGATCGCCTTGACCACGGCGGCGGTGACGTAGCCGGTGGGGGTGGCGGGCTTGACGATTGTGGGGACTCCGGCGATGAACGCGGGGGCCAGCTTCTCGAGCATGCCCCACACCGGGAAGTTGAACGCATTGATCTGCACGGCGACGCCCGGGATGCGGGTGTAGATGTGCTCGCCGGCGAAGGAACCGTCCTTGGACAGCACCTCCATCGGGCCGTCCACGATCACCTGGGCATTGGGGAGTTCGCGCCGGCCTTTGGAGCCGAAGGTGAAGAGCACGCCGATGCCGCCGTCGATGTCGACCATCGAGTCGATCTTGGTGGCGCCGGTCTGGGCGGAGAGCGCGTAGAACTCGTCGCGGCGGCCGTTCAGGTACTGCGCGAGCTCCTTGAGCTTGAGTGCGCGCTGGTGGAAGGTCAGTTTCCCGAGTTCCGCCTGGCCGGTGGTGCGTCCGTAATCCACGACGGCGGCGAGGTCCAGTCCCTCGGTGCTCACCTTGGCGAGGAGTTCACCGGTGCTGGCGTCTAGGACGGAAGCCGCGCCGGCTGCGGAGCCGGCGTCGGGAGTCCACCAGGAATCCCGGATGAAGCTGGGAACAATCTCGACAGTGTCTACTGTGGGTTCCGGAGCAGTTGCAGTGGTGGTCATCGTTGACGGGTCCTTCCAACAGGGGCAAGATCAACACGGCCAGCATTACTGACCGTCCGTTCGGTAATATGTCTACAGTACATGAATGAGGCCTGCCGCACACTAGCTGCGGGGGCACTGATCGGCCTGAGCCCTTGGCTTTCCGGCCAAAGAGGAGACGTTATGACGCCCGAGCCCCGGAATGCCGAGCTGTGGAAGATCACCCTCGGCGAACTCGACGAAAAAATGGGCGTCAAGATCATCGAGGAATCCGTGGAACGCGTGGTGGCGACCATGCCGGTGGAGGGCAACCGGCAGTCGTTCGGGCTGCTGCACGGCGGCGCCTCGCTGGCGGTCGGGGAGGCTGTGGGCTCCTGGGCAGCGGTCATCCACGCCAGCACCCTGGGCAAGACCGCGGTCGGCGTGGATGTCTCCGCCACCCACCACAAGTCCGCTCGCGAGGGCCTGATCACGATCACGGCGACGCCCATCCATCTCGGCGGCACCGTCACCACCCACGAGGTGCTGATCAACAATGCGGCCGGCGAGCGGCTCTGCACCCTGCGGATCACCAACCTTCTGCTGGACCGCAAGGCCTGAGCTGCACCGGGGGCCGGCCCGGGCCGGGCGAGGGCCGGGTTCGCCCACCGGCCCGGGCCGGGCGAAACCACCGGGTGGGCCCAAGAGCTTCGGGGAGGCTGTAACCATACGGCGGCGGCGCAGGCCTCCGGCGAACTCGGGTTTTCCGGTGATCCCGCGCGTTCCGGCGACCCCGGGTTTTCTGCCCCGGGTTTTCCGCCCGGGCTTTTCCGCCCCGCGCGGCAAACTTGAGCGGCGCGCCCTACACCGATGCACCCGGTTGGTGTAGGGCCGATGGACCCGGAAGGCCCCGTGCCCGGACTGTTAGCTTGGAAGTGCTGATTCGCCCGACATCACTGGGTATGACCGGTCACACCGGAAGGGATCCACCATGCTCTCAGACACCTCACTCCCCGTCATCAAGGCAACGCTGCCCGTCGTCGGCGAGAACATCGAGGAGATCGCCAAGCGCTTCTACAAACACATGTTCGAGGCGCGGCCGGACCTGCTGGATGGCCTCTTCAACCGGGGGAATCAGGCGGACGGGCGCCAGCAGCAAGCCCTCGCCGGTTCCATTGCGGCGTTCGCCGGGCTGCTCGTGGACAACGTGGACCAGGTGCCGGACCACCTCCTGTCGCGGGTTGCGCACAAGCACGTCTCGCTTGGGTTGAGCCCGGAGCAGTACCAGGTGGTCCATGACCACCTGATGTGGGCCATCGTGGATGTGCTCGGCGATGCCGTCACGCCCGTCGTCGCCGCGGCCTGGGACGAGGTCTACTGGCTGATGGCAAACATGCTCATCAACAAGGAACGTGGGCTCTACAACGCCGTGCACCTCACCCCGGAAACGATCTGGCGGACCTGGCGGGTGGCCGAGAAGGTCCAGGAGACGGACGACGTCGTCAGGTTCGTGGTCGAGCGGATGGACGACCGCGAGGTCAAGCCGTCCCTGCCCGGGCAGTACGTCACCATCAAGATGCCCATGCACGACGGCGTCCACCAGCCCAGGCAATACAGCCTCACAAAGGCCGACGACGGGCAGCACCGGCAGTTCGCGGTCAAGCGCGTCCACGGCCTCGAGACTCCCGACGGCGAGATGTCCAATCTGCTGCACAACGAGATCCAGGTGGGCGATGAGGTGGTGCTCTCGGCGCCCTTCGGCGATGTGGTGCTGGAGTACACGGACCGGCCCCTGGTGCTGGCAAGCGCGGGGATCGGGATCACCCCGATGGCCGGCATGCTCTCGCACCTCGTCAAGTCCGGCTCCCAGCGCCAGGTGATACTGCTGCATGCCGATGACAGCGAGGCATCGTTCCCGCTCCGGGGGCAGGTCCGGGAGGATCTGGCCGCGTTGACGGACGGGTCGCTGAAGGCCTGGTTCCTCAATCCTTCCTCGGAACCCGCCGCTGGCGCGGCTGCGGTGGGATCCGAGTTCTCCGGCTTTATGGACGTCGGGGCCGTGGAGCTTCCCGACGACGCCGAGTACTACCTCTGCGGTCCGCTGCCGTTCCTGAAGTCCGTCCGGAGCGCGCTGGTGGCCAGCGGCGTGCCGGCCAAAGACATCCAGTACGAAGTCTTCGGCCCGGACCTCTGGCTGGCTGACTTCCAGTAGCGGCTCAGGCGGCGGACGTTAGCGGCGGAAGGTAGCCGTTGGCGGCATTAGTCGATGCGGACATCGGCAGCCGTCGACGACGGCGTTAGCCGTTGGCGGCGATCGTCGTCGACGGCGGCGGCGGCGGCGGTACCTAACGGGCCGCGCGGCGCCGTGCCCCGGCCAGGTGAACACCGGCCAGCAGGAGACCGCCCAGCAGGATCGCGCCACCGGCGAGACCCGCCGTCGGCAGAAGGAACCCGGCGCCGGTGTCGGCCAACTCGCCAGCGCCAGTGTCCGGCAGCTGGCCGGAGCCGGCCGGAAGCACTGACGGCTGGGCGGAGCCGGCCGGAAGCACTGGCGGCTGGGTGGCCGGGGTGTCGGGCCCTGCCGGCACCACCGTGGGCGCTGCGGCCGGCGCGTCAACGCTGAAGGTCACCAGAAGCGGGTCCGAGGCAACGCCGTCGACCGCCTGGGTGGCGAAGAGAGTGTGCTCCCCCGGGGCGAGAACGGCAGGGAACGGCATGCTCCAGACCCCGCGGGCACCGGCCTTCGTTGTGCCGACGGGCTGTCCGTCGATCAGCACGGCAACGTCGGCGCCGTCGATGCCGGTTCCGGAGATTGTCCCGGGTAGCGCGTCCTGGCTGAGGGCGCTGCCGTCCCCGACGGCGTTGACGGCCGGTGCCGCGGGGGCGAGGGTGAAGTTCCGGGTAACGGCGGGGCTGTCCACCTCGCCGGGGGATGTCTGGACGGCGTGGATGGCGGTCCGGCCGGGTGCGGGTCCGTCGACGGGGATGGTCCAATGGCCGTCCGGTGCGACGGCTGCGGAGCCGCTGATGTCGCCAGTGAGTTTCACCGTCAGCCCGGGGGTTCCGGTGCCGTCGATGCGGGTGACGGACTTCAGTGCCGCCCCCTCGGCCGGGGCGGTGATCACCGGTGCGTCCAGGTCTGTCACGCTGACGGTCAGGGTGGCTGCGCCCGAGCGGCTGAATCCGTTCACCGTCTCGGCGGTGAGGGTCAGTTTTCCGGTGGTTTCGGGTGCCGGGAAGTCCCAGTTGCCGGCCGGGTCGACCGGGACTTCTGTTGTCTTCTTATCGACGGTGATGCGCACTTTCGAGTTGGCGGCAACGGCCGACGCCGGGGCCGCCGGGACCCGGCCCGTGATGGCTTGCCCTGCCATGACGGTCGGCGCTTCCGGCGCGGCGAGCTCGGGCTTGTTCAGGAACAGCTGGAGCTGCACGGCGTCCGGGATCTTGGTGAGGGCGTCCTCGAGGGTCGTGGCGATGGCGAAGTTCTCGCCGGACGTCTCGCCGGCGGAGTGGGTGCCGACGGCGAAGTTGCCGCTGATCCAGGGACCACCGGAGTCCCCGCCGCTGGACTGGACGTTCCTGGAGAGGAATCCGCGGAAGGCACGGACGTCCTCCGGGGCTGTGCTTCTGCCGCCCACCACGTAAATGCCGGTTTCCTCCACCTGCCCGCAGGACCAGCCCGCGGTCCGGCCCGAACGGCACACGTCCTGGCCCTGGAACGGGGCGACCGTGCCAATGATCTTCACGGAGGCGGTGGCGGGGTTCGCGGCGTCGGCCCAGGTGGTGGCTGCTGCCTGGAGGTTGACTCCGCCGTTGAGTCCCTCGATGACGGCGATGTCCGTGCCCACGTTGCCGGGGTCTCCCGGATCACCTTTTTCCCATAGTGGGTCCAGGACCGGCGAGTTATTGAGTCCCCCGAACTGGCTGAATCCGAACTTGCCAAGTGGCAGGAGGCTGGCGGGCAGCGGCATCAACGAATGGCCTGCTGTGGAGGAGGCCGGGGGCTCAAGACCGAAGACCGTGGCTGTGCCGTCTTCGGCGCAGTGCCCGGCCGTCAGCGCGACCGGCAGTCCGGCCGCGCTGTACGCGCCGAAGCCGGTGGAGCATATAGTCCGCCAGTAACCTGCATCGATGACGTAACCCTCTCCGCCGTAGACATCCTGTTCGGTTTTGACCGGGGACCCCTGCTCCAGCTGCACGTTGGCATAGCGGGCCACGAAGTCGGCCGGGGAGATCTTCCCGGGAACCGCAGCGGGTGTGGCGGGCGTCGGGGCGGTGGTCGTCGCGGGGACCGGGGCGGGTAGCTGGCCCGGGGCCTGAGCAGGACCGGTTTCAGCCGCATTCGTCCCGCCGGTGCGGACAATGAAGCGGCCGCCGGAGTAGGCCACGGCCTGCAGCCCGGCTGGCCCGACCTCGCGGACATAGGCGTCAAACAGCTGATCCGTGTTCGAGGCCACCAGCTCCCCAGCGGACGGTGCTTTCGAGGGGACAGCGGAGGCTTCAAGAGTCGACGGGACACCGGAGGCTTCAGCAGACGTCGGGGCTGCGGAGGGAGCAGCAGCAGACGACGCAGCAACGGACGCTTGGACTGCCGGCGCGACGAGGTCGAACACGGCCGCGGTTCCGGGCCCGTTCAGTTCATTGACCCGGGCCTGCAGCTCGGCGCCGCTGCCTTCGACGACAATCCTGCCGCCCTTCAGGCGGGTCCCCACATAGCCGGGGAGTTCGCGCAGGGAAGGAACGGCGTCGGCGGCGGTCCTGGCGTGCTGGCCTGCGGCGTTGAACTCCTCGATTGTCATGCCCAAATCGCGCCGGACGGCCTGCGCGAGTCCGGCGTCGCTGATTCCCTGCGTTGCCGGGCCGGGGGCTGCCGGGCTGGTCGCCACGGCCGGAGTCTGGCCAGCGGCCGCCGACGGCGAGGCTGAAGGTGCGGGTTGGGTTGCACCGGTATCTGCGAGCGCAGGAACGGCGTGGAACGATCCCGCGAGCGCGATGGCGGCAGCCGCCACCGCCCGCACTGTCAGCTGATACCTAGGAGTCTTCACCCGGGTTACTCTAGCGCCCCAATTTGGCCAGAATGGCAGTCAGCTCCCGGTCCGTTATCCCATTGTGGCGTAAGAAATCCGGTGTCCTCACGCTTCGCACAAACCGCAGCAGGCTTTGGAGCCGCGCTGCGAGCAGCGGAGCGAGGACTTCCTCGGGCAGAAACCGCTCGTGCGGATGCGGGATCCCCGATGCCCGGTGGTGCTCGTTGATGCCCCGCATGGCGCGCTCGTAGCCCCGGGAGATGGCATCCTCGCCGGCCCCGGCGAGGTCCTGGAGCATCGCCGCAATCATCCCGCTGCGGTCCCGGCCGGCCGAACAGTGGATCACGACGCCGCCCCGCGCCGCCGCGACGGCGCTGAACACCCGGGCCAGGTTCCCGGGGAAGATCCGGGCATTGTCCGCATATGACGCCGGATTGTTCAGGTAGGGGACACAAAGCTCGCGGAATTCGCTGTTGCCGGGGTCCTCGGTGGGGGCGTGCACGACGTCGAACGCCGCCAGAATCCCGGGGCTCACCTGCGGATCAGTGTCGCGGCGGTGGATCTCGTCCGGGTTGCGGAGGTCAATCACGGTCCGGATGCCGCCGTCGTACGCCTGCTGCCACCCGGCGTCGGTGAGCCATTCCCGGCGTCCCATCCGGAACACGCTGCCGGCGATGTGCCAGGCGTTGACCGCCCCGTCCCAGTCCGCCGCCCCGTCCCAGTCCGCCGCTCCGGGCTCGGCCGTCCCAGGCTCGGCCGTCGCCTTCGCTTGGCCGCGGGGCGTGGCAGGAATCGTCATCCTGAAAGCTAAGCACACGCGCCGGCGCCGATCCACGGCCGGATGCAGGAAAGTTCTCCACAACGGGACCATAAGCATGGTGCGGGGTGCAGGCGTCCACGTAAGGTGACGGTGAGCCCGGTAGCCGCCGGGCTCTTTTCAGCTCGCGTGCCGGGTTTCAGCCCGCGTGCCGGGACTGACGACGCCAACTCGTGGCGCGGCGGGCTGGACCTACGTGCGACTGAGGGGAAACACCATGGGAATCTTGAATCTTCGACGCCGGCGAACGGCCGTGGCTGCCGGTCTCGCCACCCTGGCACTGGCGGCCTGTGCAGCGGCGGTCCCGGCGCAGGCCGCGGATAAGACCAAGTACATCGCGCTGGGCGACTCCTACGCCGCCGGGCAGGGCGCAGGTGAGTACAAGAACGATACTTGTTACCGCAGCGAGAACAGCTATGCCGAGCTCGCGGCTCACGCCAAAGCCATCAAGCTGGTCACCAATGCTGCCTGCAGCGGCAAGACCACCCAGGACGTCGTGAATACACAGCTGCGCCAGCTGAATAAGACCACGGAGCTCGTGACCATCACTGCCGGCGGCAACAACCTCGGGTTTGGGGACATCGTCACCAACTGCGGCTCTGCCGTTCCCGCCCTTGCTGCGGCGTGCGCCAAAGCCAGCGCCACCGCGACGGACCTGCTCGTCAGCAGACGGCTGGCCGGTGATGTGGCGGCGATGATCCGGAGCGTGCAGACGGCCGCGCCGAACGCCAAGATTGTGGTGACCGGCTACCCCTACCTCTTCGACCCGTTCAACCTCGATCCGGCCGATTCGATGACCCCGTTCATCTACCAGGCCACGTTCCTGGCTGACCAACTGAACGCGAACATCCTCCAAGCCGCCGGGGAGACCAACACCAAGGACCACCGGGTGCAGTACGTCGACGTCCGGACCGCGTTCGCCGGCCACGGCATCAACTCGGCAACGAACGACCCGTGGATTAACGGCGCCACCGGTAATGCCGATAGCTTCCACCCGAACGCTGCGGGCTACAAGGCGTACTTCACAGCGCTGAAGGACGCCAAGGTGTATTCGGCTCGCTAGTGTGGCCTAGCGCCGCGGCTCAGCGCGGCTCAGCGCGGCTTGGCCAGCCTGTACTCCAGGGCATTCCGGACCATCGGCCACTCGTGTTCCAGGATGGAAAACACCACGGTGTCCCGCAGCGAGCCGTCAGCGCTGCGGGTGTGGCTGCGGAGGACGCCGTCCTGTTTGGCGCCCAGCCGCGCGATCGCCTCGCGGGACTGGTGGTTGAGCCAGTGCGTCCGGAACTCGACGGCGGGGCAGCCCAGCGTCTCGAAGGCGTGGCGCAGCAGCAGCAACTTGGAGTCCGGATTGCTGCCGCTGCCGTGTGCGGACGCCGAGTTCCAGGTGGAGCCGATCTCCACCCGGGGCGTGGCGGCGTCGATGTTCATGAAGGTGGTCATGCCGATCACCCGGCCCGGTCCGCCGGTGGCGGGATCAATCAGCCGCGTGGTGAAAGGCAGCATCGAGCCGCTCTCCTGCAGGGCCAGGCGCCGTTCGATCTCGGCAGCCATCTGCTCCGGGGCGGGCACACTGGTGTACCAGAGGTGCCAGAGTTCGCCGTCCCGGACCGCCTCGACGAGACCGTCGTGGTGGTCCGGGCTCAGCGGCTCAAGGACGACGTACTTGCCGGTCAGGGTGATGGGGGCGATCGCGGGAAGCTCCGGGGAAGTCACCGCACCATCCTAGGGGCATGGCCGGCGGCGGGCGGCTGCGCGGTATCCCCGGCCCCTGCGCGGTATGCCAGGAACCCGCTCCGGTATGCCATGGCGGACCTGCTGGTTAGGCTGGGTCCATGATCACAGTTACCGGCACCGTCCACTCCGCCCTCGAACCTGCCAGGGCCTTCGACTACCTGTCGGCGTTCGAGCACACCCCGGAATGGGACCCCGGGACCCCGGTGGTGAACAAGCTCTCCGAGGGACCGGTCGCCGTCGGGCACCGTTACCACGCCGAGGCCGAGTTCCGGGGCAAGCGCCAGGCGCTGACCTACGAGGTGATTGAACTGAAGGCAAACCGGATCACGCTGCGCGGCGAGAACAAATCGGTCATCTCCGTGGACACCATCGACGTCTCGCCGGCAGGGACGGGCTCCGAGGTGAAGTACACGGCAGAGTTCCAGCTCAAGGGATGGCTCAAGATCGCAGAACCGTTTGTCCGGCCGGCGTTCCGCTCCCTCGCGGGCCCTGCCATGGACGGCATCAAGAAGACTCTCGACTCCCTGGCAGCGTCCTGACAACACACGCTTGAGCGTTCCCCCTCCGGCCGCCGGCGGCTAGTCTGTCCAGTCGAAGAAGCCCCTGCCGGACTTGCGCCCGAGTTCGCCGCGGGCCACCTTGTCGCGCAGGATCTGCGGCGGTGCGAAGCGCTCACCCAGCGTGGATTCAAGGTATTCGGCGATGCCGAGGCGCACGTCCAGCCCCACGATGTCCGTGGTCCGCAAGGGTCCGGTGGGGTGCTTGTAGCCGAGGACCATGGCGTTGTCGATGTCCTCGGCGGACGCCACGCCCTCTTCCACCATGCGCATCGCTTCGAGGGCAATCGCGACGCCCAGGCGTGAGGAGGCAAAGCCGGGGGCGTCGTTGACGACGACGGCGGTCTTGCCCAGCGCGTCGACCCAGTTGCGGGCGGCCTGGGCGAGCTGCTCGGAGGTGTGCTCGCCGAGGACGACCTCGATCAGGGTGGAGGCCGGCACCGGGTTGAAGAAGTGCAGGCCCAGGAAGTTCTGCGGGCGCGCCAGCTCGCGGGCCAGCGCGTTGACCGAGATGGACGAGGTGTTGGAGGCGAGGTACGCGCCGTCGTCGAGGCGTTCCTCGATGCCGCGCAGCGAGGCGACCTTCAGGTCCCAGTCCTCGGGGACGGCCTCGATGACCAGCTGGCGGTCCTTGAAGTCGTCATAGTCGACCGTGACCGAGAGCCGGGAGACCATCTCGTCCAGGTTGCCGTCCGTGGCGCCGCGCTCGATGCTCTTGGCCGCTGCGGACTCCACCCGTTCGCGGGCAGCCTCGGCCGACTCCTCGTCGCGCTCGACGACGAGGACGTTGGCGCCGTTGATCAGGAAGGCGTGCGCGATGCCGCCACCCATCCGGCCGCCGCCGAGGACTCCGACGAAGTCGGGGAGGCCAGTCGCGGGCAGGTGCGCGGGGAGTACGGAGTTGCTCATCTTCAGTTCTTCTTCCGGTCTGGATCCTGCTCGGACTTCTTGGCTGGCGCCGTGGCTGACTTCTTGGCTGACTTCTTGTCGAGGAAAGCCTGCATGCGGTCGAATTTGGCCTGGGATTCAAAAAGGATTCCCTGCGCCAGCTGGTCGATCAGCGGGTGGGCCTCGGCGGGGGCGTGGAACACCGATTTGGTGATCCGGACCGCGAGCGGATCCTGCCCGGCGATCCGGTCAGCCAGGGCGTGGGCCGCCGCCATCAGTTCGGGGGCCTCGTGGATCTCGGTGATGAGGTTGACGGCGAGGGCCCGATCGGCGCGCAGCACGGCGCCGGCCAGCAGGATTTCCTTGGCCACCGGCTCCCCCACGAGTTCCTTCAGCCGCCAGCTCGCACCGGCGGCGGCGAGGATGCCCAGTCCCGTTTCCGGGTTGCCGATGCGCACCGAGGGTGTGCCGATCCGGAAGTCCGCGGCGTAGGCGAGCTCGGCGCCGCCGCCCAGGCAGAAGCCGTCCAGGGCCGCGATGACAGGCATCGGCAGCTTGGCGATCCGCACAAAGATGGTGGAGTTGATCCCCTGCAGGGCGTCGTCGCGGCGGCGTTCGCGCAGCTGCCCGATGTCCGCGCCGGAGGCGAAGACGCCCTCCGTGCCGGCGATGATCAGCACCTTCGGGGTCTGCTCCAGCGCGGCGCAGACGGCGTGCAGCTCGTCGACCATCTGCTGGTCGATCGCGTTGCGGACCTCGGGCCGGTTCAGGAGCACCACCAGCCGGTCCTCGCGCTCCTCGATCAGCAGGGTGCTGAAATTCTGCGGGTCCAGACCCGTGGCGGCGGCCGCCATTAGACGCGCTCCAGCAGCATCGCGGTGCCCTGGCCCACGCCGATGCACATGGTGGCGAGGCCGATCCGGGCGTCCTCGCGCTCCATCCGGCCCAGCAGGGTGATCGCGAGCCGTGAGCCCGACGAGCCCAGCGGGTGCCCCAGGGAGATCGCGCCGCCGTCGCGGTTCACGATCTCGGGGTCCAGGCCGAGCCGGCGCATGGTGGCCAGCGACTGGGTGGCGAAGGCTTCGTTGAGTTCGACGGCGCCGAGGTCGCCGACGCTGAGGCCGGTCCGGGCGAGCACCTTCCGGGTCGCCGGGACGGGGCCGATGCCCATGATTTCGGGTTCGCAGCCGGCGGAGGCGCCGTCGATGATCCGGGCACGCGCGGTGAGGCCGAGCCGTTCGATGGCGGCCTCGGACGCGACGATGATGGCGGAGGCGCCGTCGTTGAGGGTGGAGGAGTTGCCGGCCGTGACCACCGAGCCGCCGGCGACGACGGGCCGCAGGGCCGCGAGGACGTCCATGGTGGTGCCGGCGCGGGGGCCCTCGTCGGTGTCGACGACGGTTTCGCCTTTGCGGGTCTTGACCGTGACCGGGACGATCTCGTCGGCGAAGCGGCCGGCGGCGATGGCCGCGAGGGAGCGTTCATGGGAGCGGACGGCGAAGGCGTCGGCGTCCTCGCGGGTGATCCCGTCCACGCGGGCGACTTCCTCGGCCGTTTCCGGCATGGAGTAGGTCATCTTCCCGCCGCGGGAGAGCTCACCCTTCTGGAAGAGCGGGTTCGCGAAGCGCCAGCCGATGGAGGTGTCGAAGATCTGCCCCGGCTTGGCGAAGGCGGTCGTCGGCTTCTCCTGGACCCAGGGGGCGCGGCTCATGGATTCCACGCCGCCGGCAATCACGATGTCCGCGGCGCCGGACTTGATCATGTGGCTGGCCATGATGATGGCGCTCAGGCCGGACGCGCAGAGGCGGTTCACGGTAATGCCCGGGATGTGCAGCGGCAGGCCGGCCAGGATGGTGGCCATCCGGGCGACGTTGCGGTTTTCCTCGCCGGCGCCGTTGGCGTTGCCCAGGATGACCTCGTCGATGCTGTCGGGGTCCAGCCCGGCACGGGCCACAGCCTCGCGGACCACCAGTGCGGCCAGGTCATCGGGGCGGACCGCGGAGAGTGCCCCGCCGTAGCGGCCCACCGGGGTGCGGGCGCCGCCTACGAGAAATGCCTGTGGTCCTGCTGCTGCTGATGCCATGGGTACACCCTTCACGCGATAAACGTCTCTGTCATCGAATCTGTCACCGAAAGAACTCTCACCGCCGGCGGCGTCTGCGTTCGACCCGCTGGCGCGCCAATTTACTGACCGTTCGTTCTATAAAGATTACACGGCGGGGCAAGGGGGTCAACCAAGTCTCTGCCGGGTTACGCGACGACGACGCCGAGGTGGCTTGCCATCAGCGGGGCCAGCAGCCCGAGCTGGTAGTCGTCGATGACGAGGCCGGCGAGGCTTTCCAGTCCGCTGATGGCGCGGAAGTCGGTGCCGCGGATGTCAAAGTCCTTGAACCGGGCTCCGGCGACGTCAAGGGTGCCGATGGTGCAGTTCTTCAGCGCCACCCGGGTGGCCGCGCAGGACCCCAGATCCAGCTCGTTGATGATGCAGTCGCTGATCTGCACGTCCGTGAGCTTGGAGCCGCGCAGGTTCACGTAGTCGAGCTTGCCGCCGTCGATCCGCACCGACTGCCAGCCGCTTTCGTAGAGTTCCGCGGAACCCCAGCGGGGGTTGCCGATCTCGACGTCGCGCAGGGTGCTGCGGGGCGCCGTGAACACGGGCGCGTACACCTCCGCCAGGATGCAGTCCCGGAAGGAGGCGCCGCGCAGCTGGGTCTCGTTGAAGGACACGCCCTGGAATTCGCATTCGGCGAAGTCGGTGCCGCCCAGTTCGAGCCCGTCGGCTGATGCCCTGCTGTACCGGACGCCGTCGTACCGCTCCCCGGACTGGAAATCCGGGGACGGGTCGTCCGTGAGCTCCGCCAGCCGGACGGGGGTGAGCCGCGGCGGGGCGACCTTGGGTGCTGTCCGCGTTTTGGGCGTGTTGGCTGCCCCGGCGCCCTGCGCCATCAGAGCGACTCGGCTTTGGCCGCGATTTCAGCTAGGTCCTTAGCGAGGGCCTTGCGGGTAATGAGCATGCCCAGTTTTCCGAAGAGCGCCAGCGCCAGCTTGCTCATCCGGGTGGGGTTGACCATTTCGGCGCCGAAGGTCAGCGTGAGGTCCGTGCCGCCGTCGCGGTCGGCCAGCGTGAAGCGGGTGGTGTAGTCGGCGCTGCCCTGGCGTGCCTTCACCGTGGTGCTCCGCGGCGGGTCGGCCTGGGCCACCCACATTTCCACGGTTTCCGACCGCCCCATCATTTTGCGGGTTTCCTTCCAGCGCGTGCCCTCGCCGTACGGGCCCTCGCTCAGCATCTGGATCGAATCGACGCCGGACAAAGTGGCGGCTGACCCGGGAATGTCGGAGACGACCGCCCACACCTTGTCCGCCGGGGCATTGACGTGCTGGGTCAGGCTGGTTGTGTGGTCCATGGGATCGAGCCTAGCCCGGCTTCGCCGCGGATTTCACCCCTCCGGCGCCGGAATCCCAGTTGATTCCCACCTGGTTCCGACTCGCTTCCCACCGGATTCCGACCTGAACAGGAATCCCTCTTGATTTAGTAAGCATGCTTTGTGTTATTGTGGACGGACGTTGAATTTCAACCGGAAACGAAAGGTGGTTCACACCATGGGTATCGGAGACAAGATTCAGAACGAAGCGGAGCACCTGGGCGGCAAGGCCAAAGAAGCCACCGGCAACGCGACGAACAATGACCAGCTGCGCGCCGAGGGCCAGAAGGACCAGGTCGTAGCCGACGCAAAGAAGGTCGGCGAAAACGTCAAGGACACCTTCAAAAAGGATTAGTCCTTTACGGATGACGGCGGCGTCGGACCTTCCTTTGGGGGATGTCCGACGCCGCTTTTTTGTGCCGAATTGATGGCATCGGGGCACACCTGTTTGTAGGCGCCCGGGAGCGTCCATTTGCCACAAATGGCTGCTAAACCGGCCCGAATAGCGGCCATCCTCGTTCAATGGATGCGAGGTTAGGCGCCACCGCGGCGCCGGAGCGCCGGAGCGCCCCCGGAGGGAAGCCCGTCTCCGGCGGCCAGTCCAGCGGCGTCCAATGCGCCCAATGCACCGCTGCCGTGAACCTTGCGGCGGGCCGCCCTTGGTGGCCCCGCGTTTGTGAGATTCTCGGGGCAACAGCATCCGCCGACGGAAGGCACGCACCATGACCATGATCGACCTCAGCGCGACCGGCAGTGCGGCTGGAAACGGACCGGGAACCGCCCCCGGATCCCCGAACCTGCGCGGCTACCTCGCGGAGCCGGAAGGAACGGGCCCGTTTCCCGCCGTCCTGATGATCCATGAGGCGTTCGGCCTCAACGACGTCTCGCGGCGCCAGGCGGACCGGTTGGCAGCGGCCGGGTATCTGACGCTGGCGGTGGACCTGTTCAGCGACGGCGGAACGCGCCGCTGCCTGGTTTCCACCATGCGCTCGCTCGCGTCCGGCACCGGCAAGGCCTTCACCGACCTGGCTGTCGCAAGGGAGTGGCTGGAGCAGTCGGGGCGCACCACCGGCAAGATCGGCGTCATTGGCTTTTGCATGGGCGGGGGCTTCGCCCTGCTTGTCGCCAGGGACGGCTTCGATGCAGCAGCTGTGAACTACGGCAGGCTGCCCAAGAACCCGGAGGAAGCCCTGCGGGGAGCATGTCCCGTGGTGGGCAACTTCGGCAAGGCGGACCGCACCCTGCCCGGGGCCGCGGCGAAACTCGCAGCCACCCTGGACACCCTGGGCATCGAGAACGACATCAAGGAGTTCGTTGGCGCCGGCCACGGCTTCATGAACGACTCCGAGGTGGGCCCGCGTCCACTCCGGCCGCTCTTCCGCGTCATGGGCATCAGGCCGGACCCGGATGCGGCGGCGGAGGCCTGGCAGCGGATCGAGGACCACTTCGCCGCGCACCTCAT
The DNA here is from genome assembly GCF_030433895.1 of Arthrobacter sp. PsM3. Classification (GTDB taxonomy): domain Bacteria; phylum Actinomycetota; class Actinomycetes; order Actinomycetales; family Micrococcaceae; genus Arthrobacter. The sequence continues at coordinate 21,160 of NZ_JARUXE010000026.1, read as the reverse complement.
GCCGGGCCTGTAGCTCACGGGCAGACAAAAGGGGAGCGCCTCGGCGCTCCCCTTTTGTCTTGACGTCGCGTTTGTCTTGACGTCGCGACGCCGGTGACCGTCGCCGTCGTCGTACTTCAGTGAACGCGCTAGTTGAAGAGTGCGTTCGTCGGTTCGTTGTTCTTGACCTTCTGCCAGCCAAGCCACAGCAGGAGCGCGAAGAACGGGATGGTCGCCAGGGTCCAGAGGCCAAGCTGGAACACTTCGCCGGTCTTGCTGGTCATGGTGTCGAAGCCGATCAGCACCGTGATGACGAGCAGGGAAATCAGGCCGGCCCAGCTGGTCCAGACGCCGCCCGGCGCGGGCAGCGAGGAGACCTTGCCCTTGGTCTTGCGCAGCGCGATCTGGCTGGCGAAAATGGCGCCCCAGGTGAAGATCACGCCGATCGATGCGGAGTTCAGCGCGAGGTCGAAGGCGTGCGAGCCGCCGAGCCAGATGTTGAGCAGGATGCCGACGAGGTAGACGGCGCCGATGGCCAGGATGGCGGCGTACGGCACGTGGGTCTTGGACATCTTGGTCAGCCAGTGGGGGGCATGTCCATTGTTGGCCATGGTGCGGAAAACCCGGCCGATCGAGTACAGGCCCGAGTTGCAGGAGGACAGTGCGGCGGTGATAACGATCATGTTCATGACATCGCCCATCCAGCCGAGGCCCATCTGCCCGAACACGGTGACGAACGGCGAGGTGCCGGCCACGTACTGGTCGGAGGGAAGCAGCATGGCCAGGAGGGTGACGGACCCGACGTAGAAGACCACGATGCGGAAGACGACGGCGCGGATGGCTTTGGGAACTTCCTTGGCCGGATCCTGCATTTCACCGGCGGTGATACCGACGAGCTCGATGCCGTTGTAGGCAAAGATCACGGCGTTCAGGACCAGGATCATGACCAGCCCGCCCTTGGGGAACATTCCGCCGTCGGCTGCGAAGAGGTTGCTGACCGAGGCGTGGCCGGAGCCCACCTGGGCGTTGGTGACCACCATGAAGGTGCCCACGGCCAGGAAGATCAGGATGGCGCCGACCTTGAGGACGGAGGCCCAGAACTCGAATTCGCCGAACGCCTTGACGCTCAGGAGGTTGACGCCCACCAGCAGCAGCAGCGCCGCGATGGCCGAGAGTTCCACCGGCACGTTGGGGAAGAAGAACTGGAAGTACAGGCCGATCGCGATGAGCTCGGCGATGCCGGTCATGGCCCAGTTGATGAAGTACATCCAGCCGGACAGGTACGCGCCCTTTTTGCCGAACATTTCGCCGGCGTAGCTGACGAAGGAGCCCGACGTCTGGCGGTACATGATGAGCTCGCCCAGGGCGCGCATCAGCAGGTAGGCGATGACGCCGGCCAGAGCGTAGGAGAAGATCAGCGCGGGACCCGTGGAGGCCAGCCGCCCGCCGGCACCCATGAACAGGCCGACGCCGATGGCGCCGCCCATTGCGATCATGGTGACCTGGCGACCGCTCAGGGACTTCTGGTAGCCCTCGGCGCTGAGAGTTGAGTCGACGACGGCGGGTGGCGCCGTCGGGCTCTTAAGTTCTGTGGGGGTGTTTGATGGCACAGCTGTTTCCTTGTAGGTCGAGGTATGGCCGGGAAGGCGCCGTGGATCCAAGTACACAAAATTCGGGCTTGGACCACTTGCAGGGACCAAGACATGTACCGAACCTCACAAGCGTCGAAGTTCGCGCGGCTCATCCATCGTACTAGCATTCAGGGCCCGGACGTGACGGGGGCAACATCAGCGGAGTATTTTCACTAATTACCGGCGCCCTTTAGGCCGCATTGTCGAATAATGTTCGAATTTGGCCCGTTTAATACCGGCGGGTCCGTCAGTTATGCCAGGGCGCCGTCGCGCATCCCGTACCTGAGCCAGTTCCCGGCCGCATCGCCGGCCCCTGCGCCGTGGCCGGTGCTCTTGTCACGGGCGCAGTTGCTGAACCACTCCCCCAACGCGCGGTCGTGGCTGACCATCACCAGTGTCCCGGCAAAGTCCGAGAGGGCCGCTTCGAGCTGTTCCACCAGCACGGGCGCCAGGTGGTTGGTGGGCTCATCGACGAGCATCGTCCCGAACCCGCCCAGGAGGAGCCGGGCCAGTGCCAGCCGGCGCTGTTGACCTGCGGACAGGCTGCCCACGGGGACGTGGAATTCGCTGGTCCGGAACAGCCCGAGCCGCAGCAGTGCCTCGGCGTGCTCATCGATGTTGCCGCCCAGGCCCGCGGCGAATGCGGGCAGGAGACGCAGCCCCGGGCGCTGCGGGAGCTCGAGCTCCTGCTGCAGGTACCCGATCCGGCCGTGCCGCACCACGCTGCCCCGGGCCGGTTCCAGCGTGCCCGCGAGGACGGCGAGCAGCGTGGACTTGCCTGCCCCGTTGGGACCGGTGATGAGGATCTTCTGGCCCGCCTCCACCCGGAAGTCCGTTGGTTCCAGTCGGCCCGGCACGCTCACTCCCCGCGCCTCAAGGGCGGGGCCCGCTGCAACGTCCGCCCGCAGATCCGTGGCCAGCTTCAGGGGCACCGGCGGACGGTCGATGGGGCTTTCCTCCAGCCTGCGGAGGCGCTCCTGGGCGTTGCGGACCTTGCTGGTGGCCGCTTTCTGCCACGTGCCGGCTTTGAAGTCGAACCCCATCTTGTCGTTGTCGCGCTGGCGGGCGTAGCCCATCTTCCCCGCGACGGTGTCCGCCTGGAGCCGTTCGGCCGCCATCGCATCCAGCCACCCGTGGTACTGCTGCGCCCAGCGCTCGCGTTCGGCCGCTTTCTCCCGCAGGTAGCCTTCATAGCCGTTGCCGTAGCGGTTGACCGTGAGGCGTTCGGCATCCACCTCAATCACGGTTGAGGCCACTTTGCGCAGCAGGACGCGGTCGTGGGAAACCACCACCACGGTTCCGCGGTGCGCGGCCAGCCGTGCCTCCAGCCAGGCCGTGCCGCTGGCGTCCAGGTGGTTGGTGGGTTCGTCCAGGAGGAGGATGTCCGCGGGATCGGCCAGCACGCATGCCAGTGCGACGCGTTCCTGCTCCCCGCCGGAGAGCGAGCCCAGGGTCCGCATCCGGTCCAGACCGCCCAGGCCAAGCCGGTCCAGCGCCGCCTCCACCCGGGATTCCGCGGCGTAGCCTTCCCTGAGCTGGTACTGAGTCTGCAGGTTCCCGTAGCGCTCCAGTTCGTCGGCCTCCGCACCGGCCAGCCCGTCTTCCAGGCGGTCCATCTCGGCCTCCATGGCGCGAAGCGATTCGAGCGCGGCGTCGATCGCATTGCTCACGGTGAACGCAGCCGGCAGGCCAAGGGTCTGGGCAAGATAGCCGACGCGGCCCTGGCTGATGGCGGCGCCCTCGTCAGGGGCCTCCAGCCCGGCCAGGATCCGGAGCAGGGTGGACTTTCCCGCGCCGTTTTCGCCGACGATCGCCACGTGTTCGCCGGCTGTGATGGCAATTTCGACGCCGGCAAACAGTTGGCGGTCCCCGTAACCATGGGATACGCCCGAAAGGCGGAGATGTTCGCTCAAGGAGTCCTCGCAAGTAGGTGCCAGCCGGCCCGGCGGCGGTGTGCGTCGGCGTCGTGCGTTGTGCCCCGTGCGGCGGCGGTGTGCGTCGTCCAGTATGACACCGTCGGCTGTTCGTGGGGTACTGGGGCTCCTGCCGCAGTCGGGCGGGGCCCCGGCGGCGAGCGCCGCCGTCGTCGACCGGGGCCGTCCGGCGGCACCCTTGCGGCGGCGGCCCTCCGGCGGCACCACCGTGGCGCCGGAATGACCGGCTGTCCTTCGCTCAGCAGCCCTGCCGCGGCGCTAGGCTGGTGGCATGGGCACCGTTCTCCGCACACCACCCGCCCCGCGGCCGGAACTTTACCGGTTCTCGCGGCTCGATTTCATCACGGCCGGCCTGTACGTGGCGGTGGCCGCCTTTTTCGCCGTCGCAGGCGGACTGCTGGTCCCGCTGATGCTCCAGCTCTCGCCGAACCCTGCCGTGGCGTCCTACTCCGTAAACCTGATCTTCTATGGCGGCATCGGCATCCTGGCCCTGGCCGCTGTCCGGCACGTCGCCGCCCGTGACCTTCGGGTGCTCGCGACGAGGCCCTGGTTCACCGCGATGATGGTCCCCCTGGCCGTGGTGGCCATGATGATCCTGACCGCGGTCCTCGTCTCGCTCTCCGGGCCCGTGCAGACGTCCGCCAACCAGGCCGGCCTGCAGGCGCTGATGCAGCAGGTTCCGGCCTGGCTGATGGTGCCCCTGCTGGTGATCGTGGGGCCGTTTGTGGAGGAGTACATTTTCCGCCACCTGCTGATTGGCAAGCTGAGCCGGAAGGTGAACGTCTGGGTGTGCTGCGTCCTGTCGGTGGTGCTGTTCGCGGCCCTGCACATTGTCGGCCAGGAGGACCTGACCCTGCCGGTACTGCTGCCCTACCTCGCAATGGGCACGGTCCTGGTGTTCGTCTACGTCTGGACCGGGAAGAACGTGATGTTCTCGTACTTCGTCCACGCCTCCAAAAACCTGCTGGCGGTCGTCTTCATCTACGCCATCCCGCCGGATGTGATGGAGCAGCTCCAAAAAGTCCAGGGCTAATCCCCCAACCAGCAACGCGCCCACACAACAACGCGGGGTCACATCCGGCCCATGCCGGGGCCCCGCATGGGCGCGATGTGACCCCGCGTTGCTGGGAGGCGGGCGGAAACCTCCTCGGGGACCTACCGCAGGCCGGGCCGACGTCGTAGGTTCTTTCCATGACACTGAACATCCAGATCGCCGTCGACTGCCGGAACCCGCATGAGCTCGCCGACTGGTGGGCCGAAACCCTCGACTGGGCCGTGGAGCCGCAGGACGAGAACTTCATCCGCTCCATGATCGAGCAGGGCTTCGCCACGGAGGCCGAAACCAAGCTGCACCACGGCCAACTCGTCTGGCGCACCGGCGCCGCCATCCGCCCGCCCGAGGACCTCGACGCCAAACCGCCCGCCCGGCGCATCCTGTTCCAGACGGCCCCGGAGGAAAAAACGGTCAAAAACCGGATCCACTGGGATGTCAACCTGGCCGGCGCGGACAAGGACGAGGCGCGCAAAGCCCTGGAGGCGCGCGGCGCCACGTACCTCTGGACCGCCAGCGAGGGACCGCATTCCTGGCACACCATGGCGGACCCGGAAGGCAACGAGTTCTGCATCAGCTGAGGCGATTACTAGACTCGGACTGTGAGCAACGAAATCCCCGCCAAGGTGTCCGACGTTTTTGACCCCACCCGCTGGCGCACTGTGACCGGCTTCGACGATTTCCAGGACATGACCTACCACCGGCAGGTGGAGCGTTCCGCGGACGGCACCGTGCTCCGCGACCTGCCCACGGTCCGCATCGCCTTCGACCGGCCCGAGGTGCGCAACGCCTTCCGCCCCGGCACCGTGGACGAACTCTACCGCGCCATGGACCACGCCCGGATGACCCCGGACGTGGCCACCGTGCTGCTCACCGGCAACGGCCCCTCCCCCAAGGACGGCGGCCACTCGTTCTGCTCCGGCGGCGACCAGCGGATCCGCGGCCGCGACGGCTACCGCTATGCGGAGGGCGAGACCAAGGAGACCATCGACCCGGCCCGCGCCGGCCGGCTGCACATCCTCGAGGTCCAGCGGCTCATGCGGACCATGCCCAAGGTGGTCATAGCCGTCGTGAACGGCTGGGCAGCCGGCGGCGGGCACTCGCTGCACGTCGTCGCCGACCTGACCATCGCCTCCCGCGAGCACGGCAAGTTCAAGCAGACCGACGCCACGGTGGGCAGTTTCGACGCCGGCTACGGCTCCGCGCTGCTGGCCCGCCAGATCGGCCAGAAGGCCGCGCGGGAGATCTTCTTCCTGGCCCGCGAATACTCCGCCGAGGACATGGTCCGGCTGGGCGCCGTGAACGAGGCCGTGGACCACGAACGGCTCGAGGACGTCGCACTGGAGTACGCCGCGGACATCGCCCGGCAGTCCCCGCAGGCCATCCGGATGCTCAAATTCGCCTTCAACCTGGCCGACGACGGCCTCGCCGGCCAGCAGGTCTTCGCCGGCGAAGCCACCCGGCTGGCCTACATGACGGACGAGGCGGTGGAAGGCAAGGAAGCCTTCTTGGAGAAGCGCGATCCGGACTGGTCCAAGTTCCCGTACTACTTCTAAGGCGGCCCTCGTGACTTCCGGAGCTGTGAACATCGAGCCCGCGCTGAAGGCGCTGGCCGCTGCCCTCGGCGGCGAGGGCCCCGCCGTCGAACTCTCCGCCGGGCCGGACGGATCCACGGTCGTGGAGCTGGTCGAAACGCCCGGCTATGAGGACGCCGCCGTCGTGGTGCGGACCTCCGGTTCCACCGGCACGCCCAAGGCGACGGTCCTCACCGTGGATGCGCTGGCGGCGTCCTCCGTGGCGACCGCCTTCGCACTCAAGGGCGAGGGCCAGTGGCTGCTGGCCCTGCCCGTGCAGTATGTGGCCGGGGTCCAGGTGCTGGTCCGCTCGCTCTTCGCCGGGACCAGGCCGTGGGTCATGGACCTCTCCGGCGGCTTCACCCCGGAGGCGTTCACCGCCGCCGCCCTGGAGCTCACGGACAAGATCCGCTTCACCTCGCTCGTGCCCACCCAGCTGCAGCGGCTGCTGGACGCGCCGTCGGCCGACACCCTGGCGGTGCTGCGCCGCTTCAACGGCATCCTGCTCGGCGGCGGCCCCGCCTCGCCCGAACTGCTGGCCGCCGCCCGCGACGCCGGCGCACGCGTGGTCACCACCTACGGCTCCGCGGAAACCTGCGGCGGCTGCGTCTATGACGGCTTCCCGATCGAGGACGTGCTGGCCCGGGTGGAGGGCGACGGTCGTATCCTGCTGGGCGGCGCCACCCTCGCGGCCGGCTACCTCGGCGACCCCGGGCTCACCGCCGACGCCTTCTTCGAAGAGGACGGCATCCGCTGGTACCGCACCAGCGACCTCGGCTCCATCGACGCCACCGGGAAGCTGACCGTCCTGGGCCGGGCCGACGACGTCGTCATCAGCGGCGGCGTGAAGGTCTCCGCCGCGCATGTGCAGGCGGAGCTGGAGAAGCTCGACGGCGTGCGGGCCGCCTTTGTCGCCGGCGTCCCCTCCGCCGAGTGGGGCCAGGCGATCGCCGCGTATGTGGCGGTGGCGGACAGCTCCCCGCAGGGCCTCGAGGGCTTCACCGCGGGAGCCCCCTGGGCGCCGGCACTGGGCGCGCTGGCCCCGAAGACCGTGCTCGCCGCCGGTGAACTGCTGATGCTGCCGAACGGCAAACCGGACCGCCTGAGCATGACGGTTCGGCTCACAGAGCTGCATCAGGGAAAATAGATCAGCCGGGCACTCCCGGATTCGCCAAACCAACACGAGGTACTGACACGTGGCTACAGCCGCTCAATGGATCCAAGGCGCCCGACTGCGCACCCTGCCGGCCGCGATCGCGCCTGTCCTGATCGGTACGGCGGCCGCGTACGAGATGGACTCGTTCATTCCGCTCAACGCCGTCCTGGCCGCACTGGTGGCCCTGCTGCTGCAGATCGGCGTGAACTACGCCAACGACTACTCGGACGGCATCCGGGGTACCGATGAGGACCGGGTGGGACCGCTCCGGCTGGTCGGCTCCGGCGCTGCGAAGCCCGACCACGTCAAGTACGCCGCGTTCGCCGCGTTCGGGCTGGCCATGGTGTTCGGCCTGGCCCTGGTCATCCTCTCGCAGACGTGGTGGCTGATCCTGGTGGGCCTGGGCTGCGTCCTCGCGGCGTGGGGCTACACGGGCGGGAAGAATCCGTACGGGTACCTCGGCCTGGGCGATCTGTTCGTCTTCGTGTTCTTCGGGCTTGTGGCCACCCTCGGCACCACCTACACGCAGGCGGGGCAGATAAGCCTCGCCGCCATCATCGGCGCGATCGGCACCGGCCTGATCGCCTGCGCACTGCTCATGGCCAACAACGTCCGCGACATCCCCACCGACCGGAAGGCCGGGAAGAAGACCCTGGCCGTCCGGCTCGGCGACAAGCATGCCCGGGAAAGCTACGTGCTGATGCTGGCGGTCGCGATCCTGCTGCCGATAGTTCTGGCGCCTTCCCGGCCGTGGATGCTGATCGTGCTGCTGCTGATCCCGGCCAGCCTGATGCCGTCCTGGCTGATGATCGCCGGCCGGCGGCGCAAGAGCCTGATTCCGGTACTCAAGCAGACCGGGCTGATCAACCTCGGCTACGCGGTGCTCTTTTCACTGGGCCTGATCCTGAGCCACGGGTTCTAGGGGCACCGCGGGCGGCTGGGGTTTGTGCGGCTGTTGACGACGCTGGCGGCACACGGGTTCCAGGAAGTGCGGGAGCCAGGCGTCCGCGGTTCCACAACCCAGTGAGGAGCTAGGAGTCCTTCGGGCGTGCGTCCGTGTGGACGGTGATGTCCGGGTTCGCGTCGACGAGGCGGTCTTCGACGTCGGCGTCTTCCACTTCCCCGGCACTGCGCAAAGGCTTGCCCTTGCCCGAGAACTGACGCTGGAGCGACGCGGCAGCGGCGTCGCGCTGCTTCTGGAAGAAGATGAAGCTGATCGCGAACGCCATCATTCCTGCGCAGAGGACGGCCAGCAGCCAGCCGAGCTGGAGGTAGACGAACAGCGCGAACAAAGGCGCGAAGAGCGCCAGCCGGATCAGGGAGTATTTCAGGAAAGCCACACCCCAAGTTTAGCCGCCGGCAGCGGGCCCTCTCCACCGGGGCTGCATTGTGCGCTCCGGCACGACAGGAGGCGCCGGGAAGTCCCCCGACGGCTAAACTGAAATCATGCTTCTCCGTGTAGTGGTTGCCGTCGCAGTACTCGTTGTCTTCGTCTACGGACTCATCGACGTGATCCGCACCGATTCGCGCCAAACCAAGGGAATTTCGAAGCCTGCCTGGATTGTCGTGCAGATCGTCCTTCCCGTGATCGGCGCCGTCCTTTGGTTCCTCATCGGCCGGCCGCGCGACACCGCCCCCGCGCGCACCAGCTACAGCCATACCCTCGCGCCCGACGACGACCCGGACTTCCTGCGCAACCTCGAAATCCGCCGCCGCAACCAGGCTGAAGCCGACCGGCTCAAGAAGCTCAAGGCCGAACTGGACGCCAAGGAGCGCAAGGTCGACGGCGGCAAGGGCACCTCGGACACCACCCACGGCTCCGAGTCCGGCGAAGCCCGCGGCAGCGGCGACACGCAGGGCACCGACGAGGTCAAGTAGCCCTGCTCCGGGCCCTCCCTGATTCCTTTCCCGGCTTCCTTTCCCGGGCTCTCCCGGCGTACTAGTCCATGACTCGCAACGAGCGAAGGCTGAGGCCGGTTTCCCCCCGTTGGGACGTAAACGCCTGGGCTACCAGTCTTGCGGATGCCCTCGAAGCCAGTTCCCGCTCATCCGACCTGGAGACCTCAGGGCCGTCGGCGGCACCGCTCTGGTCTTCCCATTGCTGATTGAACCGCCGAGTCGCCCCGACATCATCGAGTTCAACTTCGAGTGAAAAGGTGAAGACTTCTTTGCGCGGCATGAGCCAATCCTGCATGGACCAGAGCAAGATTGCCTGTTCTACTGATGCCTGCTTGCCTATTGGCACATCTCCTCCACTCTGTGGATAACCTCGGAGCCCGCTCCTGACGGACGCAGAATGCTTGTATGCGACCTGCCAACGACCTCCCCCTGCAGCTTCGAACCCGGCCTTTCACCGTGGCCCAGGCCCGCGCTGCCGGGCTGAGCCGGCGTCGTATCCGGGCACAGGACCTCATCAACCCCTGCCACGGAGTGCGCACAGCGGTCACCACGCAGGACCCTATGCTGGAACGGCTGCGCGCCTTGGCCGCTGTGACGGGAGGCGTCGTGAGCCATCTGTCTGCAGCAATGCTGTGGGGCTTTCCACTGCCGCTTGCATTGGACAACCTGGCTGCCATCCACCTGACGGGTGGTCCTGGCAAACGGGCTGTGCGGCACAAGTATGTCGTGGGCCATCAGCAGTCTCTCGAACCGGACGAGATCGTAACCGGCGTCTGGGTGAGCTGCACCTCCCCACTGCGGACGTGGTTCGACCTCGCCGGGATACTAACCCCGGATGATTTGGTGATGGCCGGCGACTTCCTGCTGCGACGAAGGAATCCGCTGGCAACGGTCGATGCGCTGGACGCCTTCCTCGCCGGAAAAAGAGGAAGGAAGGGCTACCGGCGCGCCATGCGTGCCCGGGCTCTGATGCGCGCCAACACGGACTCCCCCAAAGAGACCGAGCTCCGGCTGCTGCTGGTTCGCCACGGTCTGCCGGAGCCCGGAGTCAACGTCCCGATCTTCGACGAGAACGGATGCTGGATCCAGGACCCGGACTTGTCCTATGAGCGGGAAAGGATCGCGATCCAGTACGACGGCGCGCACCACGCGGATCCGGCGCAGCGTCGCAGCGACATCTTCAGGGACGAGAGTGCCCGGGATGCCGGGTGGCGCGTTGTCGTATTGACGCAGCGGGACCTGGACTCGGCCGCCCCCGGCCTGGAACCGACTGCCGTGACCAGGGTGCGGAGTGCGCTGACGGAGCGCGGCTGGACCCCTGCACCGGGTTCGAGCCCACCGCGCAGGGCACGCGCCCACCCATCTGACGGGAATGGCCGCTAGGCCGGCGCAGGTTCACCCATCTGACGGGAATGGCCGCTATCCCAGGCACCCGGTCACCCATCTGACGCGAATGGCCGCTAAGTCGGGCGTCTTAGCGGCCACTTGTGGCGAATGGGCGTTGACCGGGACGGCATAGCGGCCGTTCGTGGCAAATTGATGGAGTCTGTGGGCCAGCGCAGCCATGGAAAGCATCCCCGGGCCGAACCGACCTTGGATTCCGGACGCAGGTCCCCCGGCCCCGCTGCCCATCTGACGCAAATGGCCGCTAAGCCGAACCCGCGCCCATCCAACTGACGCAAATGGCCGCCAAGCCGGGCGGCTTAGCGGCCATTCGTGACGAATCGCGGAAAACGGGTGCGGGCTACAGCCCCGAGTAGGAGTGCAGGCCGTTGAAGAACTGGTTCACGATCGTGAAGTTGAAGACCACGCAAAGGTAGCCCACGATCGACAGCCAGGCCGCACGGGTGCCGGTCCAGCCCCGGGTGGCGCGGGCGTGCAGGTAGCCTGCGTAGACCACCCAGATCACGAAGGTCCAGACTTCCTTGGTGTCCCAGCCCCAGAAACGGCCCCAGGCCTTCTCGGCCCAGATCGCACCGAACATCAGCGTGAAGGTCCAGCCGACGAACGCGATGGCGTTGATCCGGTAGGAGAGGTTCTCGAGGCTCAGCGCGGACGGCACCAGGCGCATGAAGCCCAGCTTGTCGGTACCGCCGGCGGCGATGGTCTTCTGCCGGTGCGACTGGACGAGCTGCAGCGCAGACATTGCGAACGTCAGGGTGAACAGCGCGGAGGACATCACGGCGATCGAGACGTGGATGATCAGCCAGTAGCTCTGCAGCGCGGGAACGAGGTGGCCCACCGGCGTCCAGTAAGCCACCGAGGCGGCCACGAGCATGATGATCGCCAGGCCCACCACGAAGGTGCCCAGGAAGCGCAGGTCGCGCTTGATCAGGACCACCAGGAAGACGGCCACCACCACGAACGCGCCGGTGGTGAGGAACTCGTACATGTTGCCCCACGGCACCCGGCCCGAGCCGATGGCCCGGGTGATGACGCCGGCGGCGTGGATGGCGACACCCAGGACCGTCAGGGCGACGGCCACCCGTGCGGGGGCGCGGCGCTCGGCGGAGTAGCGCATGGCGCCGTCGGCGGTCCCTCCGATGCCCGAGGCGTTCCCGGCAGCGGCGTGCGCCGAGGAAGAGGACGGGCGCTCGGCCCGGCCAACTGGCCCGGCCACATCGGAATCGGCCCGGTCAACCGCCGCGGAAGAGGCGCCGACGCCGGCACCCACCGGAACACGGCCGGCCTCGGCAGCTGCCAGTTCAGCGGCCCGAAGGTCCACCGCGCGCAGCATCTTGCTGCTCTTGGCCAGATCCCAGGCGAAGGCGATGAAAGCCACCGTGTAGGTGCCTGCCGCGAGGAGCATGAACAACTCGCTGTACTGGCCCATGGTTTCGTTGATGGGGAACATTACTGATCCTTCTTTGACTCGGAAGAGCCTGCTGTTGACTGGATGAAGTCTGCTGCGGGGTGGTCCGGGGAGTCCTGCTCAGCACCGGCACCGGGCAGCGTGGTATCCGCCCGGTCATTATCCACTCCCCCGCTGGGAGCCGACTGGGAGTCGTCAAGATCCCACGCGCCCGCAAGGAGCTTGCGGACCGCGGTAGCTTCGCTGGCAAGCCGGTGGTCTTCGCCGCGGGCCAGGAGCCCGTACTCGACCATGGTGCGCCCGTCCGCGTGGGTCCCGGTCCGGACCCAGACCCGGCGCCGGTTCACATACAGGGAGGTGACCAGGCCGGCCACCGCCAGGAGCGCGAAGATCAGGGCGTAAAGCTGCCCCGGATTGTGGTGGATGTCGACGCCGACGTACCGCTTCACGCCGTCGAAGCTGATGGTCCCCTTGCCGTCGGGCAGGGTGTGGGTGGTTCCCGGCGTCAGGATGATGCCCTTGGTCTCAAGGTTCCGGGCGTTGAGCGGGGTCAGCTTCTTCACATCGAGCTCGAAGACGTTCTGCGGGGACCCGTCGTTCAGGCCGAGGTCACCGTAATAGGAGTTCAAGGTCAGCTGCGGGTTGATCAGCTCGGGATCGCCGCTGAAGGAGACGCCCTTGTCGGTGACGAAGGCCGTAGGCAGGAAGAAGCCGGCGAAGGCGAGCTGCTCCGGCTTGGCGTCGGGGACCTTGATGACCACGGAGGAGTAGTAGTTGTCGCCCTGGAGCTTGGCGACCACCGGGCCCTGCATGGCGATGTTGCCGGCGCCGTCGCGGACTGTCACCACGGGGGCATAGCCGTTGCCCGTGAGGTACAGGCTGGTTCCGCCGAGGCTGAGCGGGTCGTTGACCTTCAGCACCTCTTTTTTGGCGGGGGCATCCGGGGTTTCCTTCGTGGTCACGTCGGCCTTGAAGTCGATGGGCTGGCCGAACTTGCCCTTGGACTCCCGGTCGAAGGTGATCTGGAATTTGTCCAGCTGGACCGAGTAGGGCTGCAGCTGGCTGCTCTGGAAGTTGGTGCCCGGCGTGAACTGGTCGTAGCCCACGAGGGTGTTCACGAAAGTGTCGCCCTCCACGAGGATCCGCTGCCCGCTGTAGCCGAACAGCCCGCCGACCGCAACGGACACGAGCACGCCGATCAGTGAGGTATGGAAGACCAGGTTGCCGACTTCGCGCAGGAACCCGCGTTCCGCACCCACCGACGGCCGGGCGCCGTCGCGGTCGCGGACGTCGACGCGGTAGCCGCGCTTCTTCAGCAGCGCCGCGGCATCCGTGATGGCGCGCGACGCCGGGATCCCGGCGTCCGCGGGAATGACCAGCGTGCCGTATTCGGGCAGCCGGGACAGCCGGGCGGGGGTTCGCGGCGGCTGGGACCGCATCGCGTTGTAGTGCGCGATGGCCCGCGGGACCACGCAGCCGATCAGGGAGACGAACAGCAGGATGTAGATGGCGGAGAACCACGCCGAGGAGTACACATCATAGAGCTGGAGCGAGTCGAGGATCTTGCCGTAGTCCGGGTGGTCCTTGATGTACTGCGTGACGACCGAGGGGTTGGTGGGCCGCTGCGGGAAGAGCGACCCGGGCACCGCGGCCACCGCCAGCATCAGCAGCAGGAACAGCGCGGTGCGCATGCTGGTCAGCTGGGTCCAGGCCCAGCGGAGCATGCCCACCGGGCCCAGCGTGGGCAGGACAGCCTCAGCCTTCGCGGCCGCGACAGGGCTGGCGCCGCCGGCGCGCCTGCCACCGGACTTGTCGCCACGCTTGCCGCCGGGTTGGGTGCCGTCGGGCGTGTTGCCGGGTTGGGCGCCGTCGGGTTCGGTGCCATCGGGCGTGTTGCCGGGGGCTGGGGACTTCTTCTCTACGTTCACTCGCTCGCTCATCAGATCGGCAATTTCACATCGGTTTGGAACCAGTACTGCAACTCGGAGACCCAGGTCCCCCACACTCCGGTGGCCATCAGCAGGCCGAGCCCGACCAGGATCCCGCCGCCGATGCGCTGGATGGCGAGCCGGTGCTTGCGGAAGAAGGACATCACGCCGATGCCGCGGCGTACGGCCAGCGCGATCAGCAGGAAGGGAATGCCCAGACCAAGGCTATAGACAAACGCCAGGAACGCACCTTTGGCCGCCGAGGATCCACCGGAAAGGCTCAGCAGCTGCACCGCGGAGTAGGTCGGGCCGATGCACGGCGCCCAGCCCAGCCCGAAGGTGATGCCCAGCAGCGGCGCGCCCCACAGCCCGGCCGGCGGCTTGGACTGGATCTTCGCGTCGCGCTGCAGCCAGCCGAACCCGCCCATGAACACGACACCCATAATGATCACGAGGATGCCCAGGACCTGCGTGATCCAGGCGTTCTGCGTGCCGGTGATCAGCGTCCCCAGCTGCCCGAACGCCCCGCCGAGCAGCACAAAGATCACCGAGAAGCCGAGCACAAAGAGCCCGATGCCGGCAAGCATGCGGCCGCGCTTCTGCTTCTGGAGGTCGACGCCGGTCAGTCCCGTGACGTAGCCCAGATACCCCGGCACGAGGGGCAGCACACAGGGAGAGAGGAAGGAGACGAAACCGGCGAGCAGCGCCACGGGGATGGCAAGGAGCAGCGAACCGCTGAGGATGGCTTCGGCGAAGGGGCTGTTCACGGTGGGCGGCCTGTCCGCTACTCGGCCACGGCCGCGGCGATGAGGGACTTCAGGGTGCCCTTCTGGATTTCACCGAGGACACGGGACGCCACGCGGCCCTGCTTGTCCAGCACCAGCGTGGTCGGCACCGCCCCGGGGGGGACCAGGCCGGAAACGGCCAGCAGGACGGCGCCGTCCTTGTCGTTGAAACTCGGGTAGGTCAGGTTGAAGGTGCTGTCGAACGCGTCCGCCGTGGCCTTCTCGTCGCGTAGGTTGACGCCGAAGAACTGCACGCCCTGGCTCTTGAAGTCCTGGTGCAGGGCCTCCAGCGAGGGCGCCTCCACCCGGCACGGCGCGCAGGCCGCGAACCAGAAGTTGAGCACGGTCACCTTGCCCTGGAAGGCCTCGGCCGTCACCGCGGTGCCGTCGAAGAGCGTGCCCTTGATGGCAACGGGGCTCTTGCGGTCCGCGACGGCGAATTCCGTCACCGACCCGTCGCCGGCCACGTAGTTCTTGTTGTCGCCGGCCTTGGCCTGCTTGGCCAGCGCATCCTCCTGCGCACAGCCAGTGAGACCCAGCACGACGGCGAGGGCCGCACCGCCCGCTGTCAGGACGCTGCGGCGGGACACGGGTGACGCGCTTCCGCGGTTTCCGGCCATGTCAGGCTCCGGGGGTGCTGGACGCACCGGGAAGAAGGGCGGCAGCGGGCTCGCTGTACTCGACCCGCAGGAGGTTCCCGGCGTCGTCGAACACCAGGGACGTGACCGAGGTGAGGGTGCATTCGCGTTTGCGCGGATCATGCCACAGGGGCTTGCCCTCGGCGCTGAGCCGGGTGGCCCAGATCGGCAGCTGGTGGCTGACGAGGATCGCTTCGGCGCCGTCGCCGCCGAGTTCGATGGCCCGCAGCCGGGCATCGTGGACAGCGGCGATGACCCGGGCGGCCTGTTCCTTGTAGGGCTCGCCCCAGGACGGCCGGAACGGGTTGCGCAGCATGGGCCAGTGCTTCGGCTTGAGGATCTCCGCCTTGTCGACGTGCAGCCCCTCGAAGTAGTTTTCGGCCTCGATGATCCGGGCCTCGGTGGTGATCGCCAGGTTCAGGGCCTCGGCGATGGGCTGCGCCGTCTCCTGCGCACGGGTCAGCGGCGAGGCGGCGAGATGGACAATCTTCGCCCCCCGCCCGGACCGCTCACTGAAGTGCTCCGCAAGCGTCCGGGCCATCTCCCGGCCGAGCTCGGACAGGTGGAACTCGGGCAGCCTGCCGTACAGGACGCCGTCGGGATTGTAGACCTCGCCGTGGCGGAGCAAATGAACAGTGGCTTGGGGCATGTGTACCAGTTTCTCAAAGGGCAGGGGCAATGACGAAATCTTCTACAAGAAGTAGAACTCAAGAGTTTTTCGAAATGTTCCCCGGAGTTGGAATAAAAGATGCAAATACATGTTTATACTGGGTGAAGCAGTTAGTTGAGACTTCAACAAATGAAGCTTTGGCTGACGATCAGACCCACTGCACGGCCCACCCGACACAAGGAGCAACACCATGGCACTTCCCGCTAACGTCACCACCGGCACCTGGACCCTCGACAACTCACACAGCGAGATTGCCTTCACCGTCCGCCACGCCGGCATCAGCAAGGTCCGCGGCCAGTTCAAGGATGCCGAGGCCACCCTGGACCTCGCCGAGAACGTTGCCGACTCGAAGGTTAACGCCTCGATCAAGACCGCTAGCTTCGACTCCGGCGACGCCAACCGCGACGGCCACGTCCGCGGCGAAGATTTCTTCGACGTCGAGAAGTTCCCGGAAATCTCCTTCGTCTCCAGCAACATCGTCCCCAAGGGTGACGCCTACGAGCTCCAGGGCGAGCTCACTATCAAGGGTGTTACCCGTCCGGTGGCCCTCGAGACCGAATTCAACGGCGTTGCCGTCGACCCGTTCGGCATGACCCGCGCCGGCCTGTCCGCCGAGACCACGATCAGCCGCAAGGACTTCGGCCTGACCTGGAACGCAGTCCTCGAAGCCGGCGGCGTGCTCGTCAGCGACAAGGTTGCCGTCAACCTCGAACTGGCCTTCATCGCTCCCGCAGCCTAGTCGCTGAACGCCCGGCCGGCCGGTCCCCAGGAACTGGCCGGCTGGCGGCCACGCGCCGCCGGCACCCCGCTTCGTCCCCGTGACGGAGCGGGGTTTTTTGCGTTCAGCCCGGGGTGTCGCCGGAGCAGCAGCCAGGCCTTCCGCGCCGTCCGGCAGTCCTCTGTCTGGCGGCGTCCCGACATGCTCCGCAACACGCTCGGATTCCCTAGATACCGGCACATCCGCGGTCTACAGTGAGAGCCATGAGCAACCCCCATGAGGTCCCTCCTCCGCAGCAGCCGGGTGCCCAGCCCCCGACGGCGGGCAGCGTTCCGCCCGCAGGCTCCGAACCGCCCCGGGCCTCATGGCCCGCGTCCGGGGGCAACCAGCAGCCAGGGAACCAGGCGCCCCCGGGTTACTCGACGCCGCCGGGGAACCAGACTCCTCCCCAGGGGTACCAGCCCCCTCCCGGTTACCAGGCGAAGGGGCAAGCGCCCGGCCGGTTCCGCTTCGAAATGCCCACGGACCGGCCCCGGAACTTCAATGACGCTATGCCCGTCGGCGGGTTCTCCGGCATGTTCACGGTCACGGCGATGCCGACAGAGCTGAAAGTCTCCTATTGGATCTGGCTCATCGGTGGACTGCTGGGCCTGCTCGGCGGTGTCATCGGACTCTTTGGGTCATTCGTGCTCCTGGCAGTTATCCCTCCCCTGGGTTTTGTGGTGCTCCTGCTGGTTCTGGTGGCACTTGCGCTCGCAGCGGCGCAGATCATCCTGACCATCAAGATGAAGGAAGGGCGCGAGTGGGCCCGCTTCGCCCTCACCATCGTCGCCGGAATCTCCCTCCTGCTGGCCATCCTCAACGCTGCCGCCGCCGAAGGCCGTGGGGGCGGGAGCTGGCCCAGCTTCATCATCAGCCTGGCGGCGGTTGTTCTGATGTGGCTGCCCAACTCGCAGGCATGGTTCGTCTCGCTGCGGGGCCGCATCTGAACGGCGGCCGACGGACGGCACCATCCGGCTTATGTCGAACTACATCCGGGCTTCATTCGGGCTCCGCGTGGGCGCCGCGTTGGCGCCGAGAATACCTCGCAGGAATGATCCGCGCAGGCGGCGACGCGCGGTACGGTGGACGTAAACCATGCTGGGGGCAGGGCAGGAAGCTGTTTCCGGTATCTGAACCAGACCGCCACGCAAAGGAACGCCATGAGCATCCCGCCAGTCCCGCCGAAGAATCCGGACGCCCCCGAGCCGGGCGAACAGCCCACACCGCGCTACGGCCAGAACGCACCCCAGTACGGCCAGCAGCCGCCGTCCGCCCCGCAGTACGGACAGACTCCGCCCGCTGCGCCCCAGTATGGCCAGGCCCCGTCCGCGCCGCAGTATGGCCAGCAGGCGCCGCAGTACGGGCAAAACGCCCCGCAGATTCCCCAGTACGGGCAGAACGCGCCGCAGCCCAACCAGCCCCAGTACAACCAGCAGGCGCCGCAGCCCAACCAGCCCCAGTACAACCAGCAGGCTCCGCAGTACGGCCAGCCCGGGTATGGCCAGCAGGCTCCGCAGTACGGCCAGTCCCCGTACAGCCAGTACCCCTCGGACCAGCCGGCAGCCAAGCCGGGGATGCCCCAGCTCGTCAACACGGCCTTCTGGCTCATTGTCGCGTCCGGTGCCATCTGGGTGATCTCCCTCCTGGTGTCGATAGGCATGGTCGACTCCCCCGAAATGCGGAACATGTTCAATCAGCAGATGGCAGGCAGCGGCGCCGACGTCAAATTCGAGGACCTCAAAGGGGTCCTGATCGGAAGCATCGTGGTTTTCGCCGTCATCGGCGCCGGGCTCTACGCCCTCGTGGCACTGAACGTGCGCAAGGGCAAGAACTGGGCACGGATCCTCGGCACGGTCTTCGCGGCCCTGTCGATCTTCAGCCTCTTGCCGCCGAGCCTCGGCACCCTGGCCGTCGTCCTGGGCATCGCGGGCATCGTCATGCTGTACCTGCCGGCGACGTCGCCATACTTCGCCAAGCGGCAGCCGTTCGCCAACCCGTACGGGCAGCCGGGCGGGCCCTTCTAAGCCACCAGGCCTAAGCACCAGACACCAGCGCAGGGGCGCGGGAGCCGGAAGGCTGACTGGAACTAGTCAGCATCCTCCGGGTCCTGTGCCCTTTGTGCGTGATAGGCCAGGATCTGGAGTTCAGTGGCCATGTCCACCTTGCGCAGATTGACCCCGGGCGGCACCTGCAGCATCACCGGGGCAAAACTGAGGATGCTCCGCACACCGGCGGCAATCACCCGGTCGCAGACGTCCTGCGCCACGGCGGCCGGCAGGGCCAGCACCACCATGTTGGCTCCGGTCCGCTGCAGCACCGGTTCGAGGTCGGCAGCATCGCTGACACGCAGCCAGCCCACCTCGCTGCCCACCACCATCTGGTCCGCATCGAAAATCGCAACAATGTCGAAGCCCCGGGATTCGAACCCGCCGTACCGGGCCAGCGCCTTGCCAAGGTTGCCGGCGCCGACGATGGCGACCTTCCAGTCGTGCGTCAGGCCCAGCGCCGCGGCAATGTGCCGGTTGAGGTACTGCACTTCGTAGCCGACGCCCCGGGTCCCGTAGGAGCCCACATAGGACAGGTCTTTGCGGAGAGTGGAGGAGCTGACGCCTGAGGCCTCGGCCAGCGATTCGGATGAGACCCGGTCGACGCCCTCCGCAAGCAGGGTGGTGAGGGCGCGCAGGTAGATGGTCAGCCGGGCCACGGCCGCGGGCGGTATCTGCTTGGCGGCAGTCCCTGCTCCCCCGGGCACCGCCTCAGGGGATGAATCCAGCGAAGTCACTATCTGCTCCATTGAGTGGCGTCATGTCTTCCACTCTAGAGGTCCCTCAGTTCAGCGAACAAAGCCGGCGCTTCCGCCCGTCAAGCTTGCTGGCCCAGCGCGCGCCGCAGCGTGCGCTCGAGCCGGGTTTCGTCGATCTTCCAGAAGTCACGCTGGACACCGTCCACCAGCAGCACTGGAATCTCCTCCGCAAAGCGTTCCCGCAGCTCGGCATCGCCGTCCACCGGTTGCTCCCGCCAGCCGATCCCGAGGCTCTTTGTGACGCGGTCGACGGCGGCGCGCGCCGCCGAGCAGAGATGGCAGTCAGCTTTGGTGATGAGGACGACGTCGGGGCTTGGCATGGCTCCACGGTAGCCCGGGAGCCCGTTCCGCGTCGACGCGGCGGACATATCCGTCGCCGCTGCGGCCCCGGCGACGGGAACGGCGCGGGCTTTGACTAGACTCGTGGCATGTCCGAAGAGAAGTACGTCGCTGTGGTCACGGCGCCGGCTGCAGCACCGCAGCACGGCGAGGCCGCGTTCTTCGACGTCGACAACACCCTCATGCGGGGGGCCAGCCTGTTCCATGTGGCCCGTAAGATGCACCAGCGCGGGGCCTTCACGATTCCCCAGGCGATCGGGATTGCCCGGAAACAGCTTATGTTCGTGCTCCGCGGCGAGAAGTTGGATGATGTCCATGCCGTTCGCGACACGGCCCTTGGCCTGGCCTGCGGCATCACCGTGAAGGACATTGAGGCCCTCGGCGAAGAAGTGTATGACGAGATGATTGAATCCCGGATCTGGCCGGGGGCCAAGGCCCTGGCCGAGCAGCACCTCCGGGTGGGCCGCAAGGTCTGGCTCGTGACGGCGACACCGATCGAGGTGGCCACGGTCATCTCGACCCGGCTGGGCCTCACCGGGGCACTGGGCACCGTGGGCGAAGTCCGGGACGGCGCCTACACCGGGCGGCTGGTCGGGGAGATCCTGCACGGACCCGCCAAGGCCGTGGCTGTGAGCGCGGTGGCGGCGGCAGAGGGCCTGGACCTGAGCCGGTGCTGGGCGTACAGCGATTCGCACAATGACGTCCCGCTGCTGAGCATGGTGGGCCATCCCGTGGCCATCAACCCCGATGCCCGGCTCCGCCGCCACGCCCGTGAAAACAACTGGCCCATCTACGACTTCCGCTCCGGACGGCGCGCGGCCACCCTGGGTCTCAAGGCCGCCACCGTCGGAGGTGCCATCTACGGCCTTTGGCGGGGGTTCTCCCGCTTCCGCGGCCCCACCATCTGACCTGCGCACCGGCTGGCCCCTGCCGCGCCACTTTCCCCCACGCTTCCGGCTCCGCGCTACCCTCCCGGCCCAGCGCCACGCTCCCGGCCCAGCGCTACCCGGATCCGCGTAGCGTCCGTGCGAATCGGCGTCGCCTGTCCGAAAGCGCGTCGCCCGGGGTCGCCCGCGCCCCGGCTGGCCCCTGCCGCGCGACTTTCGCTACGCTTCCGGCCGAGCGCGACGCTCCCGGCTCCGCGCTACGCTCCCGGCCCAGCGCTACCCGGATCCGCGTAGCGTCCGTGCGAATCGGCGTC